>DATLOL010000047.1:0-24264 GCA_035536275.1 Thermoanaerobaculia bacterium
GGGCCGATATCCATCGTGGCTTCGGCGAGCGTGCGAATGAGCTGTGCTGACATCACTCGTGGCCTCGGCGAGCGTGTTCACGAGCGCGGCGAGCGTACGATCGATATGGGGCGATATCGATCGACGGCTCGGGCGAACGGGTGCACGAGTGCGAACGTGCAATCGATACGGGCGATATCAATCGTCCTATTTTTCGGCCGCGGGGCACTTCGCGGCGACGCTTGGGAAGGTGTAATCGATGTCCCGGGAGCTCTTTTTGAGTCCCCAGGAGCCGTTTTCGAGGCTCGGGCGGCCGTTTCGCGGCCGGCGCGGATAAAAGTGATGCGGGTGGATAGTGCGGGCGGTCACGGGGATCATCGCGTCTCCCCGCGGAACGCCTGCACGACGCCTGACAGCGAACCAACGTAGAGAGTCCCGTCCGACGAGATGCCGAGCCCCCGCGGAACTTGCCCGACCGGCCGGCACCATCGACGCTCGCCGGTAGCTCGATCGAATGCGCAAAGATTCTTCTCCTCGCTTCCGACGATCACGGTAGAGCCGGTGACGAGCGGCCGATACGTGGTCCACTCCTTCGGCGTCTCCTGCTGCCAGCGAACCACGTGACTGGCGGCGTCGAGCGCGAGCAGCTTGCTCGTCCGGCTGCTCACGAGGATGAGCAGCCGTTCATCGAGCCCGATCAGCGACCCGTACGGGATTCCGTCGAGCTTCGTTCGCTTGGTCACGTCGCCGGATTGCACAGAGATGCTGTGCAGGTAGCCATCCGCGGTGCCCACGACGACTTCGTTCCCGGTGACGAGGAGCGACGTGTTCGGACGGCCGGAGAGCGTCTTTCGCCACACCGTCGTCCCGTTCGCGGCGTCGAGCGCGACGATCTGATTCGTATTGTCCACGGCGAGGATGCGATTCGCCGCGTGAGCGGGTGACGGGATCGCCAGACCCGGCTTGAGCGTTCCAATGGGCGTTACGCGCCATGCGATCTTGCCGCTCTTCGACTCCATCGCGGCGATGTCACCTTCGACCGACACGACCACGATCCGATCGCCGATGAGCAGCGGTGTGGTTCCCACGCCGTAGTTGAACGGCACTTTCCACAGCAGCTTGCCGGACGCAATGTCGAACGCGTAGACATGGCCTGTCGGATTGCTGTCCGTGGGAACGACCATCCGATCGCCGAGCAGAAGCGGCTCGCCGTGAAACTGCGCGCGAGGGCCATCGCCCGCGGTGTCGTAGAGCCAGATCGGCTCACCCGTCGTCCGATCGAGCGAGTACAACGAGCCGGAGCAGGAACCGATGATCACCGCTTCGCCGACGACCGTCGGCGAGACGAACACTCAACCGTGCGTGTCGAATCGCCACAGCGGTTCCGCGGCTTGTTCGGCGATCGTCGCCGGTTTTGTTTCGCCGGTGCTGGCGGCCGTCTTCACGCGTTGCAGCGTGCTCGCTGAGTAAAGCTTGAAGTCCTTGCCCGGTCCTGCGAGCTCGAACCGCTCGGACCACGAATCCGGCGACCACGACTCGTAGGTTTCGCGCGCCCGCCATCCTGCCGGAATGTTTTCGATTTCGGTCGTGACGAACGACAGCGGATCGCCCTCGGCATACGTGTTCACGAACCCCTCGCCGTGAAACTGCCGGAGGCGGAGATTTTTCGTGCTCTTGTCGTAGCTGAAGAGAGCGCGGTCGACGTGAACCTCACCCTTCGGATTCGCGGCTTGCGCGGGATATGTCACCGTCGTGCGGCATTCGACGAACCGGTCGTCGAGAACTTTCGCGCACACCCGCTCGATCTTCCCTTCGCCCGGTTCGCCGCGACTCGTCCCCTGCCACTCACCGAGCATGAAGTCGAGCCGCGCGAGTCCCGTTGCGGTCGTCTGCGCAAGACCTGTCGGGTTCCACAGAGCGAGCCCGAGAACCGATGCGAAGAGAGAGAGCCGTGCTCGTCGAGTCATTTTCGTGCCTCCACTATTCTATTCACCGTCGCCCGAAGATCCTTTACGCCAGTCGCTGCGCTGTCGTCGAAAAGGCTGAACAAGCATCTTGCCGACCGTGACATCGGAGGGCGCGTGGCATGCCGGTACGCCGATGACGACGGCTTCCTGCGGCACGTCGAGCCGCAACGTGCGGTGCAATAAATCCCAAACGGAGAGCAGGCTCGACCAGTTGCTGTTGGTCTCGTCGAACCGGTCGGAGTGATGAATGCCGTGCATGCGAGGAGTTGCCGATCAGCCAGACGAGCACTCTTTCGACGCGCAGCGGAAGCCGGAAGTTCGCGTGGTGAAAGAGGATCGAGCCGAAGAGACGTCTGCCAGAGCCAAAGTGTTTGGGGATCGACACCGATGACCATCATTTGCGCGGCTCGGACCGGGATCGAAAGAATCAGCTCACCGAAGTGAAAGCGGAGCGCGGTCGACGCGTCGAGATCGCGATCGCCGTGGTGCACCAGGTGGAAACGCCAGAAGAACGGGATGCGGTGATTCGCCCAATGCCACCACCAGAGCGTGTAATCGAGCAGAGCGTGAGTTCTGAATTCATGCGGTTGCCGAAAGCGAAGTGTAAGACCGCCGCGGGTGATGCGTTAGCTCAGTTGAAGGAGACACACATGAACAACACCACGACAGCGAACACCACCGTTACCGACCCTGTCTGCGGGATGACCATCGACCCGGCGAAGGCGGTCGGCTCGTCGAGCTATAACGGTGAGACGTACCACTTCTGCTCCCGCGGCTGCGAGACCAAGTTCGACGTCGCGCCGGCCGAGTACGTTGGCGCGAGCGCTGCGCCCGCTGCCGCCGCCTCGTGCTGCTCGACCGGGCACTCCTGCTGCTGACAAGTGAGAACAACGGAGATCGTCATGAAGCACAACCATCAGCACCAACACGCAACCGCAGCCGGTGAAGTCGATCCGGTTTGCGGCATGACGATCTCCAAAGCCGACGCGGTCGGCTCCTCGGAGTACGGCGGCACGACGTACTACTTCTGCAATCCCGGCTGCAAAACGAAGTTCGATGCGAACCCGGCAGCGTACACCGGTGGGAAACGCCCCGAGCCGAAACCGGCACCGGCCGGTGCGATGTACGTCTGCCCGATGGATCCCGAAGTGCGGCAGGACAAGCCGGGCGCCTGCCCGAAGTGCGGCATGGCGCTCGAACCGGAGATGGTCACCGCGCCTGCGACGAAGACGGAGTGGACCTGCCCGATGCACCCCGAGATCGTGCGCGATGCACCGGGAAACTGCCCGATCTGCGGCATGGCGCTCGAACCGCGCACCGTCACGCTCGAAGAGGACAACCCCGAGCTGACGGACATGACCCGGCGCTTCTGGGTCAGCACCGCGCTCACCGTGCCGTTGGTGATCTTTGCGATGCTGCGGCATCTCCCGGTCGCGCACGATCTGCTCGGACACACGCTTCTGAGCTGGGCACCGTGGATCGAGCTCGCGCTCGCGACGCCGGTCGTGCTGTGGGGCGGCTGGCCGTTCTTCGAGCGTGCATGGACGTCGGTCATCAACCGGCACCTGAACATGTTCACGCTCATCGGCCTGGGCGTCGCGGTGGCCTTCGTCTACAGCGTCATCGCCACCGTCGCGCCGAACCTCTTCCCGCCCACGTTCCGCGATGCGATGGGGCACGTCGGCGTGTACTACGAAGCGGCGGCGGCGATCGTGGCCCTCGTGCTTCTCGGCCAGGTGATGGAGCTGCGTGCGCGCAGCCGGACCGGGGCGGCGATCCGTGCCCTCCTCGGGCTGGCGCCAAAAACGGCGCGGAGAGTAACCCCCGATGGTCGTGAGCAGGATGTTGCGCTCGAAGAGGTGCAGCCGGGCGACATATTGCGCATCCGTCCGGGCGAAAAGATCCCCGTCGACGGCACCGTCACGGAAGGATCGAGCAACGTCGACGAATCGATGGTCACCGGCGAGCCTCTGCCCGTCGAGAAAGCGGAAGCCGATCGCCTCATCGGCGCGACCGTGAACGGCACTGGCTCGCTGCTCATGCGCGCCGAGCGCGTTGGCGCCGACACACTCCTCTCGCAGATCGTGAACATGGTGGCGCAGGCGCAGCGAAGCCGCGCGCCGATTCAGAAACTGGCCGACCAGGTCTCGGCGTGGTTCGTCCCGACCGTGATTGCGGTGGCGCTGATCACGTTCGCGGTGTGGGCGTTCGTCGGACCGGAACCGCGCCTCGTCTTTGCGATCGTGAACGCCGTGGCGGTGCTCATCATCGCCTGCCCCTGCGCCCTCGGACTGGCCACGCCGATGTCCGTGATGGTGGCGGCCGGCAAAGGTGCGACCGCGGGTGTGCTGTTCCGCAACGCGGAGGCGATCGAAGTGCTGCGCACGGTCGACACGCTCGTGGTCGACAAGACCGGCACGCTCACGCGCGGCAAGCCGGAGCTGGCGTCCGTCGTCGCGGTGAATGGCTTCGATGAGGCGGAGCTGCTGCGTCTCGCCGCGAGCGTCGAACGCGCCAGCGAACACCCGCTCGCGGCGGCGATCATCGCCGGCGCCGAGACGCGCGGCGCAACGGTGCGCGCGGCGACGGAGTTCGCGTCGATCACCGGCAAGGGCGTGCGCGGTGTCGTCGATGGCAAGCGCGTGGCCCTCGGCAATCGCGCGCTGCTCGAGGAGCTGCGCGTCGATGCGCGCGAGCTGACGGAACGCGCGGAGACGCTGCGCGGCGAAGGCCAGACGGTGATGTTCGTCGTCGTCGATGACAAGCCGGCCGGTCTCATCGGCGTCGCCGATCCGGTGAAGGAGACCACGCCCGACGCGATCCGCGAGCTGCACGCGGCAGGACTGCGCATCGTCATGCTCACCGGCGACAGCAAGACCACGGCGCAGGCGGTGGCGAAGAAGCTCGGCATCGATGACGTGATCGCCGAAGTGCTGCCCGATCAGAAGGCCGACGCGATCAAACGCCTGCAGCAGCAGGGCCGCGTCGTGGCAATGGCGGGCGACGGCATCAACGACGCACCCGCGCTCGCCCAGGCCGAAGTCGGGATCGCGATGGGAACCGGCACCGACGTGGCGATGGAAGCGGCCGACGTGACGCTCGTGAAAGGCGATCTGCGGGGCATCGTACGCGCCCGACGCCTGAGCAATGCGACCATGTCAAACATCCGCCAGAACCTCTTCTTCGCCTTCGTCTACAACGCCCTCGGCGTGCCGATCGCGGCGGGCGTGCTCTACCCATTCTTCGGCCTGCTCCTCAGCCCCATGATCGCCGCGGCGGCGATGGCGTTCAGCTCCGTCTCGGTGATCGGAAACGCGTTGAGACTGCGGAACGCGAAAGTGGAGGGCGCCGGTGGCGCCCTCCACGGGCGAAATTAGTCGATGGTCGCGGCCGGCGTGGGAACCGGATCGCGCGGCTCATGGCCGCGCTGCTCGCGGGCCGGGTAGATGTGCGTGAGCACGCCATCATCATGGTTCGGACCGACCTTGAGGAAATACGTCACCGGCGTCCCCTCGGGACCCCACTCGATCGGCGTACCCCACTGCCACGGATGAACGAGCTCTAGACCTTCGACAAACGTCGGGACGCGCGCGGACTCGGTCAGCGCGTCGGTGATCGCGTCCGGCCCCGACGTCGCGTTCGACGTTCCCCAGTGATGCTGCGTCTGGAGCTGGCTGAAGTCGTGCGAGTTCGGACCGGTGCTGGTCCAGTCGCTGTTGCTGGTGTTGCCGTAGTAGTCCATGCACGTGTTCTGCGAGGACCCGTTCTCCGAGGTGTGGCCAAGGCCGAAGTCGTGACCGACCTCCTGGCACATCACGTGGCGCTGCTCGGTGATCGGGTAGCCGCTGTTGAAGTAGGAGTCGTTGACCTTGGTCGTGCCCTGCGAGATGTGGCCGCTGCCGAGCCAGATCTGCGCGAGTCCGAGCCAGCCGTTGGCGCCGTAGGTGTAGTTGCAGACGCGGATCGCGCCGGCCACCGGCGAGCACGTGCTGCGGCTGGCGGTGCTGCCCGTGATGGAGAGGTTGATGACCACGGAGTCGTTCCACCCGAGGCGGTTGGCGCTGTTCGGGTTCGCCGGATCGCCGAACACCGACTTGCGCAGGTGGTCCGGCCAGTTGGCGCGTGAAGTCGCAATGGTGGTGTCGTAGATCGTGATGTTTCGGGGGCAGGTCCCGCAGCTTCGGGACCAGTGGTAGGTGCTCCAGCCGTGGCTGGCGAAGGCAGGGATCGTTACGGCGAGAATTGCAACGAGGACGAGCGCTCTCTTCATGGACACTCCTTTTCGGTCGGTCATTGCCTCTTTCGGGCAGTCCGGCAGAAAGGCAAGCGGATGACCAAGCCCGTGAGGAATGCATGTTGTTGAAAACGCACGATTTAGTAGCACAGCTGGAGAATGGCATGGGTCAACCTTGATGCAGCGTGAAAGGGATTGACCCGCCGTGGATCACTTCTGATCCCTTTCGCCCGCCGTGCAGGTCGCCGGTCTGAACGCCAATGGGTCGCGATGAACCCGCCGGAAGACGACGCCGGTCTGGTGTCGTCTCTCGGCACGACGTGGGGGCTGTTCCGGCACTATTGGGTCGCGATCAAACTCACGCTCACGATCCTCGCGACCGTCGTGCTGCTCGTGCACACGCGCCCGATCCGGTACATGGCTGATGTCGCGGCGCAGCAACCGCCCGCACGGCACGAGCTGCGCGAGGTGCGCATGCAACTCGTGGCCGATGCCGGGGCGGTGATTGTGGTGCTCGTCGTGAACACGGTTCTCGCTGTCTACAAGCCGCGCGGGCTGACGCGATTCGGCCGGCGAAAGCAGCGCGAAGAACGCGGCGCCGCGTAGCCGGCGGCGGCGATTAGAATGCGCGGCCGGTGGAGGTGAACGTGAGACGGATTGTTTTCGCGCTGATCGCTGTCGCGATCCTCGGATGCGCCGGCGAGAAAGTCAGCGACGGCGGGAAGCCCGCGCCACCGGCGAGGACTGCGACCACGCAGGCGTCCGTCGTCCAAGAGCTTCCCTCCCCGGCGGGCGCCGGCGCAGCCGAACCGTTCCTCGCTGTCACGCGAGACGGCGTCCTTCTGAGCTGGCTCGAGCCGGTCGCGAACACGGACCGCGTCGCGCTCCGATTCGCTCGGTACGGCAGCGGACAATGGAGCGCGCCGCGCACGATCGTCGAGCGCAACGACCTGTTCGTGAACTGGGCCGACTTCCCCTCGATCGTCGAAGACGCGAAAGGGGCGCTCTTCGCCCACTGGCTGCAGAAGAGCGGCAAAGGGACGTACTCGTACGATGTGCAGATGGCCGCTTCGCCGGACGGCGGCGCGACCTGGGGCAAGCCGTTCCTGCTCAATCGCGACGGCAAGGAGGCCGAGCATGGCTTCGTCACACTCGCGGCGCTGCCGGATGGCGGCGTCGGCGCGACGTGGCTCGACGGCCGGAAGATGACCGGCGGCGATCACGCCGGGCACGACATGGGCGGAGACATGGGCATTCGCTACGCGACCGTCAGCGCGAACGGCACGATCGCAGAGGACGTCGAGCTCGACGACCGCACGTGCGAATGCTGCACGACCGGAATGACCATGACGAGTTCCGGCCCGGTGATCGTCTACCGCGATCGCTCGCCGGAGGAAGTGCGCGACATCGCATACGTGACGAAGACCGCGAACGGCTGGACGAAGCCCGCGCGGGTGAATGCGGACGACTGGAAGATCGACGCCTGCCCCGTCAACGGTCCGCAGGCCGACGCGATCGGGAAGCGCGTCGTGACGGCGTGGTTCACGGCCGCGCAGGAGAAGGGACGCGCGTACGTGGCGTTCTCCGACGATGGCGGCGTGACGTTCGCGAAGCCGGTGCAGATCGACGACGGCAAGCCGATCGGCCGCCTGGACGTGCTGCTACTCGACGAGGAGATTGCGCTGGTGACGTGGCTCGAACAGACACAGGCGGGCGGCGAGATCCGCGCGCGGCGCGTGACACGAGCCGGCAAGGCCGAGCCCGCGATGAAGATCGCGGATTCGAGCACCGCGCGAGCGGCCGGGTTCGCCCGCACGGCCCGCATCGAGCGGGACGTCTACTTCGCCTGGACCGAGCAGACCGCGAACAGCAAACGCGTCCATATCGCACGCGGCCGATTCTGACTCGGGAACGGGATCTGCTGCGCCGTTGTTCGGCACTGTGAGTTGCACTTCATGAAACGCAAAGCCATCGCCGCCGCCTGGATCGCCGGAACGACCGTTCCGCTGCTGCTGGCGACGGTGTTTCTGGTCGGCTGCTGCGTCCTCCCGTTTCACCAGATCGCGCACAAGCTGATGCCGATCTGCGAGATGGCCGCGAACGTCATCCGCGGCGACCACGACGCGCACGACCACGAGGCCACACCGCCCGCGCCGGCTCGCGAGAAGCAGGAGCCGGTGAAGCGGATCGCGACCGAAGTGCCGAACCTGTTCAGGCTCGCGGCCGTCGCTGGCGAACCGCGCGCGATTGCGCCTACCGCCACGACCGGCTATCGCAGCTTCATCACCCTCGGCGCTGTTCGCTGCGATCGGGACGTCGGTCTGCACGCCCTCGTCGAAAGCTTCCTCATCTGATCCCGCCTTCACGTGGCGCGCTTCGCGTCGTGGGCACTCGTGTGTCCGCTGATCGCTGCCTGACGCCACGTCCCCCTTCCCCGCAAGTTCGTTGTTTGTCCCTGTAAGGAGTTTCCACATGAAGCGTTATCTCGGCATGAACATCATGCGCGGAGCGCTGCTCGGCTTGTCGCTGATCGCGGCAGCCTGCGGCGGAGAAAAGAGCGTCGCGTCGAAAAGCGCGGAGGCGTATCGCGAGGCCCAAGCGAAAGGGATTCCGGTTGGCGGCGGCCACGAACACGGCGGCCATGACGCCACGGCGACGGCGACCGGGGTGGATCACAGCGCACACGGCGCGACCACGGACGCGCACACGGGCATGGATCACGGCAGCTCCGCCGCGAGCGGCACGATGGACCACAGCGCACATTCGGCGACCGGAAGCGTCGATCACGCCGCGATGGGCCACGGCACCACGGGCACGGGCGTGATGGATCACGCGGCCATGGGTCACGTCGCCACTTCGCGCACTGGCGCTACCGATCATGCGGCCATGGGGCACGGCGCCACTCCGCGCGCTGGCGCTACCGATCATGCCGCCATGGGACACCGTTCCACGCCGCGCGCTGGCACCACCGATCACGCAGCGATGGGTCACGGCACCACGCCGACCGCTGCCGCCACGGATCACGCGGCCATGGGGCACGGCACCACGCCGACGGCTGCCACCACGGATCATGCGGCCATGGGACACGGCACGACCGGCACAGCCGGCGCGCCCGTGATCGCATCGGCACCGCGTTCCAATACCGAAATGCAGCGCGTGCAGCCCTCCGCCACCTTGCGCCGCGACGCGTTCGATGCACCCGCTCCCGTCGCCGTTTCCGAAGCGGCGAAGGCCGCGCAGGGCGGCGGCCATGAAGGTCACCAGACGCGCGGCATCACGCCCGGTCAGGATCGCGAGAATCCACCGTCGCCGATGCCGGCCACGCGCGATGGAAGCACATCGAACACGAGCGCCGCGACGGATCACAGCCAGCACGGCGGAGCGGCCACGCGGGTGGCGGCGACGATCTACACCTGCCCGATGCACCCCGAAGTGACGAGCGACAAGCCAGGCACGTGTTCGAAGTGCGGGATGACGCTCGTGAAGAAGAAGTGAGGACGAATTCATGAAGCACAGCACAGCCATTTTTCTCGGCCTCGCGGCGGTCCTGCTCACCTCGTGCGTGAGCGTGCCGCGCGACGCCGGCACGAACGACGTGCAGCAGGCCATCGCCCAGCGCGGCGGGCCGGCCGTCGAATGGAACGCACAACCTTCGACGTCGGATCACGAGCGCGTCGCGGCGATGCTCGCGGACGAGCTCACCGCCGACGAAGCGGTGGCGATCGCGATGCTCAACAGCCCGCGTCTCCAGGTCACGCTCGCGGAGCTGGGCATCGCTCGCGCCGATCTGATCGAAGCCTCGACGATCTCCAACCCGATCCTCGAGGCGGAGATCCGCTATCCCGCCGAGCCTTACCGCCCCTTCGAGCTGAGCCTCGCGCAATCGCTCATCGACCTGATCCAGCTCCCGCGCCGCCGCGCCCTCGGCCGTGCAGCATTCGACGCCGCGCAGATGCGCGTCAGCTCCGAAGTGCTGCGATTCGCCGGCGACGTGCGCGCCGCGTACTACGAGCTGCTCGCGGCGACGCAGCATGTGGCGCTCAGCCGCACCACGCACGACGCCGCGCAGACCTCCGCGGAAGTGGCGATCAAACAACACGCCGCGGAGAACATTACCGATCTCGATCTCGAAAACGAACAGGCGCTCTACGAGCAGGCGAAGCTCGACCTCGCCCGCGCGGAACAGCGCGTCGTGCTCGCCCGCGAAGCGTTGCTGCGCGCCATGGGCCTGCGCAACATGACCGCCGAATGGCGCGTGCCGGCGACGTTCCCGGAGCTGCCGGCGACGGAGCTGGAACAGCAGCAGCTCGAACAGCTCGCCGCAACCCAGCGTCTCGACATCGCCATCGCCCGCCGGGAGCTGGAGATCGCGCAGCGCGGGGTGCCGATCGCACGGCTGGCCATGCTCGAAGAGACGGTGCTCGACGTCCACTATGAGCGCGAGCCGGACGGTGAGCACACCGTCGGTCCGGGCATCGAAATCCCGATCCCGATCTTCAACACCGGACGTGCGGCGCGCACGCGAGCGGAAGCGGAGTTCCTGCGCGCCCGTCACGCGATGGCCGCGCTCGAATCGGAAACGGCGTCGCAACTGCGAGCCGCGCGCGCAACGCTCGCCGAAGCGCGCGCACGCGTCGAGTATTACCGCGACGTCATCGTGCCGCGCCGCGCGCGCATCCTCGAGCTGACGAAGCTCGAGCACAACGCCATGCTCGTCGGCGTCTTCCAGCTCCTGCAGGCGAAGCAGAACGAAATGCAGGCCCGCCGCGACTCCATCGACGCGCAGCGCGAGTACTGGAGCGCCCGCACGGATCTCGATCGCGCGTTGCAGGGCGTCGCATCCGACGCGGGGGAGCGTGCCGCACCGGCCTCGCGAATCACACAAAGAGAGGGCCACTAGTCATGCCGTTCACACGTCGCAATCTCCTGTTTTCCGGTCTCGCAGGTGCCGCAACCGGCCTGCTCACCAGCACGCGCGCGTTCGGCCAGCGGCTGCGCGCGTTGGGTGCGAGCGGACCGCCGCCGAAACCGTTGCGCGCGCAGCGCGCCAGCGGCCGCGCGCCTGTCGTCACCCCGAACGGCACGTCTCTCCCGTACAAGATGGTCGGCGGCGTGAAGGAGTTTCACCTCATCGCCGAGCCGGTGCGCCGCGAGTTCGTCAACGGCCTCGAAGTGAACTGCTGGGGCTACAACGGCGTCACTCCCGGCCCCACCATCGAAGCCTATGAAGGCGACCGCGTGCGCATTCTCGTCACCAACAAACTGCCGGAAGGCACGTCGGTGCACTGGCACGGCTTCATCCTCCCGAACGGCATGGACGGCGTCAGCGGCCTCAATCAGCCGAAGATCGAGCCGGGCGAAACGTTCGCGTACGAGTTCACGCTCCAGCAAACGGGCTCGCTGATGTATCACCCCCACTTCGACGAGATGACGCAGATTGCCCTCGGCATGCACGGCTTCTTCATCGTGCATCCCAGAGACGCGAGCGTCCGCCGCGTCGATCGCGACTTCGCAATCTTTCTCAATGAATGGTTCATCAAGCCCGGCACGGCGACGCCCGATCCGACCGTGATGCTCGACTTCAACACTTTCACGATGAACAGCCGCGTGTTCCCCGGAACGGAACCGATGCTCGTACGGACCGGCGATCGCGTGCGCATCCGCCTCGCGAACCTGACGATGGACTCGCACCCGATCCATATCCACGGACACCACTTCTACATCACCGGCACCGACGCCGGGCCGATCCCCGAAACCGCATGGTGGCCGGAGAACAGCGTGAATGTGCCGGTCGGGACCACGCGCGACATCGAGTTCACGGCCGACAATCCCGGCGACTGGGCGTTCCACTGCCACAAGACGCATCACGTCATGAACCAGATGGGCCACGACCTGCCGAATCTCCTCGGCATCGATCCGACGAACACGCAGCAGCGTCTCGACCAGCTCGTGCCCGGCACGATGGTCATGGGCGCGAACGGCATGGGAGAGCACGCGGAGCATCAGGGCTCGATGGCCATGCCGCGCAACAGCATCCCCATGCTCGGCGGCCAGGGGCCGTACGGCAACATCGACATGGGCGGCATGTTCACGCTCGTGAAGGTGCGCGACGACATCGACTACAGCCGCGATCCGGGCTGGTACAAGCAGCCGAAAGGAACGTCCGCGTGGCGCGTCGACGCGATGTCCACCACGCCGGCCGCGAAACCGGCCGCGCATGAAGGACACGGCAAATGAGAACGCGGTCGAAGGTCATCCTCGGCGTCGTCGCCGTGGCGCTGCTCGTGGCGATCGCCGTCGTCGCCTCGATGCTCCGCCGCGGCTTCAGCGCGCACGATGAACCGTCGCGCGTCGAAGCCGTGATGGCCCGCGCGATGCGGCACTGGGCCGTGCCGTCCGACCTGCGCAACATGAAGAACCCCGCGCCGCTCACGCCGCAGATCGTCGCCGAAGGGCGCGCCCACTTCGCCGATCACTGCGCCGGTTGCCACGGCAACGACGGCAAAGGTGGCGGCATGGGCAAACAGATGTACCCGAAGGCGCCCGACATGACACTCGCCGCGACGCAATCTTTATCGGATGGCGAGCTGTTCTCCATCATCGAGAACGGCGTGCGCCTCACCGGCATGCCTGGGTTCGGCAGCGGCACCGCCGAATCCGCGCACGGCAGTTGGGGTCTCGTGCACTTCATCCGTCACCTGCCGAAGCTGACGGCGGAGGAGCTGGCGGAGATGCAGAAGCTCAATCCGAAATCTCCGGGCCAGTGGCAGCAGTTACAGGCAGAGGAAGCGTTTCTCGCCGGCACCGAGCCGGCGCAAGACCCGGCTCCACATCACTAAAAGGAAATCATGCGTCTACTGATCGTTTGCTTTGCACTTCTCGCTGCCGTGAGTGCATTCGGCCACGCCGGCGAGGTCCACACCTACATGGGAACAGTGGCGGCCGTCCACGACTCGGCCGCGTTCACGATGAAGAAAACGGATGGCGGGAGCTTGCGCGTCGAGGTCTCTGCTGCCACCGCCTACGTGCACGCGAACGGTACGCGGGGAACGCGCGACGACGTCACGCCCGGGAAGCGCGTCGTGGTAACGATCTCGAAAGACGGTCGGACCGCGTCGCTCGTCAAGATCGCCGCTTCGAAGCGGTAGGACTTGCAATGACATTTGCCCGACTTCGTCTCACCGGCCTGACGGCCGCGCTGTTCGTCTGCACCGTCAGTTACGCGCACAGCAGCATGGATCTGCGCGCGCGTGTGACGCTTCTCGCTTACCTCGCCGCGGGCGCCCCGCAGCGCGTCGACGTCTTCGGCGACGTGCTCGCCTTCGATCCCGCCTCGGGTGTCACGATGACGATCGAGACCGACACCGGCTCATTCACCGGCTCGGGCGCGCCTACGGGATGGCGTTGCGAGCCCAGTGCGAAGCGGATCCTCTGTGCTGCCGACGAGGCCGGCCCGGGACCGCTGGCGTTCCACGTCAATCTGACCCCGCCGGCGAGCGGCTCGGTCGCCGTCACGGCGACCTTCGGCTCCGTCTTCGGCGGAGACCCGAAGCCGAACGACAACGTGGTCACCGCGACGAGCCGCGTCTACACGCCGTCGTCGTGTGGCACGCAGGCCCCCGCGTTGCTCTCCGCGACGCCGGCGCGCTCGGGAGTCGACTTGAAATGGGTGGGCGTGCCTGGAGCAACGTCCTATGACGTCCTCGTCTCGATCGACGGCGAGACGCCGCACCGCATCACCTCCTCGAGCACGACCGAGGCGACGGCGAGGCTGGCCGGTGGCGGCGACGTGACCTGGTTCGTTCGCGCGAACTTCGACGGCTGTCCCTCGGTCGACAGCGCCGGAGCATCGTTCGAGCATGCCGCCGACGGACCGCGGCTCTCCGTGACGTCCATTCGCTCGGCGCTGCTCAATCAGCCGGTCTCCGTGGACATCGACGGCACCACGCTCGTCATCGGCGACGCGGGAGCGCGCGCGCTGCGCCGCTACGACCCCGCCACCGGCGCCGTGACCGACCTGATCCTCGGCGGCGACGTCAACTCGCCGCGACTCACTCTCGACGGCGAAGTCGCCGTCGGCCCCGGCGGCTACTACTACATCGCCGACGGCGCGAATCATCTGATCCGCTACGTCTACCCCGACTCGCGCTTCATCTTCCCCGCCGCCGGCACGTCCGGCACCGCCGGCACCGCCGACGGCCTCGGCAGGGCCGCGCGCGTCAGCTCTCCGGCGGGTCTCGCGATCGACGCGTTCTCGCGTGTCTACATCGCCGACAGCGGCAACGACACGATCCGTCGCATGGCCTTCGACGCGCCGAAGGGCGAGTTCGCCGTGACGACGTTCGTCCCGGCGAGCGCCGGCCTGGACGATCCTGCCGGTCTCGCGTTCGACGCGGAAGGAAACCTCTACGTCGCCGACCGCGGCAACCACGTCATCCGCCGCATCTCGCCGCAGGGCTCCGTCACGACGATCGCCGGCGTGATCGACACGCCCGGCCATCGCGACGGCGACGGCGCCCAGGCACTCTTCGACAAACCGTTCGGCATCGCCGTCGACGCGTATGGCAACGTCCTCGTGACCGAAGAAGGCAACCACACCGTCCGCCGCATCGCGCCGAACGGCGCGGTGACGACGGTGGCCGGCTCCCCCGGTCAACCCGGCGACGCGGACGGCCTCGGCGAGTCAGCGCGATTTAACCGCCCCGGCTTCCTGACCATCGCCGCGGACGGCGTAGTCTGGATCGCCGACCGCGGCAACGCGTCGCTACGCCGAGCGGTATTCGCGGTGCCCGGACCGAAACGGCGTACAGTGAGAAACTGACACGCTCCCCACGAAACGAGGGGAGGGGATCCCTCGACTACGCTCGGGATGACACGAGTATTAGAGTGTCATCCGGAGTGTCATCCTGAGCCGCCGAAGCGCAGCGGAGGACGGTCGAAGGATCCCCTGCTGAAACGAGGGGTCCGCGACGACACCTACCCCCTGATCAACCGAAACCGCAGAAACACCGCCCGACTCTGCGGGTCGTCTCCATAAAACAAGTCCAGCGTCGACGGCGTGTCGTGCGCCGTCCAGTTCGCGCCGATGCCGATGCGCACGGGCGGCCGCAGCCAGAAGTCGAACGTGTACCCGACCAGCAGCGACTGGATGAGGAACGTCGGGATGGCCGGCTTCACCACCGGCTTGACCGGCGAGTGCGTGTGCGGGAAGAGCTCGTCCTTCTCGACGCGCTCGTAGCGCGTGCTCACCCAGTGCCGCTCGCCGAGGTGCAGCAGCGCCTCGCCGAGGTACGAGTCCAGTTTCTGGTCGTACCACTTCTTGTGATTGATGCCGTACACGAGCGCCGTCGACAGGTGCGCGCGCGAGAAGGCCCGCTCGTACGCGACGGATGCCGTCGTGCGCGCGACGTCTCCCGGCTCCAGCGCCTCCGGCTTTTTCAGCTCGCCGTAGGAGACCTGGGCGACGAGACTCGGTGTCGGCGTCCAGCTCAGTCGCGTCGACCAGGAGTCGATCGGGCCGAAGTCGATGTCCCAGCGCCCCTCGTCGGGCTCGGCGCCGTGGAACGCGCTGGCCTCGAGCGCGAACGCGCCGTGGCGATAGCCGGTCGTGATCACCGTCGACGCGATGTGTGTCGAGTCCTGGTTGTGATGGCTCAGCACCGCCTGCGGGATCTCCGAGGCGGAGGGGCGGTGCGGAAACGCGACCGGCCCCAGCGCGGCGTCGCCGTGCGGCGCGAGATAGACGTAGCCGATGCCCCCGCCGATCGGACGCGCGTACTGCACCGCCAGCTCCATGAAGAAGTCGTGCGGATGCTGGCCGTCGATGATGGCCCGCCCGTTCGCGGTCTCACCGGTCTGGAAGAGGAGCGGATAGCGCTTGTCCGAGATCGTGGCCGGCTCGAGGCTGAGCATCGTCCGGAACTGCACCGCGCCACCCCACATCTCCTTCGACGCCGCGGCCATGACCCAGTTCGTGGAGAAGACGTCGTCGCCACCGCGCGGGCCGGTGTGGTCGATGTGATTCGCGAACGCCACCCCGTGCAGCATCACGTGCCACGTTCCCGCGTTGAACATGCGCATTTCCATCGGCGCCGCGGTGGGCATCAGCGAAGTGCCGGAACCCTGCTGGTGAAAGAACCCGGCCAGACTCGGCGTCTCGGCAGCGCCGAGGGGGAGAACGGAGAAAACGAGGACGAGAACGGTCAGGAGCGCGCGCATGAGGCGCGACAGTTTAGCGAACGACCGTCACTTCGGCACGAGCTTGCGCTCGACCCGGTCGGGCGCGAACTCCCACATCGCTCCGGTGATGGCGTCGAGGCCGAATCCGAACCCGCCGATCGCTGCGCCGATCAGGAAATCGACGAACGCCTGATCGGAGCCCCGCGTCGCGCCGACCGTTCCGCCGCCGATCGGCCCGGCCAGGTTTGCCCAGTACCAGCGATTCGGAGTGGGGTCGAAGACGACCGTCTCCGGTTGAAACCCCTCCCTGGTCAGAACGATCGAACAGTCATCCACGCTCCGCGGAAGGCGAACCGTCGTCGGCGTCACCCTGGGCGGCTGCTTCCTCCCACAGCGAACCTCCACGTCGGCGCCGGCGGGATCGGTGACCACGCTGACCTCCTGATGCCGCCCGTTGTGCACGGTCGCACACCCCTGGGCGAACATCAGCACGGCGATGAAGGTCTTGAGATTCATGCCGGTCCTCACGGCCAGATCGGCACGCCGTTCGATCCGCTGTCCCCGATCGTCACCGGTCCCGGGTCGGGCGGCGGCGGATCGTCGTTCGTGCGCACGCGGCGCGAGCGCGGCATCGGATGGAGACGCAGCATCGAGATCGAGCGCGCGCCGTTCTTGATGAACACGTCGCCGATCGAGAGGAAGCCCAGGTCGGGGATGCGGATGCCGCGCAGGCCGCCGTGGCAGGTCGCAACGGCGTAGGCCGAGCAGTTCATGAAGTCCGCGCCGCCGCCGAGGGAGGCGAAGGTCGGGTGCTTCGCGAAGAACTGCGTGTCCAGTCCGACCTCGACGCCTTTGCCGTCGATCGACAGGCCTTCGATCAGCGAGCCTTCGAAGTCGATGCTCGCCTCCGCGTCCTCGACGTGCTGCCGTGCGTTCGTGCGCACGACCAGACGATCGACGTGGATGCGGCCGGCGATCCAGACGTCGCGGATCTCCGTGCTGGTGCTGGTGAAGGCGACGTCGCCCTCGCGCGCGCCGTGCACCGCGGTCGTCGCCTCGGCGAAACGCACCAGACCATCGTCGTAGTCGCGGACGACGTTCGCGGCATCGCCGCCGGACGGCGGCAGCGCGACGGATGCAACCGCGGTGCGGTGCTCGCCCGAGACCGCCGTGGCACTGGCGCTGAAGCGATGACCGGCCGAGGCGGACGCGCAAAGGAGAAGAGACAGGAAAGGAACGACGAAACGTCGGGACATCGAATCCTCCTCTCGGATCAGGGGATTTCAGTGTACCGCGCGCGCCGGGTCAGTCGTTCGACTCTTCGTCCTCGAACGTCCCGAACACGTAGTCGCGCTTCGCGCCGACGCGATGGCAGGTCACGCAGCCGTCGTACGCGTCCGCGCCCTCGGGAGCGGGATAGAAGAGGAACTCCCACCCGCCGCTCTTCTCGAACTTGCCTTCCTCGTGTTTGACCATGAAGGCCACGGCGTCGAAGTCCTCGCCCTCGCGATCCACCAGTTTCTCTTTGGCGAGGATCGATCCCGCGGGGAACCGGGTGCGACCCTCTTTCCGCATCGCCGCAGCGGCGCTTTCGTTCGCGTACACCCGCACCCAGCGCATCGCATGCGGCCCGTACTTTTTCTCGGGATCGTCGAGAGACATCGAATGTGGCGCGCAGGCCATGGCCAGTTCGCGGGGCATGAATCGCGGCTCCGACGTCGCCGTCCACGACCGATAGCGGGCCAGCCGGTCCGGGATTTTTGTGTCGACGCCGTTCCGGCGACGGCACTGAGTACGGCAACGGCCAGCCACACGAATAGCCTGCGTACGGTCATCGGGTGATCTTACGCCCGCCCCGGCGGGATGTAGTGAAACCGGATCAGGTAGACCTGCTCCCCCGGCCCATGCTTCGCCACGCGCAAAAGGTCCGGCACGGTCTTGAACCCCGACGCCCGCGCGAGCTCGGGCGTGATGTCCGCCAGGGTGATGGGCTCGATCTCATCGACCTCGATCTCCCCGGCCTCCATCCGATACCGGTTCCCGACCTTCACGTGCGGATACTTCCAGATGCGCACGCTGCACGTGACGGCACCCTCGCGCACGGCATCCCGCAAGTACTTCACGAACTGCATGGCTTGGAGTTTAGGGGCGAATCAACGCCTCGAGCCGATCGGTCGCCGCATTCAGTCCGTCGGCGAATTTCTTCTGTCGAAACGACGGGGCGAGCTGTTCTTCGATGATGGCCGCGGCCGCCGCATCGGAAACCCGCCCCTCCAACCCCAGTCCGACCTCGATCCGCACCTTCCGATCCTCGAGGAACACGAAAATCGCCAGACCATTATTCGTCTTCGCGTCCCCAATGCCCCACGCATTGACCGAACGAAACGTGAGCTCCTCCAGCACGGCCTCCTGGGGAAGGGAAGGAGCGATGTAAATGATCGCCTCCGCAAGACCGGAAGCGCGCAGGCGCTGCAGCCTCGCTTCCAACTGGTCGACCTCGCCCGGACTGAGGACGCCGGCGCTGTCGGAGACCATGCGCTCCGGCCGCGGCAACTGGGCGCCGTCGGCCAGGACCCGCCACCCGGCCATGAGGAAGAGCGCGAGAGCTAGGAGCCTTCGAGCGTTCATGGGGTCATCTTACGCCCGTACCCGGCGGGAGGACTCGCCCGGCCCATGCTTCGCCGGGTTGCAGTTAGCGAGAGAATACGACGATGACGAAGACTGATTTCTCGAAGGGTAAGCGCGGACCGGTAGTCCCCGTGCCGAAGGGCAAGTCGCGAATCACGATTCGGATTGACGACGACATCCTGGACTGGTTCCGGGAACACGTGAACGCCGCAGGCGGAGGGAACTACCAAACGATGATCAACACGGCGTTGCGCGACTACATCACCAATCGCACGACGCCGCTCGAGAAGATTCTGCGGCGCGTGATCCGCGAGGAACTCCGCAAACGGGGCGCTGCATGAACGCCATCTCCAGCGACAACGTGGGCGGCCTCTTGCTACCTGACTAACGACAAGCGGCTGTGCCAGTAGCCGGGACGTCGCCGGTGGTGTGCGACGGCAATAATGACGATCTCGTCGGGATCTGGAACGTAAATCACGTTATAGCGGAAGGTCCGGAATCGCATCTTACGAACGCGACCACCGATCAATTTGCCGGACAGCGGTCGTTCTGTGACTGAATGGACGGTTGCCAACAGATCTGCTTCGAACCGATCACCTAGGCCTGCATGCTGTGCATCGAAATACGCGACTGCCTCGTCGACCTCTGCTTGCGCAGGCAAGAGGAACGTCGCCCGCATTACTTCGCGCGAGAGCGAAGACGGTCGAAGACTTCCTCCGCCGCAACTCCCGCAATGCTTCCTGCCTTGTACTCAGCGTATCGACGCTCGGCTTCCTGCGCCCACAGGCGATCGTTTTCTTCTTCCGAAACATCGTCGAGGCTGTCGAGTAGTCGGCTCGCGAGCTCGGCTCGATCTGTGATCGGCAACTCCAACACTTCGGCGGCAAGATCCTTGAGGTCGCGACTCATGGTGCCAAATTCTAGCAGAGGACCCACGGAAGGAACGACGCAGTATCGGAAGTGATCTCAGCGAGAACTTATGTGATGCCTTGCGCGTCCACCCGGAGGACGACGTCCGACGTTAATCGCGCGGAACCTTGAACGGTCGCCGCGACGCCACCGATGATCATAAATGACACCACGACCGACCCGAAGCCCCGACAGGATTCATTCAAAGTCGTTGATCGCCGTTGCTCGGATGCGCTTTGCCAGCACGTGCCAGTTCTTCGGCGAAAGCCTGTAACTGCTGAAGAGCGCGGACGCGTTCCTCTGGCGTTCGTTTGAGATTCTCTCGGATCAGGGTTCGATCGATACCAGGTTTATACGCATCCACCACTGGATCCGGTGTGCCGCTCATCGGTTCCTTCGCTGCCATGATGCGATTGTACCCGACCCCGCCACCGAGCTGCCGGCTTGGTCTTAGGTTCGAACGCCGTGCGGCGGCGGACACCTTCCTGCCGCGCCGATTGGGCATTCGGCGGGCGACGAGCGAGCGTCCGCTTCGCACCTCGTCTCTTTCGCAAAGCTCGCTTCGCGCCCAACGTCCTTTCGCTAAAGTACTCGATTCGCTACGTTCGGTCACGCTGCGAGAGGGACGGTGGCGACTTTACTCGGAAGCCTCGGCAAATCGTCGCGCGGGCGGAAGCCGAGGCGCGACAGCTGCAGCGACGTTCAGGCCGCGTTACGTGTCGCGCTTCTTTCGCGCCTTCTTCCTCTTCTTTGCAAGCGAATCCGCGACGTGGTCGAAGAATTCAATAGTGTGGAAGTATTTCCGCTCGGTACCACGAGGTACGGGATGTTTGGCGAGGAGAGCGCGCAGTTTTCGTGCTGGCTCCTCATCGTCGGCGCAGGGTGTAAGGCCGGGCACAAAAAACGCCTTGGGCCTATTAACAGTTTTAAGGCTAATCCGTCCGATGTCTTTAAATGGCACATCGTAATCGACAACCACGTATTGCACACTTTCTGGATCATAGTCCGCAAGCGCGTCGATCGTGATCGACGCTTGCGGTGTGGCATGAACACCCATCCAGTCAGCGCGGTCGTACCACGCGGCCGCGTCGGTCACGGCTGATCCCATCACAGTGTTGGTATCGTCGTTGACGTAGAAGGAACCAATACCGATAATACCGATAGATCCGCGAAACAGCACCCTCTGAGTTAGCGAATCCACGATAAATTTTCGGAGGAGCGTGAAGAAGCGTTTGACGTCGCGAGCTGTGGCCTGTCTATCTGTACGGTATAGGATCAGGACATTGTCATTGAATGTGAATGTGGAAAGCCGCTCTTTTTGATTTCGCCGAGCACCGCCTCGGCCTTTTCGTTCAGCAAGGCAAGAATGATCTCACGCGATCTAAGGAAGCGTCCGATCTCTTGATCAGAGTAGCTTGCGGCACCAAGAGCGTCTAGAATGGCGACTATTCCCCATTCTTTATCGGGTACTGGCATGCAACCCTCCGTGCGCTCGGTGGGCGGAACACGTGCGCTCGCACATCTGCTGGCCTCGAGCCGTACATGATACCGGACATGAGCTAGGGGCTTCTCGTCAGAGCAGCTCTGGTCGGCCTTAACGTTCTTTCCGGCAATGGCTTCTTGGTCCCGGTTGCTACGACTTGACCAACTCGGATTCGGTCGTGCCAAGACGAGTCGCGAGTTTTGATAATACGGAGAGCGGTGGGTAAAGTCGACCAGTTTCGATTTGCGAAATAACCGTCTGGGACACTCCCGCAAGAGCAGCTAGATCAGATTGAGTCAGGCCTCGGAGCGCTCGGAAAGCTCGGACGCGTTGACCTAATGACGAAGGGGGTGCGAGTAATGGCGGCGGTGTGAGTTCTGTAGCCTCAATTGTAGGATCTGGTCCACCGGCCAGCGCAGAACGCTGGGTTCTCAAGAGATCCAATACTTCGCCAAGCATATCCTCCACAGTTCGGCGTGAACGGGGTTCGTAACAGGACTCATTCTTAATGCCGCATCCAGTTCCGCTTCAAAACTGGGCCACCACATTTTAAAGCTCTCTGCCAGCACGTCTGCTGATACGCGTCTCTCATCCAGCGTTTCGTTAATGCTCTCGAGTAGTTGGAACGTGCCGACAGCATCCGCTTGCACGTTCTGAAACTGCGAAAGTGGACCGCGGAGTTCTCGCGATTCGAAACCAATGAGATATGGCACAACGCGGCTGTGCAGTACTACTTTCGACAGAGCACCGGCCTCGAACAGCAACCACGCCTCGTCGGTGTTATCTGGCGTAAGACAGAGTATGCCAAAGTTCACGTCGTCTAGCGCATTAGTGAGTTCTGGACCCCAACGTACACCGGCGTCGATATTTGCCGATGACAGCCACGGTTTCGTCGCTTGAATGACCTTGGGAATCCACATCTCAAGAGCGGAAGCGACCTTGTGGCTTCGTTCGCGCGACCAACTGATGAAGATCCGCATTCGCCTAGCCTATCACGTCAATTGAAGGGCCACGCCGACCTCGGCCTGCTATGTTTTTGGACCTAACTGTTGATTGTCAGGACGTTGTTCCTATCCAGGCGACTGATCGGTGGATTGTACGCGAGCGCTGAATGCGCTCGATGGTAGTTGTAGAAGTGAATGTACGAGTGGGCATATCGCTTCACCTACGACAGTTCAGCGGAGCGCAAGCGCTGGCTTCACTCCGCGCAGCAGCGTCTGAATGAATCGCTCCGCCTTGCCGTTCGTTCGCGGGGTGTACGGCCGGATGCGCTTTGTGTCGCACGCCGAGCGACTTGCAGCGCTCGGCAAAGGCGCGGGACACGAAGACCGAGCCGTTATCGGTCATGACACGCTCGATGCGTACCGACTGACGTGAGAACCAGGTCACGGCGCTTTCCAGGAACCCGCAGGCGGCCTCGCTGCGCTCGTCCGCGAGGATCTCCACGTACGAGAGGCGGGAGGCGTCATCAATGGCGACGTAGACGAACTCGAAGCCCTGCTTCTTCGACCCCAAGGATCGCTGCCGGGTGATGCGGTGCCCGACACGATCGAAGCGTCCCAGCCGCTTGATGTCGATGTGCAGGAGCTCTCCGGGGTCGTCCCGCTCGTACCGCACTGGTGGCGGTGGTGGCTCGAGGTTCCGAAGGCGGTTCAACCCCGCGCCGCGACAGACCCGCGCCACTGTGGAGCTGCTGACACCCGCCACGACAGAGATCTGGCGGATGGTCCGTCGCTCTGTGCGCAGCGCAATGATCTCGTCTCGTGTCGACACCGGTGGCCGCGCAGCTGAGTGACAGATCCGTTAACCGGACGAATCACAGGTGACGCGTGTTGCACGCTTCCATGAAGCTCCGCGTACTCGCACGCTCAGCGTCGGTCGTTCATGTGATCTGATCTGACAGCCCCCGCCCAGGTGCGACTCACGGCTGAAGACCGCTCCTGGCATGCGTGACCAAACACAGCCAGCGCAGTCACAGTTGGGTTACGGCCGAAATCGGCGAGTCCGGAGGCAGCTACCCTTCAGCCTCATGCTCACAATGGCCAGCTTACCCAACATGTTTGCTGCTGTCTCGATCGACGCCACCAGCGCCGTTGCTGCTCATCGCCGGCGCGTCGTTGAACTGGGTTCTCGTACATCTCGCGCTGCGAAGCTTCTCGTCCGCATCGCTCCGTGCCTCGCACTGCTCGGCCTCGCCTCGGCGGCGACCGCGCAGCAGCCGGCCCCCGGCGAATGGGGGATGCGGGCCCCGGTGCTCGAACCCCTCTCCGAGTTGGCGCTCGCGGAATCGAACGGCAAGCTCTACCTCATGGGCGGCTATCCGCAGAATCGGGTGACCGCCCGTACGGTCCAAATCTACGACATCGCCAGCGACACCTGGGCCTACGGTCCACAGCTCCCGCTGCCTAACAACCACGGGATGGCGGCCAGCGTGAACGGGAAGATCTACCTCATCGGCGGCCAGTTGAACGCCGATGACCCCCCGGGCACTAACAGCTACGTGAACACAGTCTACGAGCTGGATCCCGCGGTCGGTGTATGGGTCACGAAGGCGCCGATGCCCACGGCGCGCAGCTCCGGCGTTGCCGTTGTGCACGACGGCAAGATCTACGTCGCCGGTGGACGATTGCCGCGCGGATCCGACTTCGCGGTCTACGACCCGGCGGCCAATACCTGGGAGGTGCTGCCGAACCTGCCCACGCAGCGCAACCACTTCACCGGCGCGGCGATCAACGGCCGCATCCACTACGTCGGCGGGCGGCAAGGCAATGGATTGTCGCCCCTCATGACGACCGCGCACGAAGTTTTTGACCCTCAAACGCGGACCTGGACGACCGCCGCCCCCATGCTGCGCCCCCGCAGCGGCATGAACGGGGTCATGGCCC
>DATLOL010000048.1:0-3513 GCA_035536275.1 Thermoanaerobaculia bacterium
GGAAAGGGACAACGATAGGACGACAACAACGAAAAGACGCATGGACGCTCCTCTCTCTCTCTCTTGGGAGTGACGCAAAGGCGCGATTCCCTACCCGCCCATGTTCCGCATCAGCAGCACATAGAACGCGATCGCCCTCACGTACGCCTCCACCTCCACCCGCTCGTCGATGCCGTGCACGCGCGAGAGGTCGCGCTGGCGCATGGCCACGGGGGTGAAGCGGTACACGTTCGCGCTGAGTGAGCGGAAGTAGCGCGCGTCGGTTGCGCCGACGACGAGGTACGGCGCGACGATCGTGTCGGGGAAGGTCTGCATGATCGTGCGCTGCAGCGCGCGGAACTGCGGCGCCTCCGCATCCGACACCGGCGACGGGTCCCAGGCGCTGTCCTCGAGCCGGACCTGCACCTTCTCGTCATCGACCGCGCGGCGCACGTGATCGACGACCTGCTCCACCGTCTCCCCCGGCAGGATGCGGAAGTTGATCACCGCCCGCGCCTCGGACGGGATGACGTTGTCTTTCACGCCGCCGCCGATGATCGTCGGTGCGGTGGTCGTGCGGAGCGTGGCGTTGAGTGACGTCGATCGCTTGGCCATGCCTTCCAGCACCGGCTCGAACAGCCAGAGGTTCGCGAACACCATCCGCTTTCCGAACGGCATCTCCGGTCCCAGCCAGCGGAACATCGCCTCCGCCGCGCCTTTCACGCCGGCATCGAACGGACGCTGCTGCACGCGATCGACGGCCGCGGCGATGCGCCCGACTTCCGTGCGCTCCGGCGGCATCGACGAGTGTCCGCCGCTGCCGCGCGAGCGCAGCTCGACCGAGGCCATGCCTTTCTCGGCGATGCCGATCAGCGCCACCGGCTTCGGCGCGCCCTCGACCGAATCGATGGCGATGACTCCGCCCTCGTCGATGACCGCGTCCAGCTTCACGCCGCGCGAGGCGAGCAACCTCGCCACGACCGCCGCGCCGTTGGCGCCGCCCACTTCCTCATCGGCACCAAAGGCGAAGAGGATCGTGCGCCGCGGGTGATGGTTCTGGCCGAGGAGCAGCTCCGCGGCTTCGAGCGTGGCGATGACCGTGCCCTTGTCGTCGAGCGTGCCCCGTCCCCAGATGAAGCCGTCCGCGACCGCGCCGCTGAACGGATCATGCGTCCATTTCGTCCCCGGCTCGACGGGCACGACGTCGTAGTGACCCATGAGCAGCAGCGGCGCGAGCGAGGGGTCGCTGCCGGCCCAGGTGAAGAGCAGCGCGCCGTTCCCGACGACCTCGCGCCGCATCGACGCGTGCACGCGCGGATAGGTCTGCGCGAGCCAGGCGACGAACTCCTCATGCGGCTGGCCGGAGACAGTGCGGAACTGAATCGCCCGCGCGAAACGCGCGACCGCGGCGTCGCGATCGATCTGCGGCGGCGATACCGCCGCGGCGGTGATCTGTCGCGACGTCATCGTGAACGTGCGCACGAGCAGAACCGCGATCAGCGCGGCGATCGCGAGGACGATGATGAGCAGCGCACGTTTCATCACTTCAGATGTTTCGCCACCTGCACGCTCGGGTCGTTCGCCGCATTGTCGATGATCGAGCCGTACGCGAATACCGCTTTCTGCTGCGTATACACGATGATCTGGTCGCCCGCCTGCACGTCGACGCCGGTGAAGTCGCGCACCAGGCCCTGGATGAAGTAGTCGGCCGGGAAGTCGCGCCTCACGAACGCGCGCTGGAACCCCGCCGCGTCGAGGTGGAGGAACTGCACCTCCGTCGCCTCCATTGTGCGCACGCCGAGGTTCATGCGGAAGCGGGTCGTGTCGTTGGGGGCGAAGAGGAGCGCGTTCTCGAACGGCTGCAGCGCCGCGTCGAGCGGGAGCGCGTCCAGCGTGAAGCCTTTCGTGCCCGCGGCGCCGGCGTCATCGTAGATGCGCACTGCGGCGATCGGCGGCTCGAATCCGATGGTCGTGTAGACGTCGACGCTGCCCAGACCGTTGATGCCGAGGTTCGTGGCGACGAAGTTCGGCAGGGTGACGTTGCGCTGCGGATCGATGACGAAGTTCACCGCCGGGTCGCCAACTGTGCCGCTCGTGCCGGCCGGGTGATAGACGAGCTTTCCTTCCGAGCGGCCGACGCGGAGGACTGCCCAGGAACGCATCGGTCTTGAATTGCGATCCGCCGCTGCCCGAGACGGCGCCAGCGGCCAGGATCACGTGCGTGCGCACCTGCGAGTTGACGCTCTCCGCGCCGTACGCGGCGAGCTGGAAGTAGGGGCGCGCAATGCCGGTGGCGATGTCGGCCGTGGTGACGTCGCTGTTGAACTGGTAGGCGTTCGCGGTGGCGACCGGAAGCCGGCCGATGACGCGCGCGCACGACTTCAGCTCCGTGATGCCGATCAGATCGCCCTGCAGGACGGGAACCGCGGGCGTGAGCGCCACTTTCACGAGCGCGCCCGGAACGGGGAACGGCCCGCGCTCGGCCGTCATCGTCAGAGTGTTCCCGCTGCGGCGGAAGAACTTCACCTTGAACGCGTCACCCGTGCAGACCGTGGATGCGAATCGCGCCGCCACGGCGCCGATCGAGCCCGCGGCGGTCGCGCCGGAGCTCGTGTCGATGATCGTCACCGGCACCGGCGTCTCGCCACTCAGGCTGTTCGCGAAGATCGGGTAGTAGCCGACGATCGTCTCCGCCATCGCGGACGACGCACAGAGGATGAGGACCGCGATCAGTTTGCGCATGCGGCGATTTTAGCGTCGGCGGTCCGCGGAGGACCACAACCACCAGGCCGGCAGGCCCGCCAGCATGATGCCTACGCCGATGAAGCTGTTCACCGGCGACTTCACGAAGGTGCCCACGACGATGGCCCAGCAGGCGAGGACGAAGAGTCCCGTCGTCAGCGGGTGCAGCGGCGTGCGGAATCCCGCCGATTCGGCGATGCGTCTGCGGAACACGAACAGCGCGAGCCCGGTCAGCCCGAAGAAGATGAAGTCCACCGCTACGACGTAGCTGAGGATCTGCTCGTACGTTCCGCTGAGCGCGATGATGATCGCGACGACGCCCTGCAGCACGATCGCCAGCACGGGCACGCGCGTCCTCGGATGCAGCCGTCCCACCGCCGCGAAGAACATCCGATCCTCCGCCATCGCGTAGTACACGCGCGGTGCCGTGAGCATGCCCTGGCTGAGGAAGCCGAGCGTGGAGATGGCGATGCCGGCCGCGATCAGCGTCGCGCCGCGCTCGCCCATCACCGCGCGCATGACCGCGGACGCGGGCGTCGTCGTCGCCGCGAGACCGTCCGCGCCGAGGACGCGCAGGCAGATGTAGTTGACGCTGAGGTACACCGTGACGACGCCGATCACGCCTGCGATCAAGCCGATGGCGAGATCGCGCCGCGGGCGTTTCAACTCTCCGGACATGAAGCTCGCGGTCTGCCATCCGCCGTACGCGAACATGACCGGGGTCATCGCGGCAATGAGTCCCAGTGGAGCGGCGGGCTTCAGCCCGCCGGAAGACGTCGGCGGGCTGAAGCC
>DATLOL010000049.1:0-10300 GCA_035536275.1 Thermoanaerobaculia bacterium
CCTCCAGATCCGTCACGCGCTTCTCAAGCGCCTCGACCCGTTGCCGCATCGCCCTGATCTCGGCGAGCAGCCCCTCCACGCCCTGCACGCCTTCAGTAAACTACGACTTCGCGCTCCGATCAAGTCGGTAAACAGATACGATTAATTTAAGCGCTTTCTCGCGCCGAGCCGATGACCGAACCGACGCACTTTGCAATCTGCATTCAGAACGGCGAATACGCTGGCACGCTCGAGCTCCGAAAGGTTTACGAAGTCCTCCCAGATCCTGGTGCCGCTGATCGTAATTACCTGCGTGTCATCGATGAATCGGGCGAAGATTATCTTTACCCGCGCTCGTGGTTTGTACCTGTCTCTGTACCAGCAAGCGTCGAGCAACTACTGCACGAACTCGCCATTGAATAATCGCTGCCCAACTTGATCGTTTCGACGTTGGCGTCGCGGTCGACCGCGCGCGCGGCGGCAGGCCAACGCTGGCGCACTTTGCGCGAAACGATCGTGGGTGAAGAGACATGGCGCGTCCATCAGCGTCGCTGAGCTTCAGATGCAGCGCGCGCAGCCATGACGCCTCGTTCAATCGACGTAGCTCATCGTAGTGCGCCCGCGACGAGGGCAACTGCTCCAGGACATACACATTGAGCGTCACGTCCGCGAAGACCGAGTCTTCCAACGCGCAACGCCTGTGGCTGGCCTTTGTCGTTCTGCAGTAAGAGGCCGCGATGGGGGCCGAGACGGACAGCGTAGATGCGCGCGTCGACAACGCCGCCAACCCTGCTCCTCCTCATATTGACGGTACTCGCTGCTGTCGTCACCAGCAGTAGGGACAGCGACGAGAAAGAGAGTGACGAGTAACCAGGTGCGCAACCCGCGGTTCATCATTGGCATCCACTCTCGGCATCGCGTAGACGTGCCGCTTCGCCGGTCGAGGAAGCAAGCTGGCTATGAGGGGCGACGGCAAGATAGAGGATCACATCGAGATCACGAACGGCGGAACGTGCTGCATCCAGCGCTTCGCGCCGCGCGCGGCATCGCGATCGCGAGGTGGGGCTTCCATTGCGCTCGCGCACTTCCAGGTAAGGTGCGGCCGCGCCGTGCAGCCGGCGAAAGAATTCGACGTCGTCGAATCCCATCGCTCGGATTTCGCGGCCGTACAAGTCCCGCTGCCGCGTGGCCAGCGTCGCGTCCGGATGGAAGCTGCTGAGCAGGTGATCGAACAGCTCATGCGGGAGGAACAGGTGCGGATCGCGCCGGCCATCGATGACGTAGGCCTGTGGTGAAACAGGATCGGAGGCGTTGTTTCCGGTGACGCTGTCGCGCACGGACAAGCGATGGTCCGAGCGATAACGTTCCTTGCGCTCCTTGATCTTCGAGGGATCGAAGCGCAGGGTGAGCCGTTCCTCCGCGGAGAATTGCCAGGGCTGGCGCTCTTCCGCGGCAAGCGACAACGTCCAGGCCAGAACCAACCCACTGAGTGCCAAGAGGCGCATTTGCCCTCCTCCGCATTGAAGGATAGATGGAAGCTATCAAGAATCAGGCGCAGTCAGTGTTCTACGGTCTGCGGCGTCTCGCCGGCACAGGGCACGAGCCGGCTGGGAAGCCGGCGATCCGGCCGGCCGGAGGCCGGCGTTACGCGAAGTACGCCGGGTCCACGAGGCGGGCTTCGAACGTCTTCTGCGTCACGCCCACCCCGGCGTTGATCATCAGGTTCACCAGGCCGTCCAGGTCCAGGGTCCAGTGCGAGCGCGCACCGATGAATGGCTCGACGTTCGCCGGACGCTCGGAGATGAAGGCGATGGCCACCTGCGACGACTCGACGTCGTTCAGCGACGCGATCACATTCAACCCATCCTCGGCGTCGAACGGGCCCCGGTGCAGGCGGACCAGAACCGGCGGCAGCCCGGCCACACGCGAGCGCGCCACCGCCTCGGCCCAGTTCTCGCCGGTGCCGAGCGGCTCGCCCGTGTAGGAGGCCACGCGCATGAGCTGCGGGACGATGTCGACGGCGACCTTCCGTAACACGTCCGGCGAGGCCTCACGCAGGAGGTCTTTGAGCTGCGCGGCGGCCTGCGTGCGCACAGCAGCGAGCACCGCTTCGATCTGCTCCGTTCCCATGGGCCGCTCAGTATAGAGTCCGGCGCGTGAACCTTCGTTACCGAGTGGAAGTGCCCTCCAAACGCGCTGACAGCGAGCCCATGCCGATGGTGATCATGATCCACGGCCGCGGCGCGGACATGAACGACCTGGCCGACCTCGCGCCGCTGCTCGACACGCCCGACGGTGCGCGTTTCGTGTTCCCGAACGCGCCGAAGGCGTTCGAGGCCTATCCGGGCATGAGCTTCGGCTGGACGTGGTTCGAGGGCTGGCCGCCGGAACAGACCTCCGTCGTCGCGTCGCGCGAGGAGCTGCTGCGATTTCTCGAGGAGATCACCGCGCACTATCCGACGACGTCACTGATCGTCTCGGGCTTCTCGCAGGGCGGAATGATGTCGCTCGACGTGGGGCTGCGTCGCGACGCGGCCGCGATCATCGCCATGAGCGGCGGCCTGTACGAACCCGATCTTCCGGACCTCGCCGCGCGCAAGTCGACGCCGGTGCTGATCTCGCACGGCTCGCTGGACGACGTGGTGCCGGTGAGCTACGCGCGCCGCGCCCGGGCCGTGCTGGAGCAGGCCGGGCTCGACGTCGAGTACCACGAGTACCCGATGGCCCATCAGGTGGTGATGGAGGAAGTCGCGGTCGTGAAGGAGTTCCTCGTGCGCCACGCGCGATAGACGCGCGCTACTCGTCATCCTCCCGCTTCCACTTCGCGCCCGGAGGCGGCTGCAGCCGCGCCAGCGGCGGCGCCGGGCGACGCCGCCCGCCCGTGGCTTCGCCGGACGTCTTTTTCCTCGCCGACGGATTCATCGACGCCTCGCGCAGGAAATAACCGAACAGGATCGCGCCGACGACGATCGAGACCACGCCGGCAGTCATCGGCCACGTCGGCGGCCGCGGCGGAAGCTCGAGCAGCACGTCCATCGGATCGGAGGGGTTCACGTAAATGACCCGCGACTCTCCGGTGCTGTAGGTGGCGCCGGGAGTGGCCGGAACGGTCATGCGTCGCGTCGAGCCGCCGGACTCGTAGCGCACCGTTACCATCGAGCCGTTCGCCTGATCGATCTTCGCTGAGACTTGGGTCCAGTCGTTGGCGCGGTCGGCGTTCTTTTCGGCCCTGTTGACGCTGACGATGGCCACAATGCCGCCGATCACCAGCGCCGCCGATACGAGCATCCAGATTTTTTTCATCGGTTTCTTTCTCCCATCCACGCCACGATGCGCTGCTCGAGCATCGGCAGCGGAAGCGGTCCAGCACCCAGTACTTCATCATGAAATGCCCGGATGTCGAACTTCGGACCGAGCTCGCGCTCGGCACGCGCCCGCAGCTCCTTGATTTTCAGCTCCCCCAGTTTGTAGCCGAGGGCCTGTCCCGGCCAGGCCAGGTAGCGGTCGATCTCGACCTCGATGTCGTGCAGCGGCTTGCTGGAGTTGGCGACGAAGAAGTCGATGGCCCGCTGGCGCGTCCATCCCTTCGCGTGCATGCCCGTGTCGACCACCAGCCGCACGGCGCGCCACATCTCGTACGTGAGCTGGCCGAACTTCGAGTACGGATCGGTGTACATGCCCAGTGCGGGGCCGAGGGACTCTCCGTACAGCGCCCACCCTTCCACGTATGCGTTGTAGCCGCCGTAGCGCCGGAACTTCGGCACGTTCGGCAGCTCCTGGGCGAGCGCGATCTGCAGATGATGTCCGGGCACGGCCTCGTGCAGCGACAGCGCTTCCATCTCCCACTTCGGACGCGACTTCAGGTCGTACAGATTGACGTAGTAGTAGCCGGGGCGGTTCGCCTCGGGTGCGCCGGCGTTGTAGTACGCGGTCGTGTTGGTCTTTTCCGAGTACGCCGGGATCGGCACGACGCCGTAGGGAAGCCGCGGCAGGCGTCCGAAGAGGCGGGTCAGCTCCGGATCGATACGCTTGGAGATGTCCCGGTACGCGACCAGCAGACCTTCGCGGGTGTCGTAGTAGAAGCGGGGATCGGTGCGCAGGAAGGTGAAGAAGTCCGCCAGCGAGCCCTCGAATCCGGCCGACTGCCTGACCTTCTCCATCTCCCCCCGAATGCGCTTCACCTCGGACAACCCGAGCTCGTGAATCTGATCGGGCGTGAGATCGCTGGTCGTCTCCACGCGCACGCGGTACGCGTACCACTCCTTCCCCTGCGGCACGCTCGTCCAGGCGATGGTCTCCCGCGTCGCCGGGAAGTACTCCTCGTTCCAGAACTTGTGCAGCTTGCGCAGCGCGGGGAGGACGTCGGTCCGCAGCGCCTCGAGCACCTCTTTGCGCAGGCGCTCCTGCTCGGGCACGGACGTCTTCGCGAACGCGAGCTCGTAGATCGGACTCCTGGCCGGATCGTCCACGAGCTGATTGGCGATGTTCTCGGAGACCGAACCGAGGATCACCTTCGGGGGCGTGACGCCGACGTGTGCGCCGCGCTGCAGGAGGTCGATGGTCTGATCGACCGCGCGCGGATAGGCGCGCAGGCGGGCGATGAAGTTCTCGTAATCCTTGACCGTGTCGCGGGGCATGCGCTGGGCGAGCTCGCCGAGGAGCATGTGCACGCCGTCCATCTGATCGACGGGCGTGAGCTCGAACGGAAAGCGGACGCCGTCGGCGTCCTCACGGGTCTGGTAGACGAACAGGTCGTAGTTGAGCTTGTCGGCGTCGCTGAGCTTCGAACGGTCGACAGCCTGCACGCGCGCGAGCATCTCCCGGGCGTGTTCGCGGCGGCTCGCCCAGCCGTCGGACGAGCGATCGGTGAGGCGATCGTCGTAGCGCCGGTCACCGATGCTGGTGGCACGCTCGGGGTTGTCACGGAGCCTCCACTCCCAGTCGTAATCGAAGATCCGGCGGAGCGTTTCCGCCTCGTCCGCTACGGTCGCGGTTGCAACGAACATCAGGACCGTGAGACACATCGCTCTACGCATGGCCGCCGATTGTAAATGGCGTACCGATTGCTTCGAACAGAACAAATGACCCGGACCTCCGTCGCCCTCGCCGCCCTGCTGTCGATCCTCCCGGTCTCCGCGTACGGCACCATCTCGCGGGCGATCGATTTCGAGGAAAAAGTGGAGAACGCGGCGGCCATCGTGGTGGGCAAATGCGTCTCGCAGAAGGCGCAATGGGATGCGGGCCGGGAGTGGATCCTCACCTACTCCACCTTCGCCGTGGAGAAGACACTGAAGGGTCAGCCCACGCAGCAGATCACCATCGTCACGCCGGGCGGCACGATCGACAACATCACCCAGGACATCGTCGGCGCGCCGACGTTCCAGCCCGGTGAAGAGAACGTCATCTTCGTGCGCAACAGCGCGGCCGGGCCGACCGTGGCCTATCTCGAGCAGGGCGCGTATCGCGTGCAGAAGAACGAGCGCGGCGACCGCATCGTCGAGCCCTCGGTGACGGCGTCCGTGCTCATCGACACGGGCCGCGGCACGGCCGTCGGTCCGGAATCGCCCCGCGAGCTGCGCGCCTTCGAAGGCGCCGTGAAGGACACCATCCGCCGCCGCGAAGTGATGCGCATGCAGATCGTGGAGCGCGAGAAGAAGCAGCAGGCGTCGCTCTGGAATCAGCTCCAGCGCAATCGCATCCTGGTCGCCCTGGCAGTCCTCGGCATCATGCTGGCGACGTGGCAGATCGCCCGGCGCTCGTCGTAGTTCGGCATGCCCGATTCCCAAGCGGAGGCAGCACTCGCGCGCGCCATCGACGACGACGGAGGACTGACCCTCGTCTACCAACCCATTCACGATGCCGTCACCGGCGCGATCTGGGGCGTCGAGGCGTTGCTGCGCCAGCGGCGAGAGGATGGGAAACTGCGCGAAGCCTCGATCATCACCGAGACTGCGGAAGAGAGTTGCGGACCGGAGCTCTTCCTCCTCGACTCGATGCTCATCAAACGCGCCTACACCGACGCCGCGAACTGGAAGGGCATCAGCCTGCACGTCAATCTCTCGCCGCGCGAGTTCCAGGAAGGCAATGTCCTGGACCGGCTGACGTCACTGGTGACGTCGTGCGGCGTCGACACGCGCAACGTGCATCTCGAGATCACGGAGACGAGCTACATCGACCAGCCCGAGGAGACGATGGACGTCCTCGTCGCGCTCAAGAAGCTCGGCGTCGGCATCTGGCTCGACGACTTTGGCACCGGCCACTCCTCCCTCACCCATCTGCAGCATTTCCCCGTCGACGGCATCAAGCTCCCCGGCGCGTTCGTGCGCCCGCTGCCGGAGGACGAGCGCTGCGCCGCGATCGTGCGCTCGCTGATGACGCTGGCCCGCGAGCTGGAAATGGAAGTGATCGCCGAGGAAGTCGAGACCGAGGCCCAACTCGCCTTCCTGCGCGACCTCGGGTGCCCGCTGATCCAGGGCTTCCTGTTCAGCAAACCGATGCCGCCCGAGGAGTTCGCGCGGGTGCTGGCCGGCTCGTAGCGCGGGCGCTCAACGTGTCATCCTGAGCCGCCGGAGCGAAGCGGAGGACGGTCGAAGGATCCCCCGCCTACGGAGCGAGCACGGAGTTCCAGCAGGGGATCCCTCGACTACGCTCGGGATGACACTACTGCTCGATCACTCCCGCCACTCAGCACTCAGCACTCCGCACCCAGCACTTCGTGTCACGCCACTTTCGTGAGGTTGCCCTCTTCGGGCGCGAGCTGGTCGCGGCGCCCGTCGAGGTCCTTCATCACGTTCTTCTTGAAGTCGGCCTCGCCGCCGCGGCGGGACATCTCGGCGATGTACTCGGCGATGTCGAGGTTCTCCACGCGCATGCGCACGGTCTTGAAGATCCGGGGCATCTTTCCGGGGATCTGCACGTGATGCAGCCCGCCGCTGTACGCGAGGAGCATCCGCCCTTTCTTCACCGCGAGCATGATGTCGGCGACGCCGCCGCGCACGCTCATCGGCTTCCCGTGCAGGTCCAGGCCGTTCGCTCGCTTCATCCGGCCCTCGGGCGCGATGACCACCATCGAGGCGGGATCGATCTTGCTCAGCACCTGGAACCACGTGTCGTCGCGCTGCCGGGTGATGGCGATGACGTGGTGCGCGACGAACTTGAAGACCATCCCCACCAGCGGGCGGTCGGTGGTCTTGTCGGCTGCCGGCACCACGCCATGCGCCGCAAGCCGCCAGATGAAGCGGTTCGGCACGGCGCCGAGGAAGATCGGCTCGAACAGGCTGGTGTGATTGAGGAACGCCACCAGCCGCAGGTCCGCCCACGGATCGCGCGGCGTCGGGCCGATGAACTGGAAGTCGAAGCGGTAGAAGATCCGGCTCACGAGCTTGAGCGAGATCAGCATCGAGAAGACGAGCGCGCTCCGCAGGATGCCCACGGCGCGAAATGTAAGCGCGTGGAGTGCCAGCGGTCAACGCGCTGACCGCCCGCGAGAGACGACGAGGAGGCCTCCCGGTCGGTCTCTTTCGGTTAGACCGAGATCAGTCCGTTGCGGACGCCGTAGCGGTACAGGCCGAGGTTGTCCTCCACGCCCAGCTTGCGGAGAAGGCGGGAGCGGTGCGTGGTCACGGTCTTCACGCTGATGTCGAGCGTGGCCGCGATTTGCTTGAGACGCTGGCCGGACAGGATCATGGTCATCACCTCGCGCTCGCGCGGCGAGAGTCGCTGGTGGTGACCGTTGCCGTTTCCGTTGCCGTTGCCGCCGGCGCCGATCGTCGCCGCCTGCGGGTAGAGGATCAGGGCCGTTTCGATGAGGGTCTTGAGCTCCAGCTTCTGCTGGGGCAGTTCGTCGCAGTTGAGATTGTCGATCGTGAGTTTGAGCTGAGAGAGAGCGTTCACTCGTGTCCTCCGCTCAACACAGTACGACCGTCAGATTACGCTTCGGTTACTTCAGTTAAACCGCAGCTTCGGCGGCGTCCGCGTCGGTCATCGCGGCGGCCACGATGGAGGCGTACGCGAGGGTGGTCTCGGCGTGAGCGGGGGTGTAAAAGTCCGCTTCCGACTTGTCGAGAGCGAGCACGCCGAGGAGGCGATCCTCGTGCATGAGCGGCACGCCGAGCCAGGAGCGGATGCCGTGGCCCACGTGCAGGCCCCGCCGGAAGGCGCGGTACTGCTCGGTGTCGCCGACGATCAGCGGGCGGCGGCGGTGGAGGACTTCGCCGTTGGGGACGTCGACGCTGTCGACCGGGAAGGACTCGCCGAGGATGACGTCCAGATCGGCGAAGCCGACGCCGCCGATGATGACCAGACGCGCGTCGCGCAACTCCTGCACCGAGCAGCTGTCGTAGGGCACGTCGCGGCGCAATTCGCTGAGCACGAGGCGGATCGCGCGGCCCGCTCCGGTGCTGTCGGCGGTGACGACGGGCGCGCCGTCGGCACGCGCGGCAACCGCCACGCTGCCGCGCACGAGCTCCGCGACCTGGCGCGCGAGCTCGGCCAATCGTTCGTCCTGCATTCTCATCCCGGGGCGGGCGGATTGTAGCGTCTCGCGCGGCGGGCGGGAAAGCGCAACGGGCGTGTTAGCATCCGCGCTCGGGAACTCTATGCGGATGAGACACTTCGGCCGGACTCAGCAAATGTGGGTCCTTCTCGGCTCCTGCCTCACTCTCTTCGCCCTTCTCCAGCTTCTGATCCCCGAGATGACGCTCAGTCTGTGGTGGAAGGTCGTCGCCCTCGCCGCGGTGGCGTGTTTCATCGCCATCTCGATCTTCAACGCCTGGCTGAAGAAGGTCCTGTCGAAGCGCGAAGGGGTCATTCAACTCATCGATCGCGTCACCGCCGGCGATCTCACCCTCGGCGCGCGCGACATCGTCCTGGAAACGCAGTCGCAGCGCACCGCGGCCGCGATCCGCGGCCTGGTGGTCAACCTGGAGCGCACCATCCGCCGCTTCGGCCAGCTTGCCGCGGACGTGGCCAAAGCCAGCGACCAGATCTCCGGCCGCTCGCGCGTGCTCGCGCGCAGCGCCTCCGAGCAGCTCAGCTCCACCGAAACCACCTCCGCCTCGGTCACCCAGATCGACCAGTCGATCAACAACGTGCGCCGGAGCATGGAAGACCTTTCCGCGAATGCCGAGGAGACCTCCACCTCGATCCTGGAGATGTCAGCGTCGATCGAGGAAGTGAGCCGCATCGCCGACACGCTCGCCGAATTCGTCGAGCAGACCGGATCCGCGATCGAGGAGATGATCGCCTCGATCAACAACGTGGCCACGAACACGGAGAGCTTCTCCTCGTTCGCCACCCAGACCGCGTCGTCGATGGTGGAGATGAATGCGACGACCGAGGAGATCCGCAACTCGGCGCGGCAGTCGTCGGAGCTCGCGCGTTACGTGAAAGACGCGGCCAACGAGGGACGGGCGGCGGTCGAGGGCACGGTCGACGGCATGCGCAAGATCCAGCTCTCCGTCGATGAGGCCAAGGTCGCGCTGGGCGAGCTCGCCGAGCGGTCGCAGGAGATCGGCGACATCGTGCGCGTCATCGACGACATCGCCGGCCAGACCAACCTGCTCGCGCTGAATGCAGCCATCATCGCCGCACAGGCGGGCGAGCGCGGTCGCGGCTTCGCCGTCGTCGCCGACGAGATCCGCGACCTGTCCGAGCGCACCAGCGTCTCCACCGAAGAGATCCGCACCCTCATCTCGAACGTACAGAAAGGCGTCGGACGCGCGGCCGATCAGATGACCGTCGGCGCGGACCGCGTGTCGGACGGCGTCGGCCTCACCGCGCGGGCCGTGCAGGTCCTGGACAAGATCCTCGAGCTGACCGATCGCTCCACGAGCTCGATCTCCGAGATCGCGCGCGCCACCGAGGAACAGGCCCGCGGCAGCGCCCAGGCCACGGCGGCCATCGAAGAAGTGACCAAGATGGTCCAGCAGACCGCCGCCGCCACGCAGCAGCAGTCCCAGACCTCACGGAAGATCGGCGAGCAGGCGGCGCTCGTGCGCGACTATACGAAGCACCTCAAGCGGGCCATGAGCGAGCAGGAAACCGGCAGCCGCGCCATCAGCCGGGCCATGGAAAACATCATGGGGCTCGTGCAGACGGTGCTCGAGTCGACGTCGATCCTGGCCGCGGAAAGCTCCGCGATCGTGAAGTCGATGGACGTCATCAAGCAGGGCTCGCGCGAGTCGAGCTTCGGCGTGAGCGACCTCAATCAGACCGCGAACACGCTCAGCCACGAGTCGACGCTGCTCAATCAGGAGCTGGGCCGCTTCACGCTGCCGGCGCCGAACGAGGGCGGCAGCATCACCACCGGCACGGTGCTCTG
>DATLOL010000050.1:0-8820 GCA_035536275.1 Thermoanaerobaculia bacterium
CCTCCAGATCCGTCACGCGCTTCTCAAGCGCCTCGACCCGTTGCCGCATCGCCCTGATCTCGGCGAGCAGCCCCTCCACGCCCTGCACGCCTTCAGTAAACTACGACTTCGCGCTCCGATCAAGTCGGTAAACAGATACCATTATCTTAAGTGCTCAGCGGTTCGCCGCCGGGCCGATCACGCCCACGCCGGTCGTCACTTCACTGACCGGCGCCTGCGGCGAGCAGCCGTTGCCCATCGCGGTCGCGTCCATGTCGACCGAGTAGCGTCCCTCGGCGCGGATGGAAGTCACCGCCCAGTTCGAGCTTGCGAACGGAGAGTCGCAAAAGCAGTTGTCGAGGTTGAGGTACATCCAACCCGCGATTGCGCCGTTCGGGAGCTGCGGATAGACCGACGCGTCTGCGACGGATGTTCGCGAAGTGACGGGCAGCATCGTACCCGGGAAAATCGGGTTGCCGACGCGGCTGATCGGAACGTAGCCGACTGCATTCTCCGCCTCATCGAAGCGGACGATCTCCAGGACCTTGGTCACGTTGTCATCGAACCTGCCGCACAGGCCCACGTGTCCGTCCTTGCCGCTGCGCCAGAGCTTGAGGCTCGTCTGGAAGATGGACGGGCCACCCTGGACCCACCGCGTGGCGAAGCTGCCTGGCAGCGGTTGCCGGCCGTCGAGCTTCGGCGTGAGCGGAGACTGATAGCGGGTGTAGAACGTGCTCGGGAACTTGGTCGCGTACTTTGCCCCGTCCGACTGGCGCGTGGCCGCGGTGCCTCCCTCGGGGATGGCCCGGATGTGCACCATGGCCGACGACTGCGCGAAGTTGTGGTCGACGTTGAGCTGCTGGTAGTCGCCGATCAGCACGTTGTCGTAGGCGATGTCGTTCGTCCAGTACTCGGGATGGGTCGGATCGTTCGTGCCGCAATTTCTTACGACGTCGATGGTCGCGTAGCCGATGGCGCGATCGTGCACGTTCCCGATCGCGTCGCAGGATGCGGTCGAACCGACGCCGCTGGCGGTGCCGAGGGTGAAGGCGTCGTGGATGGAGGCGAGCGTCTCGGGGTTGAGCGTTCCGCCGAGGCCGCGGAACCGGCGAGGTCGAGCGCGGCGTTCGTGTCGGAGCGCAGGCCGCGCGCGGTGACCGACGTCCCATTCGCGGGGATCACGCCGCCACCGAGGACGTCAAAGAGGCTGATGCTCTGCACGTCGTAGCCGGTGAGGTACACGCTGAACGTGAGCACGGGATACGAGTAGTCGGTCCACAGCGTGACCCGCGCGATCTGGTCTTTGGCGGTCACGTTGGTGACGGTGAGGAGCGTGTTCTCGCGCTGGCCATCGTCGAGGTCGACTTCGAAGTAAGGGAGGAGCAGCGTGGCCGCGGGCAGCAGCGCGACGTCGCAACTGTCGTCGTTGTCGGTCGAAACGATGCCGGTGCCCGGATTGTCGTCGCGCGACGGTGCGATGGGAGGCCCGAAGGTCGACGACGCGTTCACCGGTCGCTTGGCCGGCGAGCAGCCATTGCCGAACGCGATCGCGTCCATGTCGGCGGAGAAGCGTCCCTGGGCGCGCATCGACACGAGCACCCAGTTCATCGAGGCGCTGGCGTCACGCCAGTCGGGATCGAGGTTGAGGTACATCCATCCGCTGGTGGCGCCGTTGGCGGCCTGCGGATAGAAGCGGGGATTTGACACGCTCGTCATCGATGCCAGCGGCAGCGCGCTATCGCGGATGGCAGTCGCGTTCTCGTTCTCGTCGAACATCACGATGTCGGTCGTCTCGACGGCGCCGTCGCGCGCGTACTCGGAGCAGCGCGCCTGCGGACCGGCATTCCCCTCGCGCCAGATCTTCAGGTTCGTCTGGAACTTCAGCGTGCTGCCGTTGATCCAGCGGGCCGCGAAACGCGAGGGGAGCGGCTGGCGTCCGTCCGCGCCGGGAAACTCCTTCGATTGATAGCGCGCGTAGAACGTCCGCTGGAAGCCGGCGTCGTACTTCGTGCGATTGATGCGGCGCTGTTCGAACGTCCCGCCCTCGGGCACGGCGCGGATGTGCACGAGCGGCCCGCCCTGGGCAAAGTTTTCGCGCGAGGTGACCTGCTGGTAGTCGCCGGTGAGCACGTTGTCGTAGCCGATCTTGCCGGTCCAGTAAGCCGCCTCGCTGGGGAGCGTCGCGTCGCAGGAGCGGACGACGTCGATGGTGGCGTATCCGGTCGCGCGCGCGTGTCTGCCGCCCACCGTGCTGCATTCGCCCTCGATCACGCCTTCGGTGAACGCGCGTCGCAGGCGCGCGAACGTTGCGAGGTCCATCGGCGGGATCCTGGTGCAGCCCGCGGTATTGATGGTGGTGCTGCGGTCGGAGTAGTTGCCGTGGCGCGTCGAGGTCGTCGCGCTGTCCGGAGCGATCACGCCGCGCACGAAGACGTCGTAGAGGTTGATGCTCTGCGCGTCGTAGCCGGTGAGGTAGACCGGAAAGCCGAACACCGGGAAGCCGCGATCGGTCCAGAGCGTCACGTGCGCGATCTGCTCGAAGTTGGTGACGTTCACGACCGTGAACAGCGTGGTCTCGCCGACCGGGCCGAGCGGGTCGTTGAGGTCGACCTCGAAGAACGGCAGCAGCAGCGTGGCCGCGGGGAGCACGCCGATGTCGCACGTGTCGTCGTTGTAGTGCGTGGGCGCCGCCGTGAGAGGGAGAGCGAGGAGCACGAGCAGCAGCAGTCGCCGGACCATGAATGCAAATATTATCTTAAGTGACCTCGACCTGAATCTCTTATCATCGCGCGTCCCCGATGCCGGTCCCCGATCGTTACCGCGCCGCGTTCTCCCAGTCCACGCTCCAGACGATCGAGAGTCACGCCGCGCGTTTCCGCGTTACCGATGCGCTCTTTTTCCGCGGCGCGTACACGGCCGACGTGACCGAGAACGAGCGCCGCACGTTCCGCCCGCTGCTCATCGCCGGCGCGGACCGGTTCACGCTGACGCGCTGCGGCTGCCAGGCGGCGATGAAGCCGGCCGATCTCTGCCGCCACCTGGCCATCCTCGTGTCGCACATCGCCGGCGACGACGGACGCCTTACTTCCGAGACGTTCGAGCAGAGCGTGTGGCGCGCGATCGCATTCGCGTCGTTCAGCGAGGGACGCGCGATCGAGGAGTCCGGTCCCGACGATCCCCGCGAGCAGCTCCTGCGCAGGTACGCGCTCACGCATCAGGAGCAGGAACTGCTGGCGCGCGGATCGGGATCACCGCGGCTGCAGTTCGAGAGCTCGCCGTGGTATCGCTGGGCCAAGGCGATGTTCGTCCGCGGCGAGCAGGCCGTGCTCGAACAGCACGGCGACGCGTTTCATCTGCGCTGCAATGGGCACCTGCTGCCGGTTCCGGCGTCGGCGGTCGAGCAGGTCATCAACGGCGCGCCAGAGCTCGTGGCCCGCAGCGGCTTCGAGATCGCGCCGCTGTCGCTGACGCCATCGCTGCGCATCGATATCACGCCAACGCGGGCGTTGAAGTTCACGCCCGTCCTCCTCGGAACGCTGGCGTCCTCGCCGGCTGAGCAGGCGGCGTCCCCGCCGCCCGTCCGGGAGCGGGACGCTCCCTGCTCAGCCGCCGAGACGGCGGCGGTCCGCAGCAACCTCCCCCAGTTCGGGAAGTACTTTCTCATCGGCAACCGCTTCGCCTCGCTCGCGCCCGCGCCGCCCATGTTCGTGGAGAAGGGGCCGGGCGGACAGGCCGCGCTGTTCGAGGTGCGCTCCGGCGCCGGGCTGCCGTACGAGCGCGAGAGCGTAGTCGCCGAGGAAGAGGTCTACGCGTTCATCGAGCGGCATCGCGGCGAGCTGGCGCGCATGCCCGAGTCGCTCGCGCCCGAGGCCGTGCGGAATGCGCGGCCGGTGCGACTGGACGGGGAAGTGGTGTTCGACTTCGCGGCCGCGCACAAGGATCTGCTCGAAGTGGCCATCACGTTCGAGCACGACGTCAGCGCGACGGACATCGCCCGCGCGCGCCGCGAGGGCATCCGCGCGCTCGTCCGCGGCAACCTCTGGATCGACGTCACCGACGCACAGTTCACCTGGCTCGACGACGCCACCCTCGGGCCGCAAGGCCACGTGCTGGTCACGAAGCTCGAGCTGCTGCGCATCCGCGGGTCGCTGCGCGGCAAGGCCGTGTTCCGCGGTGACCCCTCGTGCGAGCGCGTCTTCCGTCTCTTCGACGAGATCCAGACCGACACCGACGCGCCGTCGCCGGCCTCGCTCGGCCTCGACCTCTACGCGTATCAGCAGACCGGATATCAGTGGTTGTGGCTCCTGCAGCAGAACGGCTTCGGCGGGCTGCTCTGCGACGACATGGGCCTCGGCAAGACCCATCAGGCCATGGCGTTGATGGCGGCGATGAAGGGACAGAAGACGCTGGTCGTCTGCCCGACGTCGCTCATCGATCACTGGAAGGACAAGCTCGCGCGCTATCTGCCCGACGGCAACGTGACCCTCACGACCTACGGACTGGTGCGCTCGCGCTTCGAGCAGTTCCGCGGCCGGTCGTTCGACCTGCTCGTGCTCGACGAGATGCAGACCATCAAGAACGCCGACACGGCGACGCATCACGCGCTGCGGGGGATCGAGAAACGCATCGCCGTGGGACTGACGGGTACGCCCATCGAGAACCACGAGGGCGAGCTGAAGGCGCTGCTCGACTTCGTGGTGCCGGGATACCTGCCCAAACACGTCGACGATCGCGCGACGCTGCAGCGCCTCGTGCGGCCGTTCGTCCTCCGCCGCACCAAGGCCCAGGTGCTGACCGAGCTTCCGCCGAAGATCGTCGACAAGCGCTTCTGCGAGCTGACCGACGAACAGCGCGCGCTCTACCGGCGCGTGCTCGAGTCGCGCGCGAAACCGCTGCGGGCGCAGCTTCGCGCCGGCGCCATCGTGTCGTACGTGCACATCTTCGCCGCGCTCAACTACCTCAAGCAGATCTGCAATCACCCGGCATCCGCCGGTGGAGGCTTTGGTGCCGACGTCACTTCAGGAAAGTGGGAGGCCTTCACCGAGCTCCTCGACGAGTGCCTGACCTCGGGACTGAAGGTCGTCGTCTTCTCGCAGTACCTGGCCATGCTTGACCTCATCGAGAAGCATCTCGAGATCCGCGACGTCGGCTATGCCTCGATCCGCGGCGGCACGCGCGAGCGCGGGGCCGAGATCGCGCGCTTCCGCGACGACTCCGAGTGCCGCGTCTTCACCGCCTCGCTCCGCGCCGGAGGCTTGGGCATCGATCTCACCAGCGCCTCGGTGGTCATCCACTATGACCGCTGGTGGAACCAGGCCCGTGAGGATCAGGCCACCGATCGCGTGCACCGTCTCGGACAGAACAAGGGCGTGCAGGTGATCAAGCTCATCACGCGCAACACGATCGAAGAGAAGATCGACGCGCTGATCGCGAGCAAGGCCGCGCTGGCCACGGACCTCATCCGCCCGGACGATCCCTCGCTGGTCAAGCAGTTCACGCGCGATGAGCTCGACGATTTGCTCGCGGAATGAGCGCAAACGTGAGCCAGGTCACATTACTTGCCATATTGGAGGCTTTCCACCAGCCCCCTCTCTGGCGGATAATGGCCGCCTTCTATCAAGGAAAGTGGCCCGGGGGCTCGAAACCCCGGATCACATGTGGGCAGCAGTAAACACGCATTCGGTCCGCAGGTGTGGGTCAGACACAGCCTCGGACAAAAACTGGAGGAAGTTCATGCGTAGAGCCATCGGTGTGGCCATGGCATTTTTGTTTTCTCTTCCGGTGCTGGCGGGGACGATCACGTCGCTCTCGCCGTCATCCATTCTGCTCTCGAGCGGTGAGCACTTCATGACCGTTCACGGCTCGGGGCTGAGCGAGGGCGATACGCTCGTCTTCGACGGTCCGATGGGCCGGTTCGACGTCGATTCGACGGCCATCGACGGCGGCGGCGCGATCACGGGGTGGCTCCCTCTCGAGATCACCTACAAGCCGGGCACCTACTCCGTGTACGTGAAGAGCTCGAACGGCGATTCCGAGCCGGCCACCTTCATCGTGTACAAGCCGGGACGCCTCCCGCTGAAGCTGCACCTGCCGGAGTACGTGACCGTGCTGGCGAAGTCGCGTTTGGGAACGGGCATCAAGTACGACGTCGGGATCTCGGGCGGGGACGGCTCGTCCGTGTCGGTCAGTTGCGAGCCCGCGTCCGGCTCGACGTTCCCGTACGGCGTCTCGAAGATCTCCTGCTCGGCGTGGAACCAGGGCGGCGAGCGCGATGACGACACCGTCCAGGTCAACGTGTGGGACGGAACGCCGCCGGTGATCAAGCTGCCGTCGAAGCTCGAGGCGATGGCCGACGACGAGAAAGGCGCGTACGTGAAGTTCGAGGTGTACGCCGAGGACGACATCGACGGCCCTCTGCCGGTGACGTGCGACCGCGAGAGCGGATCGCTCTTTCCGAACGGGCGCACCAACGTGCGCTGCGAGGCGGTCGACGCCGCGCTCAACCCCAACGCCGGCCTGTTCGAAGTGTTCGTGCAGCCGCGCGATCCGGGCCGCCTCGAGATCAAGGTCCCGGAGAAAGTCTCCGCGGCCGCCACCGACAAGTACGGTGCGTACGTCGAGTACGAGGTCTATGCGTACGGCAGCGCCGATCCCGATCCGGTGGTCGAGTGCACGCCCGCGTCGGGCTCGTACTTCATGATCGGCGGCACGAAGGTCGGCTGCACCGCGATCGACGACTTTGGCGCGCGCGCCGAGGCCACGTTCTACGTGGACGTCTACGAGCGCAGCCTGATGGTGAAGGACATCGACGCCGAGGCCACCAGCCCGAACGGAGCGGACGTCGACTTCGACCCGCGGCCGGACGAGGACTGGAAGGACGCCGTCGTCTGCACGCCGGAGTCCGGATCGCTGTTCTCGTTCGGCACGACGGACGTCGAGTGCAACTCGACGGACGATGACGGCGAGAAGGTGACCGGCAAGTTCAAGGTGAAGGTCGCCGACACGACGGCGCCGCACATCGAGAACGTCCAGGGCATCGTCGGCTCGTTCGACCCGGAGCGGAAGATCGTCCCGGTCGACATCTCCGTCGAGACCATCGACGCCGGTGACAGCCAGCCGCAGTGCATGATCGCCGCGCTCACCAGCGACACGGCGGTGCAGTGGCAGTCGCGCTCCGCGCTGTCGGCCGAGCTGTTCAACGAGACCGGCGCGCCGCGCACCTTCCGCGTGCAGGTCTCCTGCGTCGACGCCTCGGGCAACCGCACCACCGCGAACGTGCCTCTCGCCATCGGCAAGGGCAAGGTCGCGAAGATTCAGTAAGCGCTTCCTCGAGGGGGGAGGGGGGGCATCCTCCCCCTCTCCCCGCTTGCGGGGAGAGGGGACTGGGAGGCGCATCTTCGCCCCTCTCCCGGCTTGCGGAGAGAGGGGACTTAGAGGCCCAGCGCGAAGCGCTGCATCCAGGCGACGTAGTTCTGCGGCGCGTGGTCCGTGAAGAGCTCCGGCACAAAATCCCCCTGCCGCAGGGAGTGCGTCGGGTCGTCCGTCTCGCGATCGTCTGCCATCTCCGCGGACGTCGGGTTCGTGAGCAGTCGGCGATCCGAGGTGATGTAGTGCAGCTCGCCCGTGTGCTTGTAGCCGGGCGGCATCCGCGTCACGAGGTCGCGATTGTTGACCACGCGGTGGATGCGGTCGCGCAGCGGATGCTCGCTGGCGAACGTCGTGTCGCCGCACCGCGGGCCGCCGTATGTGTACACCGCGAGCGGCCGCCGGTCCGGCTCGATGCGGGCCGCCGCGAGGATGGCCAGCGCCGCGCCGAGGCTGTGGCCCGTGTAGAAGATCGGGCCCGTGATCGAGCGGAGCACCGGATGCAACTGTTCGCGCCAGACTTCGTTCAACGCGCCGACGAAGCCCTTGTGCGCGCGGCCCGGCCCGTCCCAGTCGTCGGGACGCACGTCGATGTTGCGCAGCCAGTCCTTGAGGTCTTCCGTTCCGCGGAACGCGAGCACGTGACACGGCCCGACGTCGATGATGGCCGCCTCCGTCGACTTACCGTCCGCGAACTTCACCTCGGTCAGCCCGGCGTTCCGCAGCACGGTGGTGCGGTCCGGCAGGACGATCGAGCCTTCCGCCACGGACTCGCGGTAGATGACCCGGCTCAGCTCCGCCAGCCACCATGCATTGACCGCGGAGTAGGCCGGCGACAGTTGCAGCGGCGCCGCGGCCAGCGTGAGCTGGTCGAAGTAATTGCTGTCGCGCCCCGGCGAGAAGACTGCGTCCGGGGTATTCCTGAATTCCAGCATGATGGGGAGCCTCCACGAAGGAGTGTACGCCTCATCGCAGCGCGATACCGGTCGCCCACGGAACCACCAGGAAGATCAGGGCCGTGATGACGATCGCCGCCGCGATGTCGAGCAGCAGCCCGCTCCGGGCCATCGCCTTCACCCGCACGAGACCGGTCGCGTAGACGATCGTGTTCGGCGCCGTCGCCACGGGCAGCATGAACCCCGACGACGCAGCCAGCACCGCCGGCAGCATGAGCATGTACGGATGCACGTCGATGGACGTGGCCAGCGCCGCGGCGATGGGCATCATCGCCGTCGCCGTGGCCACGTTCGACGCCACTTCGGACAACAGCGTCACCACGATGCACACGACCACGATCATCAGCACGGGATGCCAGTCGCCGACGAACGACAGCCGCGCGCCGGCCCACTTCGAGAACCCGCTCTGCTCGAGCGCGTCCGCGAGCGCGAAGCCGCCCCCGAAGAGAATCAGCACGTCCCAGGGGATGCGCTTGAACTCGTCCCACCCGAGGAGGCGTTGATGTGGAGCGGCGGGGGG
>DATLOL010000051.1:0-5338 GCA_035536275.1 Thermoanaerobaculia bacterium
CCTCCAGATCCGTCACGCGCTTCTCAAGCGCCTCGACCCGTTGCCGCATCGCCCTGATCTCGGCGAGCAGCCCCTCCACGCCCTGCACGCCTTCAGTAAACTACGACTTCGCGCTCCGATCAAGTCGGTAAACAGATACCAAGATTCTTGACAGGGCCTTCTTCACAGAACGACTCGGCGACTCGATTTCCGACGCCACTTCATCGACCGCCGTGGACATGGTCGTGCCACTCGGGTCCACGAGTGACAGCAGCACTTTGTTGATGTACGTGATGGGTGACTTACCAGAATATCTGCGACGCCCAGTCCGTCCTTTGGAGCTTGCGCTTGAGCAGAGTGGGAAGGGGCAGCTTCTGCTGTGGGATGATTTTTGTGCAAGTGGATCTCACACGATCGGTGTTCTACAGCAATGGCTCGGACTGCCTTGCAGTGCGAGCGAATACCTCGCAGACCCGCTAACTGAGGCTCGGCGCGCAAGGTTCTTCGAGCAACAGATCACCATAGGTTTCGCCGTGGCCATGCCGCGCGGCGTTACCCGCGTACGGGAGTTCCTCGCCGAACATGGCCTGCAGAACGTTGCTGTGCTCGAACCGCGGCAGCTATTGCCGGATCGCGACGAGGCCCTGGACACGGATGAAGTTATAGCCGACGCGCAGGATCGGGAACAGTTGAAGCAGTTTCTTAAGCACAAGGCTGAGAGCATCTTGGCTGAAAAGGTGAAGCGAACAGATCGCGCATGGTCGGAAAGCAAAGTGTCGGAGCGGTTGCTTGGATACGGTAACGCTGCACAACGCATCGTGTTCTTCTACAACGTACCAACCGCCACCATTACCGCGCTTTGGGCGTCGAGCAGCGATGGAAAGTGGCATCCCTTGTTCAGGCGGCGTACAAAGCCCCCGCGCAACGACGCCGATTCCGACGTGAGCACGGGGTCATCAGTCTAACTGTCGCAAACCTAAAAAGCAGGACGCCAGCCCTCACGGCAGCGCGATCGCCCGCAGGCCGAGCACCACCGCCCACGAGATCAGGCCGCAGATCGGGAAGGTGAGGATCCAGGCCATGACGATGCGCTGGGTCATGCCCCAGTTCACTGCCGAGCCGCCTCGCGTCGCGCCCACGCCCACGATCGCGCTGGTGATCGTGTGGGTCGTGCTGACCGGGATGCCGAACCGCGTCGCTGCTTCGATCGTGGCCGCCGCCGCCAGCTCCGCCGAGAAGCCCTGATGCGTCTCTAGGCGGGTGAGTTTCATGCCCATGGTCTGGATGATCCGCCAGCCGCCCGTGAGTGTGCCGAGGGCCATCACCATCGCGCAGATGAGGATCACCCAGAGCGGGATGACGAATGACGGCAGCGCACCGGAGATGAACAGGGCCAGCGTGAACACGCCCATGAACTTCTGCCCGTCGTTCGAGCCGTGCGCGTAGGCCATGAAGCCCGAGGAGATGATCTGCAGGACGCGGAACTTGCCGCGCAGTTGCACGGGGCTGAATCTCCGGAAGATCCAGTAGACCGCGACCATCAGGATCACGCCGCCCAGCGTGCCGATGACGCTGGAGAAGAAGAGGCCGAGCAGCACCTTCTTCCAGCCTTCCCACAGAAGCGCTCCCGGACCGGCGGTGGCCAGGCCGGCGCCGGTCAGACCGGCCACGAGTGCGTGCGACTCGCTGGTGGGAATCCCCCAGTGCGCCGCGAACGAAGACCAGATGATGATGCTGATCATCGCTCCGGCCACGGTGGTGAGATCGATGACGCTGGCGTCCACGATGCCCTTGCCGATGGTGGCCGCGACTTTGGTCCCCGACAGCAGCACTCCGAGGAGGTTGAGCACGGCCGCCATGAGCACGGCCTGCAGGGGCGTGAGGGACCGCGTTCCCACGACGGTCGCGATCGCATTCGGCGAGTCCGTCCAGCCGTTGACGAACTCCGCGCCGAGGATCAAAAGCAAGACGAGAATGAGGCCTACTTCCACGCGCGCGACATCCTACGTTAACCTGTTCGCTCGGTCCATTCATGACTGTGGCCCCTTTTCCGACGACGCGACGCAGCGTCGTGCTCGCCCTCGGCAGCACAGACGAGGCAGAGCGCACGCGCGCATTCGACACGCTCGTCGCCTGCTACTGGAAGCCGCTTTACAAATACGCGCGCGTGGCCTGGAGCCGCTCGCGTGAAGACGCCGAGGACCTGACCCAGAGCTTTTTCACGCGCGCCTTCGAGAAGGAGTCGCTGGCCTCGTACGACCCTGCCAAAGCGAGCTTCCGCACGTTCCTGCGCGTGCTATTCGACCGCCACGTGTCGAATGAGTGGAAGGCGGGACAGCGCCTCAAGCGCGGCGGCGGCGACGTCCGTCTCGACTTCGAAGCCGCCGAGGCCGAGATCGGCCGCGAGTCGGGGGCGGTCACTCCCGAGGAGTACTTTCATCGCGAGTGGGTGCGGAGCATGTTCGCGCTCGCTTTGGAGCGTCTGCGCGCACGATGTGAGGCCGTGCCCTTCGCCGTGTTCGAGGCCTACGACCTCGACGACGATCGCGGCGTGTCCTACCGCGAGCTGGCCACGCGCTTCGGGATCCCCGAGACGCAGGTCACCAACTATCTCTCCGCGACGCGGCGCCGCTTCCGCGAGGTCGTGCTGGAGATGCTGCGCGAAGTGACGGCGACGGAAGAGGAGTTCCGCAGCGAGTCGCGAGCATTGCTCGGAGGGAAGCGCTGATGTTTCTGTCCGACGATGCCATCGCGCGATTGCGCGACGTCGCCGAGCAACCTGACCTCGCGGGCACGCGCTACGAGCTCGTTCGCGAGCTCGGTCGCGGCGGCATGGGCATCGTCTATGAAGTCCGGGACACCCAGCTCGAACGCAGCGTAGCCATGAAGGTGGTCGACGACGAGTGGCGCGCCGAGGCGAAGGTGATCGCCGCGCTCGAGCATCCCGGCATCGTGCCCGTGCACGACGCTGGCGAGCTTCCCGACGGGCGCTTCTACTACACGATGAAGCTCGTTCGCGGGGCGCGGCTGGACGCTTGGCTGCGCGAGGGACATCCGCTCACGGAACGGCTTCGTCTGTTCGCCCGCATCTGTGAGCCGGTCGCGTTCGCGCATTCGAAGGACGTCGTCCACCGCGACCTCAAGCCGGAGAACGTGATGGTCGGCGAGTTCGGAGCGGTGCTGGTGATGGACTGGGGCGTGTCGAACATCGCCGGGACGCCGGGCTACATGGCTCCCGAGCGCGAGCGCGACGCACGCTCCGACGTCTACGCTCTCGGCGCGCTCCTGCGCTTTCTGCTGCAGGACGAGGGGACGCGCGCGATGCGCGCGATCGTCGGGCGCGCAATGAGCGAGGAGCCGGTAAGGCGCTACGCGAACGCGGGGGAGATCGCGGACGACGTGCTGCGCCACCTCGACGGCGAGCCGGTGACGGCGTATCGCGAGAACGTGCTCGAGGTGGCCCTCCGGTGGCTGGGCCGCCATCGCGCGCTGGTCGTGCTCGTGGTCGCGTACCTGATCATGCGCGTGATCGTGTTTTTCTGGATGAGGCTTTAAAGGATTTCAACGGAACGTTGAATCAAGAGGGCAGGAGGCAGACATGAACAAGATTCTGGTGGGACTGATCGTCGGTGCGGTGCTCGGCGTGATCGACGGCGCGACGGCGTGGTTCACACCGCAGGTGCGGGATCAGATGCTGGGCATCATCATCGGCTCGACGGGCAAAGGCATCATCGCCGGCGTCGCGGCGGGATGGTTCGCGCGCAAGGTGCAGTCGGTGCCGAAAGGCATCGCCTTCGGCTTCATCGTCGGACTCGTGCTGGCATTCGCGGTCGCGGCGATGCCCGATCCGAAGACCGGCGAGCATTACTGGTGGCAGATCATGGTTCCGGGCAGCATCCTCGGCGGCGTGATCGGCTGGGCCACGCAGCGCTACGGCCGCCCCGCGTTACCGCGCCGGACGGCTGCGGCCGCGGTCGCGTTTCTCGCGGTCGCGCTGTTCAGCGTCAATGCACAGGCGCACGACGGGCACGATCACGCGAAGAAACCCGACGCCAACGCCGCCTTCGAGAAGCTCAAGGCGCTGGCCGGCACGTGGGATGCGAACATGCTCGCGCCGGACGGCGAGAAGACGCGGGTCGAGTACAAGCTCAGCGCAAACGGGTCGGTCGTGCAGGAGACGATGTTCGGCGGCACGCCGATGGAGATGATCACGATGTACACGGTCGACGGCGACGCGGTCGTAGCCACGCACTACTGCGCCGGCGACAACCAGCCCACGCTCCGGCTGAATACCGCGAAGTCGAAGGGCGACGAGCTCGTGTTCGACTTCGTCAGCGTGCGCGGAAAGAACACGAAGGGCCACATCAACGGCGTGACCATGAAGTTCGGCGCGGACGGCAAGGTCGAAGAGTCGTGGAGCACCACCGCCGACAACGGGCACATGAAACTGTATCTGAACGGCAAACGCTGAAGAATTCGCGCTCCCTCCGCGTTACCCTGAACGCGGAGGGAGTCGCCGATTCTCACGCTGAAACAGCTTCCCGAAAGCCGCCGCGCCATCGTCGCCGCCCTCAAGGAACGCGGCGCCGCGACCATCGCCCAGCTCGCACCGCAACTCGGCCTCACCGGCGAGGCCGTACGCCAGCAGCTCCTGCAACTGCAGCGCGAGGGATGAGGCGGACGCCGATTCGGCGATCGTGCGCGGCCGCACCGGCCGTCCCGCCACCGCCTATCGCCTGACCGAGGCCGACGAGCATCTCTTTCCCAAACGCTACGACGCGCTCTCGCTGGCGATGATCGACGCGATCGCCGACGAGCTCGGACCCGATGCGGTGACCCGCGTCCTGGCGCGCGTCTCTGAGGATCGCGTGAAGGCGTTGCGTCCCATGGTCGGCGGGCGCACGCTCGAGGAACGCCTGGAGCTGCTGAAAGGCTGGTACACCGAGGACGACGCGTACATGAGCGTCGAGCGCGATGGCGACGACTACAGACTCATCGAGCGCAACTGCCCGTACTACAACGCGGCCATGAAGCGCCCTGCCTTCTGCAGCGTCTCCACTCACGCCCTCACGCAACTCCTCGGCGTGCGCGTCCATCGCGAGGCGAAGTTCCAGGACGGCGACGGCCGCTGCGTGTTCCGAGTCCACGCGAACGAGCGGGTCACCGACACGTCGTTCGCACTCGAGTAGCGACCCACAGAGAGACGACGAGGAGACCTCCGGCCCGGAGGCCTCCCGGTCGGTCAGGCCACCCACACGGTCTTGATGTTCACGAACTCGCGGATGCCGTATTCGCCGAGCTCGCGGCCGAAGCCGGAGTGCTTCACGCCGCCGAACGGCAGTCGCGGATCGCTGGCCAC
>DATLOL010000052.1:0-2674 GCA_035536275.1 Thermoanaerobaculia bacterium
CGGCTGAGCAGGCGGCGTCCCGCCGCCCGCGGGAGCGAGACGCTCCCTGTTCAGCCGGCGCGGACGCCGGCGGGCCACTTGTCGATCGGACCGCCGCGGTACCGCAACAGGCGCAAGGGGTGCTGCGGAACGCCGGCGTCCCCGCCGGCTGGCCCGCAGGCGTCTCGCCTGCGCCCCGAGCGGCGGCGAGGACGCCGCCGGGCCAGCCGCCGAGACGGCGGCGTTCCACTTGTTGATCGGGACGCCGCCGCGTCAGCCGGCGAGGACGCCGGCGATACGGAGAGTCAGTTGCTTGACCGTCCGCAGGTCCATCGTCTCGACGCGCGCGAGCTCCTCGTCGTGTGATTCGGCCACGCGATCGACGAGGGCCATGTCCAAAGCCTCCGCGGCGGTGAGCACGCGGTTCGCGAGAAACAACTGATTCGCCGCCCGGCGATCGATCACGCCCTTCCATCGCGATGTGCCGCCGAAGCCGGTGACGATGCCGAGGCGCGCGCCGGGGTGGGCGAACCGGGATCGTGGGGTGGCGAAGCAGAGGTCGAACGCGAGCACGAGATCGAGCGCGCCGCCGAAGCAGTCGCCGTCGATGAGGGCGACGGTCACGCAGGGCAGACGCTCGATGCGGGCGAAGAGCTCCTGCCCGAGGGCGGCAAAGTCCCAGGCTTGCCAGGGAGTGAAGCGCTGCATCTCGGCCATGTCCGCGCCCGCCGCGAAGAGGCCGGGGCGGCCGGAGCGGAAGACGAAGAGGGAGGTGTCCGCGTCCGGCAACGCCGCACCGATGCTCCGCAGCGCAGACGAGGACAGCAGGTTCATCCCGCCGTCGTCGAAGACAAAGTCCGTTCTCACGGCTGCTCGGGGGCGACGACTTTGCGGATGGCCTCGACGGCCGTCGAGGTGGGCGTGCCGGGCAGGAAGATTTCCCGGATCCCCATCGCCTTCAGGCGGGGGATGTCCTGCTCGGGGATGATGCCGCCGGCGAAGACGGCGATGTCTTCCGCGTCCTGCTCCTTGAGCAGGCGCATGACCTCCGGAAAGAGCACGTTGTGCGCGCCGGACAGGATCGACAGGCCGATCGCGTCCACGTCTTCCTGCACGGCCGCGGAGACGATCTGCTCCGGCGTCTGCCGCAGCCCGGTGTAAATCACTTCCATCCCCGCGTCGCGCAACGCGCGGGCGATGATCTTCGCCCCGCGGTCGTGGCCGTCGAGGCCCGGCTTCGCGATCAACACGCGGATTTTGCGTTCGCTCATGGTTGCTCCCTGAAGATGGAGAGGATCACGATGTCGTGATACGTCCCCTCGCGATAGAACTCGCCGCGCAGGCGTCCTTCCTGGACGAATCCCTGCGTCTCCAGGACGTGCTTCGCGCGGTCGTTGTAGTCGAAAACGTCGATGCGCAGCTTGCGCAGGTTCATCTCGTCGAAGGCGAACCGCACCAGCGTGCGGATGGCGTCGCTGCCGAAGCCGCGGTTCCACGCGCTCGGCTCGCCGACGAACAGTCCGAACGCCGCGGTGCGCGACACCCACTCGATGTCGTGGATCGAGGCGTTGCCGATGTGGGTCCGGTCGTCCTTCCGCTCGATGGCGAAATGCCGCTCGGTGGCGCTCGAGTGCATGGCCCGGTCGATCCACTCGGCCTCGTTCTGGAAGGCGATCGGATAGCGCGACTTCAGGGTGCGGACGATGTTCGGATCGTTCATCCAGCGGTAGCAGCGCTCCGCATCGTCGCGCTCGAAGGCGCGCAGGATGACGTGCTCGCCCGCGATCATGAATCGCCGGCGGGGCGGCTCGCGCGAGTCGGGCGCGAACGTCCGTTCCGTTCGGTCGGCCATGCGGCGCGGATCTTACTTCAGGACCAGGACCGCCCCATCCTCTTCCGTGTGCAGCCGCCGGAAGCCGCGATGCGCCGCGAGGAACGGCTCGATCTCGTGCTCCATGAGCACGGCGTATCGCGCGAGGTAGGCCGGCGCGCCGAGGTCGAAGCGGACGGGCTTGAGTGAGGATTCGTGGAGCAGCGCGCCGCTGTACTCGTGACTGAACACGAGCGCGTTCGCCGGCAGATGCCGCGCCGCCCAATGCACCGGCGCCATCGCCCTCCCCTGCTCCTCGTCGGTGTGCAGCACGCCGAAGCGCGCGATCTGCCGGAGCTGCCACGCCGCGATGAGAATGACCATCGCGCCGGCCACTCTCCGCCACTTCAACTCCGCGAACGCGATGGCCGCCGCGACGGCCAGCGCCGGATAGGCCGGCAGCAGAAACCGCGTGTACCACCACTCGTTGTACGAGAAGTAGAACGAGTAGAAGAGGAAGAACGGCACGATCCACACGGCGAGCACGAACCGTCTGCGCATCCCCCACAGCGCGGCGATGCACGAGACGAGGCTGAACTGGACGACCGTCCACTTCAGATAGTGCGTCGCCCGCGCGGGAAAGTACGACCACGCGAACTCCCGCGTCGCGCCCGCGGCGCCATAGCCGGTCGCGATGACGGACCCGAACGCACCGAAGTTGTACCACCCGAGGAACAGCGCCGCCGGAACGCCTCCAAGCACAAAACGTAGGACGGGCTTCAGCCCGTCCAAAGCAAGGATCAGCGCGGGCAGCAACAGAATCGACGTAGGCCGCACCAGCACCGCCATCCCGAACGCGAACCCGGCAACCAGTGGAGCGGCGGG
>DATLOL010000053.1:0-3800 GCA_035536275.1 Thermoanaerobaculia bacterium
CCCTCGTCGAGCACGGAAAAGTCGCGCGCGAGGCCGGCGGTTGGACCGTACTGGCGCAGCAGGCGGTGTCCGGTCGCGTGGAAGGTTCCGCCATGTACCCGCGCGCTTGCTCCGCCGACCAAGCGCTCGGCGCGAGCGAGCATCTCGTGCGCGGCGCGGCGGGTAAAGGTGAGGAGCAAGATTCGGTCGGGCCGGACGCCGCGGTCGATCAGATGGGCTACCCGATGAACGAGCGTGCGCGTTTTTCCGGTGCCCGCGCCAGCGATGACGAGAAGCGGCCCGTCGCCGTGAGCGGCAGCCGCGGCCTGCTCGGCATTGAGCTCCGCGGCCAGGTCACGATCCTCGGGTGCCGGTCGGTCGCGATCGCGCGGGCGGTAGATGCGCGGGGGTTCCACGGGCCGGGGAGCGGAGCTACCGAGCCATGGCGGAGAGCGCGTCAATGTCGGCGTCGCGCGGCTCGAGTGAGAACACCTCGCCCAATGCTCGAGTCACTGCAGCGCCCACGTCACCGAGGCTTGGCGCGTCCGGCGCTGTCAGCTCCCGCGCCATCGACGTCACCGTCACCGCCTGAATGCCGCACGGAACGATGAGATCGAAGTACGAGAGGTCCGTGGTCACGTTCAGCGCGAATCCATGCCACGTCACCCACTCGCGTGCGTGAACGCCGATCGACGCAAGCTTCCGCCCGCCGGTCCACACGCCGGTGTACGACGGATTCCGCTCGCCGTGAATTCCATACACGGCCACCGCGCGGATGAGCGCCTCCTCCAGTTGCCGAAGGTACCAATGCAGGTCCTGCTTGTGCCGGCGGAGGTCGACGATCGGGTAGCCGACCAGCTGTCCCGGCCCATGAAACGTGACGTCTCCTCCACGCTCGACCTCGTACACTCGGATTCCCCGAGCGGTCAGAGCGCTCCGAGACACGAGGAGATTTCCCTCCTTCGCTAAGCGTCCGAGCGTCACGACCGGCGGATGCTCGACGAGCATCAGAACGTCCTGCGTGACCTCGCCGGCGATCCTGGCGCGGGCGAGGTCACGCTGCAGGTCGAGCGCCTCCTCATAAGCGCGGCGGCCGAGGTCGATGACCCACAGCTCCCTGGGCTGCGTCATTTCACCGCTCGCTGGCCGCAGCCAGCCGCCCGCACGGTGCTCACGCGTGAATCATCTTGCCCATCGAGTCGAGCACGGCCTCGGCGATCGCTTCCGACAGGGTCGGGTGGGCGTGGACGGCGAGGTCGACTTCCTCGACCGTGAACTCGTTCTCTCTCGCGACCGCGAGCTCGTGGATCATCTCGGTCGCATGCGCGCCGATGATGTGCGCCCCCAGAATCTCCCCGTACTTCGCGTCGCGGATGATCTTCACGAACCCTTCCGTCTCGCTGGCGGTACGCGCCCGGCCGTTCGCCGAGAACGGAAACTTCCCGACTTTGTAGGTGAGCTTCTGCTCCTTGCACTGCTGCTCGGTCAGACCGATCGACGCGACCTCCGGATGACAGTAGGTCGCGTTCGGGATGTTTCCGTAGTTGACGGGATGTGGCGTGTGTCCCGCGAGCAGCTCCGCGAGGACGTGCCCTTCGCGTGATCCTTTGTGCGCCAGCATCGGCGGACCGGCGACGTCCCCGATGGCGTAGATCCCCTTCGCGCTCGTCTCCATGCGCTCATTGATCTTCACGAAGCCTCGCTCCGTGAGCTGCACGCCGGCCTCCTTGAGGCCGATGTCCTCGACGTTTGGGGCGCGGCCAGTCGCGACGAGCACGCGCTCGACCTCCAGCGTGCGCTTCTGTCCGCCGGCCTCGACGCTCATCGAGACGGAGCCTTTCCCGACCTTGACGCCGCCGATCTTCGCGCCGGTGACGACGTCGAGCTTGCGCTTCTTGAAGGCCTTCGCGAGCTCGGCGGAGACGTCGGCATCTTCCAGCGGTAGGACGTTGGGCATCACCTCTAGCAGCGTGACCTGTGTCCCAAACGCGTTGAAGACGTCGGCGAACTCGCACCCCACCGCCCCCGCGCCAACGACGGCCATCGTCTTCGGCGCTTTCTCGAGCACGAGGACCTCGTCGGACGAGAGGACGCTTGTCTTGTTCAACTCGAGCCCTATCTGCGGGAGGCCGCGAACGCGCGAACCGGTCGCGATGACGATGCCACGTTTGGCGTCGTGTCGCTCGTCCTTGCCGTCCGCCGTTCGCACGCTCACGCTATTCGTGCCGGCAATCCGTGCCGTTCCCTTGATCCACGTCACTTTGTACTTCTTGAACAGGAACTCGACGCCCTTCGAGTTCTGCGACGACACGGCGCGAGAACGCCGCATCGCGGCGCCGTAGTCATACGTCACGTCGCCAATGGTGACGCCGAAATCCGCCGCATGGCGCACTTTGTTGGCGAGCGATGCCGACTCGAGCAGCGCTTTCGCGGGAATGCATCCCCAGAGCACGCACGTACCGCCGAGTCCCTCGCGTTCGACGACGGCAGTGGAGAGCCCGAGCTGAGCGCAGCGGATCGCGCCCACGTAACCGGCGGGGCCACCGCCAAGAAAGATCACGTCGAAGGAGGCCATAAAACGGGGTCGGGTGAGGGGCCGTCCGCCGGCGGCAGGGCTCGGCGCGACAGTCCGAAAGCTATCGGGGCCGCGTTGCGTCACGCTACGGCCGCCCACGTGCGTCTGCTTGCGGGTCGCCCGCTCTTGGCATAGCGTAGCGGCGTGGCCACCATCCGCACGGTCGTGATGGCCCTCGCGTTCGCGGGATCCTCGGTGGCGGCGCAGGACGCGCCGGCCATCGTGCGCGTGCGCGGCATGGTCGTCGACAGCGCAGGGATCCCGCTCGTGGGCGCGGAGGTTCGCCCTGTCGGCACGGAGCTGATGGTCCTCACCGGCGATTCGGGCGTCTTCCGCGTCGAGCTGCCGGCCGGTCCGGTCGTGTTCGCCGTTCGCCGGCTTGGCTACCAGCCATCGACCTTTCTCGCGACGCTCCGCCCTGGCAGAACCAACGGTGTTCTCCTCGTCCTCACCGAGAACGTCCAGGGGCTCCCCGGCGTCGTCGTTGCGGAGGAGCGCGAACAGTCGTGGCTCCGCGTCTTCAACGAGCGCAGCGGAAACCAGCCGGGGACGTTCATCACGCGTACCGAGATCGAAAAGTCGCGGGCCCGGCTGACCACCGATCTGCTGCGACGGCGCGTGCCGAGCGCGCAGGTCGTCATGACGCGGTACGGGGCTCGTGTCTACATGCGCGGGAACAGCTCGCGGCGCTGCGCGCCACAGCTCTTCGTCCACTCTACGCCGTACAGCGGCGAGATCGACGACTTCCCGCCGGACGTCCTCGAAGCGATGGAGGTCTACTCGGGAAGCTCCGAGGTGCCGCCAGAGCTGAACATCGGCCGGGCGATGTGCGGCGTCATCGTGATCTGGACCCGCGACCCGAAGCGGTCCGCCGGCCGAGGATAGCGGCGCTCGGTCAGAACACCAGCATCAGCGGATTCTCGATCATCCGCCGAAGCGTCTGCAGAAAGCGCGCGCCGACGGCGCCATCGATGACGCGGTGATCGCAGCTCATCGTCACGCGCAGGCGCTGACGCGTCGTCACCACGCCGTTGTCAACCACAGGCTTCTCCTCGATCGCACCGATCGCGAGGATGCCGGCCTCTGGCGGGTTGATGATCGCCGTGAACTGATCGATGCCGAACATTCCGAGATTGGAGACTGAGAACGTCGCCCCGGTGTACTGCTCGGGCGTCAGCTTCCGCTCTCGGGCGCGCTTCGCGAGATCACGGGACTCGCCGGCGATCTCACGCAATGATTTCTGATC
>DATLOL010000054.1:0-2960 GCA_035536275.1 Thermoanaerobaculia bacterium
ATTCTCGGCGGCGCCGTGACCCGCATCGGGAGCACGGTGTACGACGGCAGCATCACCACGCAGTTGCAGCGGCTGAAACGCCGGCTGGCGGACGCCGAGGCCTGATCGCCAACACAGAGAGACACGATCGACTGACACGCATGAACATCAAAGCTGAAGAGATTTCCAAGATCATCCGCGATCAGATCGGCAACTACGCCGTGGACGTGGACGTCGCCGAGGTCGGCACCATCGTGTCGATCGGCGACGGCATCGCGCGGGTGCACGGCGTCGAGCGCACGATGGCCGGCGAGATGCTCGAGTTCCCGCACGGGGTGTTCGGCATCGCGCTGAACCTGGAAGAGGAGAGCGTAGGCGCCGTGCTGCTGGGCGAGTACACGGAGATTCGCGAAGGCGATACGGTCAAGCGCACCAACCGCATCATCTCCGTGCCGGTCGGCGAGGAGCTCGTCGGCCGCGTCGTCAATGCGCTCGGCCAGGCGATTGACGGTAAGGGGCCCATCGTCTCGAAGCAGTTCCGCGAGATCGAGCGGCTTGCCCCGGGCGTCGTCGACCGCAGCCCGGTCAAGGAACCGCTGCAGACGGGGTTGAAGGCGATTGACGCGATGGTCCCGATCGGCCGAGGCCAGCGCGAGCTGATCATCGGCGACCGGCAGACGGGCAAGACCGCGGTGGCCGTCGACGCGATCATCAACCAGAAGGGGAAGGACGTCGTCTGCATCTACAACGCGATCGGGCAGAAGCAGTCCACGGTCGCCCAGGTGGTGCGTACGCTCGATGAGGCCGGGGCGATGGAGTACACCATCGTGGTCGCCGCCTCGGCGTCGGATCCGGCGCCGCTGCTCTACATCAGCCCGTATGCGGCGTGCGCGATGGGCGAATACTTCCGCGACAGCGGGCGGCACGCGCTCTGCGTCTACGACGACTTGTCAAAGCACGCGCAGGCGTACCGCGAGATCTCCCTGCTGCTGCGCCGGCCGCCGGGCCGCGAGGCCTACCCCGGCGACGTCTTCTACCTGCACTCGCGGCTGCTCGAGCGCGCCGCGAAGATGCGCAAGGAGCTCGGCGGCGGGTCGCTCACCGCGCTGCCCATCATCGAGACGCAGGCCGGGGACCTTTCGGCGTATATCCCGACGAACGTCATCTCGATCACCGACGGGCAGATCTTCCTCGAGAGCGACCTGTTCCATCAGGGCGTGCGGCCGGCAATCAACGTCGGCAATTCGGTCTCGCGAGTCGGCGGATCCGCGCAGGTGAAGGCGATGCGTCAGGTGGCCGGCTCGCTGCGGCTGGACCTCGCGCAGTATCGCGAGCTGGCCGCGTTCGCGCAGTTCGGCAGCGATCTCGACAAGGCCACGCTCAATCAGCTCAATCGCGGGCGGCGGCTCGTCGAGGTGCTGAAGCAGCCGCAGTATCAGCCGCTGCCCGTCGAGAAGCAGGTCATCATCATCTACGCGGCGACGAACGGGTATCTCGATGCCGTGCCGGTCGAGCAGGCGCGCGACTACGAAATCGAGCTCTACAAATTCCTCGACACCCGTCGCGGCCAGCTGCTGTCACAGCTCGCCGACAAGCGAGAGCTGAACGACCAGATCAAGACCGACCTCAACGCCGCGCTGAAGGAGTTCAGCGAGGGGTTCGCGGCCGCCAGAAAGACCGCCGCGGCCTGAGCCATGCCGTCGCTTCTCGACATCCGCCGGCGCATCCGCGCGGTCAAATCCACGCAGCAGATCACGAAGGCGATGAAAATGGTCGCCGCGTCGAAGCTGCGGCGCGCGCAGGAGCGTATTCAGCAGGCGCGTCCGTTCGCGTCGCAGATGCTGCGCGTGCTCAACAGCCTTGCGGCGCGCGTCGATCCCGCGGCGCACCCGCTCCTCGACGAGCGGCGCAGCCCGCGCGCGGGTGGACGGGTGCTGCTGTTCGTGATCACCGCCGACCGCGGCCTCTGCGGCAGCTTCAACACGAACGTCATCAAATCGACGGGCCAGTTCATCGCCGAGAGCCGTGATCGCGAGGTGGCGCTGGGCCTGGTCGGGCGCCGCGGACGCGACTTCTTCGCACGCCGCGGCTTCGAGGTGCGCTACGAGCAAATCAACCTGTTCGCCAGCCTGAAGCTCGAGGATGCCCGTGCCATCGCGAAAGAGGCGATCGAGGCGTTCACGGGGGGCGCGGTCGACAGCGTGTATCTGGTCTACAACGAGTTCAAGTCCGTCATGAACCAGCGGGTCGTGGTGGAGCGGCTCCTGCCGATCCCGCGGGGAGCCCTCAGCTCCGGCCCGAGCGCGGATGCGCGAGGGGCGGGTGCTGACAAAGACGCTGCAGCGAAGGCCGGCGAGCCTGCCGGCCCCGAGGTGGACTACCTCTACGAACCGGCGCCGGAGGAGCTGTTGACGACGCTCATCCCGAGCCATGTTGAGGTGCAGGTGTTCCGCGCGCTGCTCGAATCCGCGGCCGCCGAGCACGCGGCGCGGATGACGGCGATGGATGCGGCGACGCGCAACTCGGCGGAGATGATCGAGGGGCTGACGCTGTACATGAACAAGGTTCGCCAGGCCGCCATAACTAGAGAGATCATTGAAGTGGTCTCCGGCGCTCAAGCCCTGTAACAGACTAGCGCCTGCGGCCCGAGCGAGGCGCGCAGCCGCCGAGCGAGCGCGAGCGGGGGTGGGGCCCCGCGAGCATTGAATGAAGAAGTCGTGTCCGGCGCGCAAGCGCTCTGACGAAGGATCAGCATGACGGCAACAGCAGAAAAAGTCGGCAAAGTCGTTCAGGTCATCGGCCCGGTCGTGGACATCCAGTTCGAAGGGGAGCTGCCCTCCATCTACAACGCCGTCCGCATCACCATGCAGGCGGTGGGCGGCGAGGCCATGGACGTCATCTGCGAGGTCGAGCAGCACCTCGGCGAAAACCGGGTACGCACAGTCGCGATGAAGCCGACCGACGGCATGCAGCGCGGCATG
>DATLOL010000055.1:0-20289 GCA_035536275.1 Thermoanaerobaculia bacterium
CACGACCAGGCGGCGCGCTTTCAGGCGCTGAATCTGCTCGACGATCTCATAGAGAGTCTCATCGATCGATAGATCGAGCGGCCGTGAATGGATGACCCCTACTTTTCCGTCGCGAATCATGTCGGCGAACGCGGGGCCGCCCGGGGGCGTCTGTGAGTATTCGTTGGGCCGCTTCTCGAAGACGGCGAGGACGCCGGGCTCGTCATGGCGAATCCCGGCCATGATGAACTGCGTAGCCAGAACGCTTTTGCCCGAGCCGGAAGGGCCGGCAACCAGCACGGAGTACCCCTCCGGAATGCCCCCGCCCAGCATCTCGTCCAACTCGTCGATGTCGAGCAGAAGACGTTTGCGCGACTGGTTCCTCGCTCTCTCGGCTGGACCTACGATGACCCGCGGGAAGACATCGATGCCCCCGCCCGTGATTCGAAAGGTGTGCAGGCCGGGCACAGGAGCCTGCCCGCGCATCTTCTTCACCTGAATCTTCCGGACCATGGAATTGCGGTCCAGGCTCTGGTGCAGCCACAGCAGTCCGTCGGCTACGGTGAAGACCGGATCGTGCTCCGCTTCGTTCGGCTGATACTCGCCGATGAGAAACGTCGTGGCCTGCCATCCGGTCAACCGGATCGCGAGTTGCTGCACGAAGCTCTGGAGGTTGAGACCTCCGTCCCGCGAGCCCTCGGCCACCTGCGCGACCGTTCGAAACGAATCGACGAACACGAGGGCGGGATTGGTCGTCTCGACTTCCGTGATGATCCGCTCGAGCAACTGGTCGAGCGTTCCGTTCACGATGTCCTGTCCGACGCTGACGAATCGGATCGATTCGCCGACGCGTTCCAGATCGAAGAAATCATACTGCTGCTGGTATCGCAGCATCTTCAGTGGAGGCTCGCCGACCACCGTGAAGTACACGGCTCGCCGCTTGGGAGTGGCAAGCGCAAACATGATCTGGTGCGCGAGCGTGGTCTTGCCCGCGCCCGGCGAGCCGACGATGAGATTGAAGGAGAACTCCGGCAAGCCTCCGCCCAGTATCTGGTCGAGCCCCGGCACGGTGGTCGGGAGTTGTCGAATCGAAACCTTGTCGGTCATGCCTTCTTCCCCTTCGGCTGTGCGTCGGAAAACCCGTCGGGCCACGCCTTTTCCAAGTACTGCGTCGTGAGTGGTTCCCCGATCAGCGTGGTGAGTAGTTCCCCGAACGTTGCGAACATCGCGGCCGCAGCGTCGGTCGCGACGGAAGGAACCTGCCTCTCCAGCCAGAGACTGACCTGAGCAAAAGGCTCATCCGTCGTACCGTCGTCGCTACTGTGCTGGTCGACTGGATACTCCCGTCGGGCCAGGTCGAACGCCCGTCCCCACAGTGCCTGAACACCGGCCGAGCTGATGAGCGGAGCGAAGACGGCGGTGAGGTCGTCGTGTGTGAGCCGCGCCGCCACAGCCACGGCACTCGCACCGGTCGAAGAACCGACCCGGCGCGTGATCACGCGAACGAGACGCTGCCGCAGGAGGGTCGTTTCGGGTGATTTCATACCTGGCAACCTATGTCGGGACGGTTCGTTTCATGGCTTGCCGCCCCGCGCTCGCCTGCTGATGCTCACTCGTGGGAGGTGCGCGCTCATGACCACGACCTGTGCCCATCGCGGCGGCTCGTGAACATGTGCACGAGAAAGAGAACGCCCGTCGCGGCGATGAATGCAACGATCAGGCGCGCCGCCAGTCCGCTGCCGAGATTGAGGCCCGCCATACGCAGCGCGTATCCGCCGATGACGGCGCCGAGAACCCCGGCGATGATGTCTCCAAACAGACCGAAGCCGTTGCCTCTCATCAAGCGCCCGGCCAGCCAGGCAGCGATGACACCGATCACTGCCGAGCCGATCAGCGAAAGGAAAGTGATCATTGCCGGCCTTTCCGCTGCGGTGCGGGCCGTGATTTCGGTCGGGACGCGGCTGATGACGTCGCGGCGATGACCACGCTCTCGGCGAGCACCACTACTTTCCCGAGAATCGCCGTGACCTGCGCGAGCAGCTCGGGTGGCACGGCCGCAAGGCGGTCGACGAGCGGTTTTACGTGGCCGATCGCGCCGACATCGTTTGGAAGCAGGTTGCCCGGTTTCTCTCCAAGCGCTTCGGCGATGCTGACGAAATCCTTGACATACAACCCGCGCTGCTCGGCCTCCAGCCTGGCAAGGTGAGCGGGCGAAATCGCCACGGCTTTCGCTACGTCAGCCTGGCTCCGGCCTTTCGACTCACGGAGCTGCCTGAGGATTCGGCCATACATGCCTTCATGGCTTGCACGTGTCTAGCCAATCAGTCAACTTTTGATGGTTTATTGCCAATTAGACGAGACGAGCGTGAGCAGCCGGTCCCCTCATCACCGGAAACGATCGGGGAACTGCTTCACGATTCCGTCGGTGAGCGCATCGGCCATCATCATGGACTGATCGAAGATCGGCTGCGAGGTCGTGCGCGAGCGGCGGTTTCAGGACGGCGACGGCCGTTGCGAGTTCCACGTGCGCACCGCGCAGGCATCGCCGGACCGGAAGCAGGTTCGTTTCGAGAAAGAGCCGCCGCGAACGACGACTCAGTGAGGGGGTCGTGCCCGGCTGCGAAAACAGCCCCTCACCCTGGCCCTCTCCCCGCACGCGGGGAGAGGGGACTGATTGTCGGTTGTCAGTTGTCTGGGGTGATCGCCTTGAGTGCTTCCAGAATCGTCGACCGGGTGATCGTCTGCTGCGCGGCGCGCGTGATCGTCGCTTTCCCATCGAGAAGCTGATGGCCGTAGTGGCCGAACTGAGAGTGGTTCCCGCCGCGAATCTCGACCCATCTCGTATGTGCGGGAAGAAGGTGCCTCGTGGCCTGAATGCGGTCCACCGGTGCGACACCGTCGTTCGATGCGTAGATCTTCGTGACCGGGATCCGGAGCGCGGAGAGATCGTCGCTTCGCGGATGGGTCGTTCCGACCAGGACGATCGCGGCGACGGCCGCGGGCGGCCCGGAGCGGACGGCGCGGGCAGTCAACGCGCCCCCGAGCGAATGCCCGGAGACGACCCACTGCCCGACGGCCGGGTGTGCGGCGATGACGCTGCGTGCACGAGCGATCGCTGTCTCCTTGTGCGAGTCGAACGGTGCGAACCGGTACGGCAGTTTGATGACGAAAACGGGATAGCCCGCTTCGGCAATGGGGCGAAGGAGCGGAGCGTACGCGTGCGCGGAAACGCCGGCGCCGCAGAAGAAGATCAGCGCGGAGCTGTGATGCGTGCGGACCGGACGAAACTCCAGCGTGCTGTCCCCTTCGCGAACACCGACGGCAGGCGAAGTGCGCAGCATCTCCTCGGCGACACCGCGCGTGCGCATCTTGTTGGCAACCCAGAGCGTCGAGACGATCGCCCATGCGAAGAAGAAGCGCCGCACCCACCAATGGATACCGCGGCGCGTTCGAGACTTCGCTGTCGGAGTGCTGTTCATCAGGGCGACATGGCGAGGAGGCCCCAGATCACGAAGCCGGGAATGCCGACCATGAGCAGCAGTCGATTGCGGATGCCGGGATGGGCCATGTTCAGCGTGTATCCGACGCCGACCAGCTTCTCCACCACGAGCGCGGGATCATCGGGATTCGAGTACGTCAGTCCGCCATGCAGCCAGTGGCTCTCGTCGGCGGACCGCTGCGCGTAGTCGTTGCCGGTCCGCTGTTGCAGGCGCGCATTGATCCGGATCATCCGCACGATGAAGAACGTGATTCCCCCGAGCATCGCGACCAGCCCCAGGAAAACACTCGCGCGTGCGATCGGTTCCACCGTTCTCAGCCGCTCGACGGCGGTCGACACCTGCAGGAGGGCAATGCCGCAGAACGACGTCGCGATCGTCAGCCGCGTCCAATCGAGAGTGTCGACGTTCGTTTGAAGGAACTTCTCTTTCGCCACCCGGTATTCTTCCGTCGAATCGGCCGGAAGGGTCATCTTGGCCCCGGCAAAATCGCGACGTAGAACGTACAGAAAGAACTGCAGGTATGCACCGAGAACGGGGATGAACAGGACCACTGAGACGTTCCGGTCCACCCAGCCGTCGGCCTGGCCGGTCACGCCCCAGTGGATGGGAACGCGGAGGGGCATCTCGTCGTAGGAAAGCACCGGCGCGACGAACGCCAACAGCGCGAACGTGGCGACGGCCACGTCCAGCCATACGCGATTTCTGGTGTCGCGCGCGCGCATCGACGAAGCGAAGCGTGTCGCACCGCCGGCGCTGGCGTGCGGCCGTACGACCGCCGCGAAGCGCATATAGACGAGGAACGCCGCAATCCCGAGGACCAGCTCTCCGCCGGCGAGCACGGCCGGCTCACCGACGAGCGGTCGCAGCGCGGCCGCGATCGCGACGACGAGGAAAACCACCGCAGCGAGCACGAGGCGATAGCGAAGCAGGATCAGCTTCCCCTCTCCGTCGAAGTAGCTCGTCTCCACGCGCACGCCGAAGAAAGCGCGCGGTCCGCGGGTGATCGGCATCCATGCGAAGACACCGAAGAGCACGAACACGCTCGAAAAGAAGACCGCCTGCGCGATGGCCGATTCCGTCATGACTGTGTTTCTCCTTTCGCGTTCATCTGGAGCTCTTCGTCAGAGCGCGGAGCTCACGTCGTACGAGGCTCACGATCTCGTCGCGGGGAACGCCGGCCAGGATCAAAGCTGTCAGCGCAGACTGCAGCGGCTTGCGCAGCTCGCCGGCGTCTTTCGTGCTCGTCTTGCGTGACGCCACGACGGCGCCCGAGCCGTGACGGATGGTCACCAACCCCTCCGCCTGCAGCTCGCGATACGCACCGGCGACGGTGTTCAGGTTCACGCCCAGGTCGACCGCGACCTGTCGCACGGAAGGCAATGCCTCCCCTTCCGCCAGCGCTCCCCCGGCAATCAGACGCCGGATCTCATCGGCGACCTGCCGGTAGATGGGTCGGGGGTCCGCTTCGTCGATGAGGATGTGCATGGGCTCTTCCAACTGTATGGTGTAAACATACACCGCACAGTTGGGAAAGTCAACGGCCGCTGCCAACGATCGAACATCGCTGCTCCATGACGCGCCGGACGCGCCGGATCATTCGCGCGGGCTAGACGATCAGCCGTTTGCGGACCGCATACAGCACGATCTCGGCGGTGCTGTGCAGATTCAGCTTCTGCATGAGATTCGCGCGATGGGTCTCGATCGTGGACACACCGACGTCGAGCAGTGCCGCTACTTCCTTGTTCGACCGTCCTTCGGCGAGCAACTGCAGCACCTCTTTCTCGCGATCGGTCAAGAGATCGTAGGAGTCGGTGAGCCCTCGTTCCTGCAATTGGGCCATGTACTCCTCCGCGAGCACGCCGCTGACGGCGGGGCTGAAGAACGACTTTCCCGCGGCGACGGCGCGAATGGCGGGCAACAGATCTTCGTCGGTCGCATCTTTGAGCAGGTATCCGCGCGCACCGGCGTTGAGCGAGCGCATGACGTAGGACTCGTCGAGATGCATGCTCAGCATGATGGCCTGCGGCGGCGGATCCATCTTCTGCGATCGGGCGGCTACGTCGATCCCGTTGAGCTTCGGCATGGCCACGTCGAGGATCAGCAGGTCGGGATGGTGCTCTTCACACAGGCGCAGCGCTTCGAGACCGTCAGACGCCTCCGCGACCACTTCGACGGAATCCTCGGTCTCCAGCAGCGATCGCATGCCGCGTCGCACGATGGAATGATCGTCAGCCAGCAGCACGCGCACGTTGGGCCTCCTCAATCGACAGGGTGACCGGAATCGTGACTCGCAGGTCAGTACCGGCCGGTTTGTGCGGACCGACGTCGAAGGTCCCGTGCAGCTCGCGCACGCGCTCTTCGATTCCGATCAGGCCCATTCCGCGACTACGGCCTGACTCGATGCCGACACCGTCGTCGGCGACGATGAGATCGAGCGTGTTTCTGTCGAAGCGCAACGTAATCTCGATCCGTTTCGAGTGCGCGTGGCGCGCGCAGTTGGTCAGCGCTTCCTGCACGATGCGATAGATGCAGGTCCGGTACTGGTCCGGAAGGGTGTCGATTTCGCCGGACAGCGTGAGATCGATGGGAGTGCCGTACCGCCGGCGGAAATCGCGGACGAGCCATTCGAGCGCCGGCTGCAGACCGAAGTCGTCGAGCATGCTCGGGCGAAGGCCCATCACCAGGTCGCGAACAGATCGCAGAATCGTGTCGAGTAGCCGTTTCGCCTCGGCGATGGCGTGCGAGAGCTGCGTATCGGAGCCCGAATCGCCGCGCGCTCGATCGGCGCGTCCGATCTCCATCCGCAACGCGGTCAGCATCTGGCCGACGTGATCGTGCAGCTCGCGCGTGAGCTTCTTTCGCTCCTCCTCCTGGGCGGCGACGAGCTGCTGGGAGAGAAGTCGCATCTCATGCTCGGCCCGCTCGGCATGTTCGCGCTGCTGCTCGGAACGACGCTCCAGCATCCGGAGGCGAACGACAGCGACGAACGCGACGACGAAACCGAGGAGGAGGGTGCGCCAGAGGCGGCGATGCAGATCCTCGCGAAACGTGGCCAGGCGCCGGGTGACTTCGGCCCGTTGCGTCGCAAGGTTGGTGTTGTTGAGTTGTTCGATGTCGTTCGTGATCGAAAGCACGGCTTCGCGGCGCGGGAGCACCTCCCGGCGCAGGAATCGGCCGCTGCGCATCATCTTTTCGTAAGCGGACCACTCGAACAAGGGCTCGAAGGCCTGCCAATAGTCGTCCAGGCGGCTGTCGAGGTTGTCCATACGGGGCGCGGCGTTGGCGGGAAGTAACGTACGAAGCTCTTTCACGGACGCGCTGTGTTTCTGGCGCAGCTCGGTGAGATGTTGCCGATACTCCGGAGCTTCCGCGCGATCGGTATCGAGCAGGTAGTCGCGGATGTAGATACTGGACAGATAGACATCCGCGCGCAGCCGCCGCAGCGTGCTCTCCACGTCACGATGGTGCGTGTTCAACTGATCGAGCTGTGCGTAAATCTCTTCGGCTTTTCGCGAGGTCGTGGCGATCGACGTATAGATCAGCAACAGCAGTCCGCCGAGCGCGGCCGCCGCGACGGGCCACGTCGCGAAGAACCTCCGCTGCCACTGACTTTTGATTCGCATGGGCACCAGGTGACAACACGTGTCGTCAGATCATCACTTCCTCGCGGATCAGACGGAAGAGCTCGCGAAATGATCCAACCACGGTCACGCCGGGAGGCGGTACCCTCTCGCCACTGGCGACGAACAGCGCACGGCCATTCTCCGCGGCAAACCTCAGCGGGCCAAAATCGGTGATGTCGTCCCCGGCATAGACGACGCGGCCGGCGCCCACAGCACGCGCGAGCCACCGCAGTGCCTCCTCTTTCCCTCCACCCGGCCGGCGCGCTTCCACGACGCAGCGCCCTTCGATCACGTCGAGATGCGCGTCCCTCGCCCACCGCCGGAACATCTCGACGACGGGAGCGATCGCTTCGTAGGGAACGCCGCGCCAGTGGAGCGCGAGCGCGTGTTTCTTGGTTTCCAGCCGGAGACCGCTGGCCGCAATCTCGCGACCGAGCTCCGAATGAAGCTCGATCGCGAGCGGCGGAACATCGCGGACGAGGAGCCCGCCCGGTGCGTGGATCTCGAGACCGTGGGAGGCGATGAGGTATGCGCCCGGAGCGTTGACGCGACCGGTGAGGTCGTCGGCATCGCGGCCCGAGACGATCGCGACGACGACGCCTTCCATGCGCGTCGTCTCGGCGAGCAGCGCCGCGGCACCACGATCGAGCTCCACCGACGCGGGATCGTCGCGGATCGGAGCGAGGGTGCCGTCGAAATCGAACGCGAGGAGCGTGGAGCCGCCGGTCATCCCGCCACGACCTCTCGCGGCTTCACGCGCTGCAATGGGACGCGCTGCGGCCAGAACCGCGCGCGCTCCTGGCGAATGCTGCGCATGTCCGTCAGCAGCTTCTCGGACCAGTCGTAAATCGAATGAGACGCGATCTGATCCCGCATCGCCTGCATGCGCGCCCGGCGTTCCGCAGACGGCATGCGAATGGCGCGCAGGATCGTCTCGGCGACTTGCTGCGTGTCGTAGGGGTTGACGAGGAGCGCCCCGTCGAGCTCCTTCGACGCCCCGGCAAAGACGCTGAGGACGAGCGCACCATCGCCGTCGTTGCAAGCGGCGACGTACTCCTTGGCGACGAGATTCATCCCATCGTGCAACGGCGTGACGAGCGCGCTGTCGGCCATCGCGTAATGACAGCGCACCTCGTCGGGGCTGAACGTGCGCATTTGCAGGAGAATCGGCTGCCACGTCCCGGTTCCGAAACGACCGTTCACGCGAGCGACGATTTCCTTCAAATCGTCGGCGAGCCGCCGGTACTTCACGATTCGTGTTCGCGTGGGCGATGCGAGCTGCACGAATACGTACTTGCCGATCAGCGAGGGATTCTCCTCCAGCAGCACCTCCACGGCGGCAACCCGCTCGATGAGTCCCTTCGTGTAGTCCGCGCGATCGACGCCGACGCTGACGTGCGCGTCGCCGGCGATGCCGAGCGATTCACGCAGGCCCGCGCCGTCGGCAGGCGACGCGGCAGGATAGGGCCACTCGACGCTGATCGGATACGAGCGGATCTGCGTGAGATGCCCCCCGTAGGACACGGACATCGTTTCCAGGTCGACGCGGCACTCGAGATAGCGCTGCACGGTGTCGAGGAAATTCAGGCAGTACTGCTGCGTGTGGAAGCCGATGATGTCGGCGCCGAGCATTCCTTCGAGGACGGACTCCTTCCACGGACAGATGCCCGCGACCTCGGAATTGGGCCAGGGGATGTGCCAGAAGAGACTGGTCACGACGTGCGGTGCCTGATCGCGCACGAGCTTCGGGACGAGCGCGAAATGGTAGTCCTGAATGAGCAGCAGCCCGTCCGCGCTCGCCTCCTCGACCGCCGCTCGTGCGAACGTTTCATTGACGGCCTGATAAGCGATCCAATCCGGCGCGCGGAACGACGGCTGCGTGTGCGCCACGTGACAGAGCGGCCAGATGCCCTCATTCGCGAATCCGGAGTAATACCGCTCGTAAGCCTCCTCTTCGATCCAGAGCCGGCGGAGCGTGTACTCGGGCGCGCCGGGCGGAACGGCCAGGCGTCCCATCCGATCGGCACTCAGGTGATCGGCGGAGCCGCCGCCATGGGCGATCCACGTCCCGCCGCACGCGCGGAGCATCGGCTCGATGCCGGTTACGAGGCCGCTGGCAGGTTGCCGCACCACCACCTTCCCGCCCTCATCGAACTCGTGCGCGTACGGCTCGCGGTTGGCGATCACGATCAGACCGCCGTTGGGAATCTCCGCATTCACGAACGCCCGAAGGCGCTCGGCACCGTCTCGACCTTCCCCGTTTTCCGTGCGGAGATGTTGAACGGCATCGTGCATGTCACGGACGAGCAGGCGGAGGTCCGGCGGAATCGGAACGTCGGCCGTCGTACGCGAGCGCATCTGACGGATGACCGATCGCGCGGCCTCCTCGGTGCGCCGGCTGCCGATTCGCGCGCCTGCCCGCGCAAGGACGAGCAACGCCAGCAGGGCGAATTCAGCAGACACGAACAGGACCTGCAGGACGTGCTTTCGGCGCGCGTCCAGGAAGGTGCGATCCTGCACGATGAAGAGCGTGCCGCGTGCGCCAGCGGGGTGCGCGGTCACGACGACGCGGTGCGAGCCGAGGAGACCGCGTATGGATTTCCCGTGAGCTTGCAGCGCGGCCAGGGCCAACTCGGAGCGACACCCGAGGCCGCGCGCGATTCCGGACGCAGCGATCGTCGTCCCCGCGGGCGAGCATGCGACGAGGTTCGCCGCATCGTCGGTTGAAGCGAGGTCGCCGAGGAGCTGCTGCATTGCATGCGGCGTTGCATCCCGCGAGCTGGCCTCCATTGCAACGCCGATCAGGTGAGCACGCCCGTTGAGATCGCGATCCGTCCAGCGTCGCAGCGTGGAGTCGAACACGTCGTAGAGCAGGCCGAAGATGAGACCCGCGCAGAGCAACGCACCGACGATGACCACCAGGCTGTCCCGCAGTCGCGCCGGCCCGACAAGGGCACGACGGAGACGCGAGTGCAGCGAGACTGCTGTACGAATCGACATTCCGTCCTTTCTGGCGTGGGAGGCGACGCTCGTCCTCGGCCGCGGAGGGGGCACTTCGCTGCCGCGACGAGACGCCGCCGCCACCCACGATTCGCAGGTTATGGCCGCGCGGGAGCGATGTACATCCGGTCTACAGGGGAGGCGCCTGCGCGCGACCGGGTACGCGTTTGGGTCGATGTACTCACGTGTCGCAGCGTAGCCAATGGCATCGCGTCACCTGGCCTGCCTGCGAATCTTCCGCCCCACGGCGCCGAGCAGAATGCGCACGTTGTCGATCGCCTCCGTCTCCTGAAGCAGCCGCATTGCGTTCAGCTCCTGTTCCGCAAGGGCCGTGTCTCCTTGCCTCAGAGCCTCATTCGCGCGCCAGTAGCGGGCGGCGAGTTGCCGGCGCACCTCGGTTTCTTCGCGCCGCTCGCGGGGCGTGGTTTCCTGATCGAGGACGAACCGGCGGACCCTCTCGTCGTGCACGGTTTCGAAGAGCTCCCGCTTCTTCCGCTGCCACGCGGGATTCGACGGCGTCGCTTCGTGCAGCAGAAGGTCATGCAGACGTCCGAGGATGGTTGCGTCCGCCGTCAAGCGTCGCGCCTCTGCAAATCGGCGGCTGATGATCGCCGGTGCGAGGTTCGGCGTGCTCCGCGGCGATGGACCGCGGGAGTCGTCGAGGATCTCGGCATTCCCCGCGTCCACTTCGAAGGTATAACGGCTCTTGTCGCCATAGGTCGTTTCACCGCCGGCGAACGGGATGTCGTACGCCTCCCACAGATGACCGATCTCGTGGAAGAGGTAGTACGCGAGCAGCTCCACGGTCACATTCGCCGGAGCGCTCACGAGCAGCACGTCAGATCCGCGGAACGCGAGTCCTCCCACAGGCATCGCCGTTCGGCCATCGCTGTAGACCTCGAGCTGGCGTCCTACGATTCGAACGCGAATCGTCGAGGGTTCTGAAGCCGTGCTCAGAAGAAAGCTTCCGAGAACATGCGTGGCGTCCAGCTCCGGACCGGACGAGCGAAGCTGCCAGTCGGAGATCTCGAACCACTCCCCGCGGTAGCGTTGCCACTCGATGTTGACGATGCCGAACGCCTGTTCGATGAGCTCCGCAGCCTTGCCATCCCGGGCGCGATCGAAATCGGCGTCGTAGACCACGCTTACGCGAATGGCTCGACGCGGCGACAGCCATTCATGCGCTCGCCGGTCATCGGTGGCCGGAGGCGCGGGCGGCATTCCGGGACCGCTCCAGAAGTGAGCCGCTGTGACGAGGAGCGCGATCGAGCCGAGGAAAGGGAGGATTCGTGTTGCGATCGGGCGCGACTTCATCAGGGCTCACCGTTCTCCGCACCCGGACGGCGGCCCGGCCGCCCGGCATCACCTGCGAGAACGTATTTCCCGCACCCATGTCATTGGACCGCTCACCGCACCGGAAAGTTAGTCGTCATTCGTGGTTCCGACCTTCGCTCGTGGACGCGCGTGAAGCGCGTAGACGACCTCGCCCTGTTGCGCGAGCATCACCGCCTGTCCATCGGCATATGTCGCCGCGACGCCGAGCTGGACGCCACCTTCACGTGCGACGACGGCGGCGAGAACACCGCGCGCATCGGGGCCAGGTGCCTCGCCATAGCGCTGCGTTGCGGCTCGCTCCCATTGGACTGGGCCGTCCGCATCGCAAAGATCCATCCGCTCCACCACGAACGTCATCGACACGGGACTATGCCCCGACGCCATCCTCACGTCCATCCGGCAAACAGGGGATACCGACGGCAACGTCTCCCCCCTTTACGGGAGAGCGCACGGCGATGCACGTTGCTAAGGTGCGCGCTTCATGGGCGCGGTCACGGAGCGGCTGAAAGCATTCCTCGAGCAGCGCCTCTCCTCTCTCGAGGGACTGCAACGCGGCACGCGCGAAATCGGATGTTCGCGGGGTGCTGTTACCGCGGCCGCTTGATCTCGTCACTGCGCAATATTTGCGGACGCGCGTGTATTAGCTTGCTGACAACGGGTGCGAGAAGCTTCCTTCTCGCAGGGACGCCGAGCGGTCGGGCCGCCGCTCCAGGAGGTTCGCGTTGCGCTCTCGCATCCCGTCACCCGCTCGGATCGTCACGCCTCGCAGGGAGGTTCCTCGTGGCGATCGCTGAACTGCTGATCGCCCTTCTCGCCATCTTTGCGGCCGCAAAACTCTTCGGTGAGCTCGCCGAGCGCATCGGGCAGCCGGCCGTTCTGGGCGAGATGATCGGCGGCATCGTCATCGGCGTCTCCGGACTGCACCTGATCGACGCGCACGATCCGGTGTTGCACGTGCTGGCCGAGTTGGGCGTGATCCTCCTGCTCTTCCTGATTGGATTGGAGACCGACATCCAACGCCTCCTGTCCGTCGGCGGAACCTCGGCGTCAGTCGCTGCGGTCGGCGTGCTCCTCCCCTTCGGTGCCGGGTACGGCGTCGGTGCGGCGCTCGGATATCCGACGACCGTATCCGTCTTCCTTGGCGCCGCCCTGACGGCGACGTCCGTGGGAATCACAGCGCGCGTTCTGTCGGACCTGGGTCACCTGAAAACGGATGAGTCTCAGGTAATCCTGGGCGCGGCGGTGGTGGACGACATTTTCGGACTCGTGCTGCTTACGGTGATCAGCGCCGTCGCGGCGGGCGAAAAGATGACGGCGATCGGCGTGACGAAAATCGTTGGTGTTGCTTTCGGATTCGTCGCCCTCGCCGTGATCGTCGGCTCGCTGCTCGCTCCGCGGTTGATCAAGCTGATTGCCCGCGTCCGCGTGGGAAAGGCGCTCTTCTTCGCGTCGATCATGTTCGCGTTCGGCCTCGCGTACCTTGCGGATCTCGCGGGTTCGGCACTCATCATCGGTGCATTCGCCGCAGGGCTGGTTCTTGCGAAAACAGATCGGGGCCGGGATATCGAGCACGAGGTCTACGACGTCGCGCAGTTCTTCATCCCGATCTTCTTCGTGTCGGTCGGCGCGGCGGTGGATCTCAAGGCGCTCAACCCCTTCAACGCTGCGACACGACCGTTCTTCATCATCGGAATGCTTCTGACGGTCGTCGCCATCGTGGGGAAGATTCTTGCCGGTTACGCGGCCTTCGGAAGACCACTGCGAAAACTCGTGATCGGCGTCGGAATGGTTCCCCGCGGCGAAGTGGGTCTGATCTTCGCGCAACTCGGGTTATCCGCCGGTCTCCTATCCACGGGGCTCTACAGCTCGGTCGCGCTCATGGTGATGATCACAACCTTCATCGCGCCGCCCGTTCTGCGGTCGCTGCTCGCCGGAGCACAACGGGAGGATGCGGAAAGCGCGCTGTGCGATGTCGTCACCGAAGCGCTGACCGATGACGACGAACGCCGAGAGCGCGACCGCCAGCAGGCGGAAACGGCGAAGATCGCTAGCGGCACCGAGGTCTGATCACGGTCAGGGGATAAACTTCCGGGCGTGTACGCACGTCACCGAGGCGCGCGAAGACGTGGATTGCCGCGGCGGGGCGAAGCATGCAGCGGGAGTTGAACGGCACGCGGGACGGATCATTCGCTGCATGGCTGCGACTGGCGAAGCCGATCCCCGCAACCTTCGGCGAGGAGCAGGTGCTGGTGCTCGACCTCGGACCGTCGGGCGCTCTACTCTCCGGTCGATGCGCGTACGAACAAGGATCGGAGCATGAGCTGGCGTTTCTCGACGTCCGCGGGAACATCCGGGTCCGTGCCCTCGTGACGGGCACCGCCGATCATGGGGTACCACCGGATCGAGACCTGCTCATGCGTTTCCAGGAACGGGGCGTCGGCCTGTCGGAGTTCATCGCCGGATACCAGGAACAGATCCGACGTGCCGAGGTCGCAAACGCCGAAGGCGACATCGAGCACAACGTCATCGACGGTGATCGGATGCTCTCCGACCTCGGATCGGCGGCGCGATGGAGCGAAACGTTCCTGCGCTGTGAACGGAATGCAGGACGCTGGACACAGCAGACGACGACCAACGGCGAGCAACCGCCGGACGGCTTCACGATCTCGGCGGCCGAAAGCGAAGATCAGGTCACGCTCCTCGAACTCGCGTACGAAGAATCGGATGAGGACGGGCGACGCGCTTTGCGCGAATTCGCGGCCGCGAGCCTGATGGACCGCCGGTCAGCGGCCGGCGGTCCGGAAGGATAAACTTTCGGGCATGTACGTCCGTCCGCCCGCCGTCGCCGGCACGTTCTACGAGGGCTCGCCCGACCGTCTGCGCAAACAGGTGGACGCGTGTTTCGCCGCGAATCCGCCCGCGCCGCCGAAGGAGCGCGTCCTCGCCGCGGTCGTGCCGCACGCGGGGCTGATGTACAGCGGCCACGTCGCCGCCGCCGTCTACGCGCTGGCCGAGCTGCCGAAGCGGCTGATCATCCTCTGCCCGAATCACACCGGCGCGGGCCACTTCGCCGCCATCAATCGCGAAGGCGCGTGGCGCACGCCGTTCGGCGACGTGGCCATCGAGACGTCGCTCGCGGACGCGCTCATGGCGAAGACCGCTCTCCTCGCCGACGACACGCGTGCTCACGCACGCGAGCACTCGCTCGAAGTGCAGCTCCCGTTTCTCCAGCGCACCCTCGGCGATTTCACCTTCGTCCCCATCTGCCTCGGCGCGCACCGCTACGACTACGCCGAAGAGATCGGACGCGCCATCGCCGACGTGCTGAAGGAGGAGCGCGACCCGGTCGCGATCCTGGCCAGCTCAGACCTCAATCACTACGAGGACCAGCGCGAAACGCTGCGCAAGGACCAGTTGGCGATCGACCAGGTCCTGGCCCGGAACCCGCGAGAGCTCTGGCAGGTGGTCGACGAATACGACGTTTCCATGTGCGGCTTCATCCCCACGACGACGATGCTGGTCGCGGCGAACGCGCTCGGTGCTTCGGAGGCGCGGTTGATCAAGCATGCGACGTCGGGCGACGTGAACGGGGACTACTCGCACGTGGTGGGGTACGCGGGCATCTCTGTTTCCTAAGTGCTCTCCCTAAGTTCATCCCGAGCGAAGTCGAGGGATCAACGGAGTCTCCAAGCATGAGGCTCGTGCAGCGAGGGCTCGCTGATCCCTCGACTGCGCTCGGGATAGACTGAAAACCGAACCATGAGAATCGTCTTCGCCACCGCCGAAGTGAGCCCCATCGCCAAGACCGGCGGTCTGGGAGACGTCTGCGGCTCGCTGCCGAAGGCGCTCGCGGCACTCGGCCACGACGTCGTCGTGTTCATGCCCTACTACCGGCAGGCGCGGCACTGGTTCGAGAGGAACGGCATTACGCCGTATCCGGTGCTGCCCACGGTGACGATCGCGTGGGCGAACTGGGTGGCCGAGGCGACGTTCCTGCGGACGACACTGCCGGGGACCGACATCCCGCTGATCCTCATCGCCAACGATCACTTCTACGAGCGCGATCAGATCTACGCGACCAGTCCCTACGGCACCGACGACTTCCTCCTGCGCTACGCCTTCTTCTGCCGCGCGATCATCCGCGGCTGCGAGTTGCTCGACATCGCGCCGGACATCCTCCACTGCCACGACTGGCACACAGCGCTGCTGCCCGTATATCTGCATTCGGGCCTGCGCGGGGGGACGCACTTCGCGAAGACGCGCTCCGTCTACACGATTCACAACCTGCACTATCAGGGTGCGGCCGGCCCGGAAGCGTTCGCGCTGACCGGACTCCACAGCCGCTACTGGGCGCCGGGCGGCGTCGAGCATTTCGGCGCGCTCAATCCGATGAAGGGTGGGATCGTCTTCGCGGACCAGGTCACGACGGTCTCGCCGACGTACGCGCGCGAGATCCGCACGGCCGAGCACGGGGCCGGGCTCGACGGCGTTCTGCGCGCAGTGCAACTGACCGGGATTCTCAACGGCGTCGACGTCGACGAGTGGGATCCGTGGACGGACACGCTGCTGGCCGCGAACTACGACGCCGAGACGATCAAGGAGAAGCAGAAGAACAAGCGTGCGCTGGCGAAAGAGGCCGGGTTCAAGTTCTCGGCGAAGATCCCGCTGATCTGCGCGGTGTCGCGCCTCGTCGACCAGAAGGGCTTCCAGTTGCTGATCCCGGTCCTGGACCGGCTCCTCGCCGCCGGCGCGCAGGTCGCGATCCTCGGCAGCGGCGAGCCGGTGTTCGAGGAGGCGCTGACGCGCATCGCCGAGCGTCACCCCACGCATTGCCGGGTCTGGATCGGATTCGACAGCGCCCTCGCGCATCGCCTGTACGCGGGCGCCGACATGCTGCTGATGCCTTCGGTCTACGAGCCGTGTGGTCTCAACCAGATGTACGCGCTGCGGTACGGCACGATCCCGGTCGTGCGCATGACGGGCGGTCTGGCGGACACGGTGATCCCTTTCGATGGCACCAACTCGGAGAGCGCGAACGGATTCGGCTTCGGCGCGGCCCATCCGCTCGATCTTTATCTCGCCGCCTGGCTGGGCATCCTGAACTTCAAGGATGCGGCCGCATGGAAGGCGCTGCAGGCGAACGGAATGGCCGCGGACTTCTCCTGGGAGCGGTCGGCGCGCGACTACCAGCGCGTCTACGAACTGGCCGCGAACCTGCACTAGACGGCGCAGGAGGACGGCATGATCGAAGTCATTGTTGCAGTGGCCGGACTGCTCCTGCTGATCGCAGCGGGGAGCGCAAGCCCGCGCCCCGCGGCGGTACCGGTGCGAGTCCCGCGTCGCAAGCGGTGAAGATCGTCGCGCTATTCACGCAGTAGCGCGAGGATCTCGCGCAACTCTTCTTTCACCTTCGTCAAGTCGACCTGTGGAGCCGCCTCTGCCGGCGGTGCGACAACCACCGGCGCGGGATCCGAAAGCTCCTGCTCCAGCCTCTTCTTCGCGCCGGCGATCGTGAAGCCCTCTTTGTAGAGCAGCTCCTTGATGCGCAGGATGATGTCGACTTCGCGGCGGTTGTAGAGACGCTGGCCGCCGCCGCTCTTGCCCGGCGCGAGCGACGGGAACTCCGTCTCCCAGTAGCGAAGCACGTAGGGCTGCAGATCGGCGAGCTTGCACACTTCGCCGATCTTGTAGAGCTTCTCCTCCGCGACTGCGCGAGCCATCGCGCTCGATTATAGAGCCGGGATTACGGCGAGACCCGCTCCGCCTCCACCTCATCGACCGCGAACAGCCCCACCGCGGCCCCGACCACCTCGTCGACCGAGACGTCGCTCATGCAGCGGTGGTGTCCGAGGGGACATTCGCGCTGGTAGCAGGGCTGACAGGAGAGATGCTGGCGGATCACGCGCGTCGCGCCGGGGATGGTCGTACGCTCCGGATCGGTCGGTCCGAAGATCGAGACCGAGGGGACGGCGAGAGCGGCGGCGACGTGCAGCGGACCGCTGTCGTTGGTGAGGATCGCCGCGCAATGGGACATGGCCGCGGCCAGCTCCAGCACGTCGCCGTCGTGGCCGACCATGGGCACGCCGTTGCAGGTCGTGGCGATGCGCTCCGCCTGGGCGCGCTCGCCGGGGCTGGTGAGCAGCACGACGTCGAAGCCTTCCACGCGGAGGCGGCGGACGGCGTCGACATAGCGGTCGTCGCCCCAGTGTTTCGCGCGCCCGTACAAACCGCCCGGATGCACGCCGATGATCGGGCGGTCCATGTGCAGGCCGATCCCGAGGAGGGCCTTGCGTCCGTGCTCGCGCAACGACGGGCTCAGTTTGATGGTCGGGATGTCGTCGACCACGCGCGGCGCGTTCAGCGCGGCGAGCAGCGGCGTGTAGTCGTCGAGCTGATGGCCGCGCGTGGCGGGAGGCGCGACGCGGTGCGTGAGCAGCATGCCCCGCACGTCGGTGGGATAGCCCCAGCGCTCGTCGATGCCGGCGGCGAAGGCGATCAGCGCCGCGCGGAACGAGTTCGGGAAGATGATGGCCCGGCGGAAATCGCGCTCGCGGAGCAGGGCGATGCGCTTGCGCGTCGCCCGTGGCCAGGCGACGACCTCACGGAACAGTCCCGTGGCTTCGAGGAGCGGAGCGACGTTCGGTGGCGCGGCGATGGCGATGCCTCCGTCGCTCCGGAAGCGGTGCTGGAGCGCTTTGAACGCGGGGAGAGCCAGGACATTGTCTCCGACCCAGTTGAGGCCGATCACGACCGTTTCACACGCCATGCGTTACGTCTCTTTCTCCCGTCCCTTTCCAGCGGTCATGCATCCACAGCCAGAGGTCGGGACGCGCATGGATACGGTCGCTGATGATCTCATTGATCTTTCTCGTCAGCGCCACCGGATCTCGCTCAGCCTCGGACAATAGATCGGCCCGAATCGATTCCTGGAACTCGAGTCGATGCCTGAGCCCGTCCGGAATGCAAAAACCGAACACAATTGTCGCGCCCGCGCGCAACGCCATCTTCGCGGGCGCCGGAGTGGTCCACGCGTCGTGGCCGAGAAAGGGCACCAGAACGCCCTCGCGCGGGAGGACGGACTGGTCGGGAAGGAGCACCGCCACGCCGTTCCCGGCGAGCCCGCGGAGGAGCACGCGCGCCGCCCTGCGGCGGTCGACCACCTCAGCTCCGGTGCGCGCGCGGATCTGCTGCAGCTCGCGCTCGAGCAGCTCGTTGTCCAGCGGGCGGGCCACGGTGTGGACGTTCTTCACCCGCGACATCAGCGCGAGGCCGGCCACTTCCCATCCGCCCCAGTGCGCGCTGATGAGGATCGTCCCTTTCCCGCGGGCGATGGACTCCTCGACGAGCTCCATGTTCACGAACGGGCAGCGTTCCGCCAGCTCGTCGAGGGAGAGGCTCTGGGACTGGATGGAGACGAGCAGCTCGCGGCCGAAGTGGCGCCAGCAGTCATCGGCGATCCTGCGCAGCTCTTTTGCGGGCCGCTCCGGATAGACGTACCGCAGGTTGCGCATGACCATGCGATCGCGCCGGCGGACGACGTGTCGCGCGACCGCCCCCAGCCGCGTTCCCCAGCGATATACAGACTCCTCGGACATCGCCGAGACGCGCCGGGCCAGCATGCGATACGCCGCGTACTCGATGCGCTGCAGCAGCGGGTTCTTCCGGCGCTTCCTGCGCCGCGACTCCCCGCGCGCCACGCGCACGATGTCGTTCATGACCTCTTCCGGAATGTCCAGCTCCGCTCCGACCGCGATCACGTCCGGGTCGGAGATCTTGACCTTGTCCTTCTCCGTTGTGACGAGCGGCAGCCCTTTTCGCTTCATGGCGGCGAGATCGGCCTCGGTGTAGCGGTGGTGATCGCGGAAGCCTTTCGTCTCCGCCACGTCCACTCCCGCCGCGCGCAGCGACGCGAAGAACTGCTCGTTGTTCGCCAGCCCGGCGAAGGCAAGCACCCGTTTGCCGCGCAGCTCTTCGGGGACGATGGTGCGCAGCCTCCGCTGGATGACGGCATCCGCGTCGGCGAGCGCGGAGCGGCCTTCGCGATGGAACCGCCCCGGCGCGTCGATGACCAGGTCGTAGCTCCGTCTCAGTTGCAGATGCTGGAAGCCGTCGTCGAGCAGGAATACATCGCACTCATAATCGAGCGCGTTGTAATAGCGATTGGCGCCAACTAAAACGTCCGCATCCGAAGCATTTCTTATCAGGACCGGTTCATCGCCGAATTTAACAGCATCATTTGATGTGACCGGTCCGGCGTAATCGCTCTTGCGGCCGTAGCCGCGGGTCAGGACCGCGACCCGCAGTCCCTCCGCCTTCAAACGCCGTGCGATGGCGATCACGGCCGGAGTCTTCCCCGCGCCGCCGGAGGTGATGTTGCCCACCGAGATCACCGGCCGGTGCAGCCGCTTGCCGCGCCGGATCCCGGCGCGATAGAGCGTGCGCCGAAGCCGGGTCACGAGGTGCCACGGATTCACGCGAGCAACTCGACAATCCGGCGCGCGGTCCGCTCCGACGCCCCGCGGTTCTGCAGCACCGTCTCCCGGGCCCGCCCGCCCCAGGCGCGCTGGAGAGTTGGCTGCTCGAGCATGCGCGTCATGAACTCCGATACCTCCGCCGCGCTGCGCACTTCCATGGCCGCCTCGTTGCGGAGGAAGACCTGGGCGATCTCCCGAAAGTTGGACATCGACGGGCCGAAGCAGACCGGCACGCCCGACGCCGCGGCCTCGATCGGATTGTGTCCGCCGCGCTCGACGAGCGTGCCTCCGATGAACGCCGCGGTCGCGTAGCGGTACACCTTGGCCAGTTCGCCAAACGTGTCGAGCAGCAGGACATCGGCCTGTGGAGCGGCGGGG
>DATLOL010000056.1:0-129701 GCA_035536275.1 Thermoanaerobaculia bacterium
GGCTTCAGCCCGCCGGCCTCGGTTCGGCGGGCTGAAGCCCGCCGCTCCACTGTCGTCTTCTGGGCGTGCGCGCTGTTCTCGGCGGCGATGCGCTGGCCGGCGAAGTCGCTCACGCTGTGGGACTGGGACGAGGCGCTGTTCGCGCTCGCGGTCCGCGACTTCGACGTCAGCGCGTATCACCCGCACCCACCCGGGTTCCCGCTCTTCATCGCCCTGGCGAAGGTGATTCCGCTGGATGGCTTTCACGCGCTGCAGGCGATCGTGCTCGTGTCGTCGCTGTTCGTGTTTCCGGCGATGTACTTCCTGGCCCGCGCTCTGCGCGCGCCGTTCGAAGTGGCGATCGGCGCGGGACTGCTGCTGGCGTTCTTTCCGAACGTCTGGTTCTTCGGCGGCACGGCGTTCTCGGACGTGCCGTCGATGGTGCTGGTGATGACCGCGTGCGCGCTGCTCCTCCGCGGCCACGTGCTGGCCGGCTCGATCGTACTGGCCATCGCGGCGGGATTTCGTCCGCAGAATCTGCTCATCGGCTCGGTGCCGTTTCTGCTGGCGTTTCGCCGTAACTGGCGTTCCGGACTGGCGGGCGGCGCGCTCATCGCCGTGATCGTCGGCACGACGTACGGCGCCGCGGCCTGGCTCAGCGGGGGCTGGAGCGCGTATCGCGACGTGCTGGCCTCGCACGAGGCGTACATCCGCAGCACGGACTCGTTCCTCGCGCCGCGACATCCGGGCGTGCTGCGCGTCGCGGACGACTTCTTCTTCCGCCCCTTCCGGGCCATGCCGATCAACGTGATCGTCACGCTCCTGATCGCGATCGCCGTGCTGCGCCGGCGCTTCTGGCTGGCGATCGCGATCTTCGGTCCGTTCTGCCTCTTCGCCTGGCTCTTCCTCGACTTCCACAGCACGAGCCGCTTTTCGATCGCATACATGCCGATGTTCGCGATGCTCGCGGCGGCCGGGATTCCGCGACGCGGCTACGCGCCCGTGCTCGCCGCGATCACGGCGCTGATGGTCGTCTGGACGTGGCCGGCGCTGCGGGTCGTGCACACGACCGTGTCTCCGCCCGTCGCCGCGATCGGGGCGCTTCCGCCGGGACCGCTGTACGTCGACGAACGCCTGGCGCCGTTCGCGGAGCTGTTGCTCGCGGATCGCGACCGCCGCATGGTGGGGGTCGTGCCGCCGTTCGTGGAGGATCCGGGCGCGGTGCTGCTCCGAGAAGGCGCGAGCACGGCGCCGGGATCGCGGAACTTCACGCGCGAGCGCGATCCCCTGGAGGGGATCGCGCGCAAGCGCTATTTCGAGGTGTCGGTGGTAGTTGGGCGGCGGCCTACGGCTTGAACTCGATCGTCTGCGGGAACCAGGTCTTCACGCGCTTGCCGTCCTTCATCGGCGCGGAGAAGCGCGCTGAGCGCATCGCGCGCAACGCTGCCTCGTCCATGCCGAAGCGGTTCACGCCGCGAAGCAGCTTCACGTCCGTGACTTCGCCGCGCTCGCTGATCAGCGCGGTGACGACGATCGTCGCGGCAATCTTCTGCTGCCGCGCGATGGGCGGATACATCGGCGTGATGGGACGGGTGGGACGCGGCTGGACGTCGAGATCCGCGTACGCCACGACGTCCCCTTCGCGAACCGTGGCCACTACCGGAGCGGGCGCCGGCACCGGCGTGGCCACCGCCGGCTGCGTGACCTGCGGTGCGACGGTCTGGGTCTGCACCGGCGTGACCGGGGCGGGCACTTCTTCCGTGCGCGCGGCCGTCTCGCGGCGCTGCTGATCGAGTTGCGCGGCGGTCATCGCCGGACGCTCTTCCGCGGCCGAGGTCTGCACCGGCGTGGTCGACGGCGTCACCGTCGGGACGGGGGCGTTCTTCGACTGCTGCCGCTTGAGCTGCTCCATGTAGTCGTTCTGGAGCTTCATCATCTCGGCCTGGAGCTTGGACTTGACCGCGTCCTCGAACGCCTGTTTCTGCGTGCCGGGATCGGCCGTGCCGGTTGTTGCCGCGGTGCTGTCGGCGACGACGATCGGCTCGGGGAGCGCGGGCGCCTTCTGCACCGGCGCGGGCGTGGAAAGCATCTGCGCGGCGGTGGGCGTGGCGGCGGGCGCGGACTGGCGTCCGAACATCCACCATGCGCCGCCGCCGAGGGCGGCGAGGACGACGCCGGCGGCGATGGCGATGAGCGGCATCCTGCTCTTCGGCGCCTCGTCGTCCATCACCGCGGCGGATGCTTCGAACGGCGACCTCTGCACGGGCGGTGCGGCCACGGGCACCGGCGCCGGCTTCGGCGTCTCGAGATACGGCGCGAGATTGAGCTTCGACTCCTTGTCGCGCTCGATCGCTTCCGTCTCCATCTCCTTCTTCAGGAGATTGGAGAGATAGAAGGCGAGGTTGAAGGTCGTGGCCGAGTACTTGCCGCCGTGAGCGAGCGACGACACGGCCTGCTTCATGTCGCTCATCGACGCGTAGCGCATCGACGGGTCGAGGTTGAACGACTTGTCGAGGAGGACCCGGATGTCGTCCGGGATCGGAGTGCCGGTCGTCGTCCTGGCGGCGCGGACCGCGGAGACGAACGCGCTCGCGGTCATCGCGTCGGGCGGCTCCTGTCCGGTGACGAGCAGGAAGAGGATCGCGCCCATGGCGAAGACGTCCGCGCTCTTGGGCGCCTGTCCCGACGTGCGGTACTCCGGCGCGAGGTAGCGCCCGATCTCCGCGGCGATCTTCGGATCGTGCTGCACCGCGGCGAGCACGCCCGCACCGAACTGGTGGCCGGCCACGCGGATCTCACCGTCGTCGCTGATCCAGATGAACTGCGGCAGGAGCGCGCCGTGCGAGAGGCGTCCGCTGGAGCCGTCGCGCAGGTCGCCGGTCGTCGCCAGCGAAAGCGCGACCTTCTCGGCGATGACGATGGCCTGATCGATGGGCAGCGGATTCGGCTGCACGTCCTTGCCGCCGCGTGCGCGGTCGACGATGTGCCGCAGCGAGCGGCCGCCCGCGTAGTCCCACGCGAGGAACGGCACGCCGTCGGCGATGCCCGCGACCTGATCGCGGACGAACGACGTTCCGGTGAGCTGCGCCACGACGCGCGCCGCGGTGTCGGCGCTTGCGGTCAGCGCGCCGCGGTCACCGCCGGAGAGGCGACGCAAGGCGACGGTGGTGCCGATCTGGCTCCCGTCGATCCGGCCGGCGCGCCAGAGGTCCCCCAGCGAATCCTGCTCGAGTTTCTTGAAAAGGATGTACGGACCGAACTGCTCGTACGGCTTGTTGCGCGCAGCCATGATGGTGGACCCCCGGGACTTTTTGTGGACGGGGAAGAATACCATCGATTTTGCAAAATGTTCACGGCCGCGCCGCTGGCGGCTGGGCCTGTTGCTGCTCCGCGCGGCGCTTGTCGCGGAAGTACTGGCGCTGCCACTGCTCGACGTTTCTGTTGTGCTCCTGCACGTTCGTCGCGAAGACGTGCGAGCCGTCGTTTCGCGCGACGAAGTAGAGGTACGGCGTGGCCGCGGGAGCCGCCGCGGCGCGCAGCGATGCCAGTCCCGGATTCGCGATCGGGCCGGGCGGCAGGCCGGGGGTGCGGTAGGTGTTGTACGGAGAGGCGAGCTGCAGGTCGGCCTTGCGGATGTTGCCGTTCCAGGTGCCGGCGAGCTTCATCGCGTAGATCACGGTCGGGTCGGCGCCGAGGAGCATGCGCTTGCGCACGCGGTTCACGTAGACCGACGCCACGATCGGTCTCTCGTCCGGCCGCTGGGCCTCGGTCTCCACGATCGACGCGAGCGTCACCGTCTCGTGCGGATTCAGTCCCGTCGTGATCAGCGCGATCTCGTTGCCCCAGTGCTTGCGGAAGTTCGCCACCATGGCCTTGACGATGGTCGCCGCCGGCGTTCCCGGATCGAACTTGTACGTGTCGGGGAAGAGATACCCCTCCAGTGACGCGGCGTCGGGCGCGATGTCGCGGATGAGGTCCGGCTCTCCGGTGATCTTCTTCCACTCGTCTTCCGAGCCGAACCCGGCGTCGCTGAAGATTTTCCCGACGGCGAAGCGGTCCAATCCCTCGCGGATGGTGATGCTGGCCAGGATCACGTCGCCGCGAACGAGCTTGTCGATCACCGCGACCGGGGAGAGCGGCTTGTCGAACTCGTAGACGCCGGCCTTGAGCGAGTCGCGACCGCGGGCGAGCTTCATGTAGACCAGCGGGATCCACTCGTCGCGGATGACGCCTTCCTTCTGCAACTGCTGGAGGATCGCGGAGGTGCGCAGGCCGCGGCGGATCTCCACGCGCTTCTTCGGCTCGGAGTAGCCCTTGTACGGCGTGTCGACGGCGCGCCAGAAGAACCATCCTCCGCCGAGGGCGAGGAGCACGCCGAACACGGCCACGGTCATCAGGGAGCGGAAGACCTTGCGGCATCCGCCCCGTTCGTTACGGCGTCTGGCTATGACAGCCTCCGTTGCCGGTCGTCGAGATAGGACTGGAGGATCACCGCGGCGGCATGCATGTCGATGTCTTTCTGCGCCTCGCGGCGGTTCTTTCCGGAGTCGCGGAGGCGCTCCATCGCTTCGACGGTGGAGAGACTCTCGTTCCAGAGCTCGACCGGTTTGCAGGTTTTCTGCCGCAGGGCGTCGGCGAAGGCGCGGTACTTGTCATCGCCGGCTGACGCGTGCCTGCGCTCGGGGATGCCCACCACGAACAGCTGCGCGTCGAGCTCGCGCCCGAGGCGGTCCAGCTTCTCCACGACGTCTCCTTCATTGCGCATGACCGAGTGCGGTGAGGCCACGACGCCGGAGTCGCTGACGGCGACGCCGATGCGCTTCGCGCCGAGGTCGATGGCGATGATCACCGGCGGATCGTATACGACCTATACGACCTATACGACGTATAGGACCTATACAATCCTCGCGAATCATGAAGAACTTCAATCTCGACGCCATTCTCGAGGCGATGTTGAAGGTCTCGGATCGGGTGTCCGATCTGAACTTCTCGGTGGGGCGTCCGCCGCAGGTGGAAGTGGACGGGCAGCTCGTCCCGGTGAACTTCCCCGGCCTGCCGCGGCTCACGCCGTTCCAGACGGAGATGATCGCCATGCACATGCTGCGCGGCGATCGCGACCTCACCCGCACGCTGATGACCAACGGCTCGGTGGACCTCAGCTACTCGGTCCCGCAGAAGACGCGCTTCCGGGTGAACGTCTTCGCCCAGCGCGGGACGTACGCGATCGTGCTGCGCGTGATCCCCGAGGGCGTGCCGTCGCTGGAGTCGCTGAAGATGCCGAAGGAGCTGTGGAACATCGCCGGGCTCAAGAACGGCATCGTGCTGGTCACCGGCCCGACCGGCTCGGGCAAGTCGACCACGCTGGCGGCGCTGATCAACGAGATCAATCACAACCACGCGTACCACATCATCACCATCGAGGACCCCGTCGAGTACATGCACCGCCACGTGAAGTCGACCGTGAATCAGCGCGAGGTCGGCGCGGACACGCGGACCTTCTCGCTGGCCCTGCGCGCCGCGTTGCGCCAGGCGCCGAAGGTGATCCTCATCGGTGAGATGCGCGACGTCGAGACCATCGAGATCGCCATGGAGGCGGCGGAGACGGGACACCTGGTGCTGTCCACGCTGCACACCATCGACGCGGCCAAGACCGTCGATCGCATCATCGGCGTCTTTCCGAAGGATCAGGAGCCGCAGATCCGCACGCGCCTGGCCCAGTCGTTCCGCTACGTGATCTCCCAGCGCCTGCTGCCGAAGATCGGCGGGGGCCGCATCGCCGCGCTGGAGATCCTGAAGACCTCGATGCGCACGCGCGACTACGTCATGAAAGGCGAGAGCGAGGGCCGGTCTCTCACCGACGCCATGCATGACGGTCTGGTGGACGGCATGCAGGCCTTCGACGACGAGATCGAGAGGTTGTGGAAGGAGCGCGTGATCACCAAGGAGACCGCGCTCGCCTACGCCTCCAACCCCGTGAACCTCGCCCTCCGCCTCGGCGACGAGAACCTGCCGCCGGCCGAGGACGGCGAGTCGATGCTGTCGTTGCTGGAGTAGGCACGATGATCCGAATCACCTGCACGAGCTGTCAGAAGCCTCTCTCGCTCGACGAGACCAAGCTGCCGCCGCGGGAGGTGTCGTTCCCCTGCCCGGTGTGCAAGGCCAGGCTCACCGTCGACAAGCGCACGCTGGAGGCGCCGGCCGCGCCGCCACAGCAGCAGGACGACGACGACGATCACGAGAACGAGCTGGGGGCGAAGGCGATCATCGTCGGCGCGGACGACGCGGCCCTGCGCAACGCGGCCAAGCTGGTCGGGCTGCTGCCGGTGTACTTTCCCGATCCGGCCCGCGCGCGCGAGTTCTATCTGCAGGAGTTTCCGCAGCTCGTGGTCCTGCATCCGGCGCAGATGACGGCGCCGCCCCTCGAGTCGATGGGAGCGATCATCTCCCTCGTCCCGAACGACCGGCGGAAATCGTTCTTCGTGCTGGTCGCGGACGGCCTGCGCACGATGGACGGCAACGCGGCGTTTCTCTACGGCGTGAACCTGGTCGTGGCCAAGAAGGATCTGGGGCAGTTCCCGGACATCTACCGCGACGCGCAGGCCGCGCACGAACGGCTGTACGCGAGCATGAACGCGGTGCTGCGGGAACGCCAGTTGGGATAAGCGCGCCTGCGGCGCGTTGCTGGTTGCTGGTTGTTGGTTCCGGGTGCCGCGTCGTGACCGCACGCTTCTTGCGAGTCGTGTGGCCTTACGACGCCGCACGAGCAACCAGCAACGAAACGGGCGCCCTGCGGCGCCCGTTTCGTTGTTGTTCTCGTTTCGTCGTACGAGAGAGAGAGACGCGGACTACTGCGACTGAATGCCTTCCGGATAGATGCAGAAGTTTCCGTTGGAGAAGACGATGTCGCAGTCGAAGTTGCCGGTGATCTGCGGCGCCTGGACCGAGGTCGGGTCGCCCGACTCTTTCTGGTCCGCGCCGAGCGACTCGATCGAGTAGTTGCGGCTGTCGTAGCCGATCTGGAACGCCGTGCCCCAGCCGTCATAACGCGCGAACTTGCGCGTGTACGTCGGGACCAGCATCGTCTCGATCTTGCTCACGTCGTCCGACGGCAGCGGCCACGAGAGGGTCGCGCCGGCGGCCGCGTACGAGTTGGTGTCCGTGGCGCGCGCTTCCCACGCCGTTGCGACCGACCGCATGTCGGCCATCGAGCGCTTCTGACGGGAGCGCTGAAGCGCTGTCAGAAGGTTCGGAATGGCGATTGCGGCCAGAATGCCGATGATCGCGACGACGATCAGCAGCTCGATCAGGGTAAAACCTTTTTGCTTCCTGTTCATTCAGGCCCTCCTTGCGACGCTGCTATCCGCAATGCAGGTGCCACGGAACTGCTCTTTGTTATCAGTGACTTAGGTGCTACTGCAGGCCGAGTCTGACAATTCGCGGCCAAGGGCGGTGACAGGAATTGTCACTCCGCTGCCCAGGCCCGGACCACCGAACGCGTGAACTCGATGCCCTCCTGAAACGCGGGGACGGTGATCGACTCGTCCGCGCTGTGGATCGACACCGACTGCGCGAAGTTCACGAGGTACGGCGAGATCCCGTAGCAGACGATCCCCCGGCGACGCAGGAAACGGGAGTCGGTCGCGGAGCGGAAGAGCACCTGGGCACCCGCCGGGACGCCGTACCGCTTGCTCGCCTCGGCGGTCAGCAGCGCGAAGAGACGCGTGTTCCCGGGCGACGTCGGCACCGGACCCTCGCGCACCGGCACGTCGCGTACGACCGCGCCCGTCGGGGCGATGGTCTTCGACAGCCAGGCCAGGCGCGCCGCCGGATCCTCGTCCGGAAGATTGATCATCGTCACGAGCATCTCCATGCGGCCGTTCCGGTCCTGCGGTCCGCCCGTCGCGACGGAGTTCTGCACGAGATCGCGATAGGTCGGCGGCAGCTTCCAGAAGTGGCCTTCGCGAATGGTCTTGTCGATGTCCGCGAGCGCGTCGCGGAACTGCAGGCGCGTCGGCGCGGCCTGTTGAAAGTACGCGCGCACCGCGGGGACGACGCGCTCCGGTTGCCGCGGAAACATCGCCGGCTCGAGCGCGATGCGCGCCGCGCGCAACGACTCGCGTGACGGCGCGGAGACGATGGCCTGCACCAACTGCTTCCCGCCGATCTCCACTCCGAAGTACGTCAGCCGGTCCCCGATCAGCTCCGTGATCCCGCCCTCGGTGATGCCATACGCCACGCCGTCGAACAGGTCGGGGCGATGCGCGAGCAGCCACTGCATGCCCTCGCGGCTGCCGCGCTCTTCCTCGGCCGTCGCGAGAAAGACCAGATCGTGCTCGGGGGCGCGGCCGCTCTTCGCGATGTCCACGAACGCGACGAGCTGGCAGATCGTCAGGGCCTTCATGTCCAGCGTGCCGCGGCCCCACATCCGGTCGCCGCCGATGGTCGCGGCGAAGGGATCGGAGCTCCACCCGTCGCCGGCCGGGACGACGTCGATGTGGTTGAAGAGCAGGAGCGCGTGGCCGGGTCGTCGTCCCTTGATGCGCGCGTATACGTTGAGCATCGACGGGGCGGACTCGATGAGCTCCGCGCGCACGCCGTTGTTCTCCAGATACGCGGCGATCCATCGCGCCGCCCGCGCCACGCCCTCGGGCTTCGAGCTGTCGATGCGCACCAGTTCCTGCAGCGCCGTCACGTCGGGCGTGATCGTCACCGGTCTGGGGATGTAGCGCTGGTCGCTCCGCAGCTCCCTTTGCTCGAAGAGGTTCCACCGCACCGCCACCGTCGCGATCGCGGCCAGCACGACCACCACGACCGCCGCGGCGATGCGCTCGTTCCGGTGGCGGCGCGGGTCGATTACGCGTGCCATCGCCGTCTTACGGGCAGCAGCGCCAGGATGATGAGCAGCACGGCCGCAGCGATCGAGACCTTCGCGCCGTTCGCGGCCAGGGTATTCCGGTAACGCATCTCCACCCGGTGCCTGCCGTGGGGAACGACCAGGCCCTGGAAGCCGATGTTCGTGACCTGCGGCTCTACGCGTTTGCCGTCGATGGTGACGTGCCAGTACTTGTTCGGCGTAACGCTCATGACCAGGAACCCGCGACCCTGGCTCTCGACGTCGATCACGGCGGTGTTGTGCGTTTCGCGATGGCCGCGCACGACGCCGCGTCCGGGGACGAAGGACGGCGTGTGGACGAAGGCCACGGCCTCGCTGTAGTCGCCGTGGGAGAGCTTCTGGGCGAAGTCGCGGCGGTCGCGGACGGTCACGATCTGATCGGCGAAGTAATAGCGCGGATGGAATCCGACGTCCGTGTACTGGATCGCCACGGCGCGTTTCATGTCTTTGTTGACCCGTTTGCGCTCCGCGTCGAACGGCTTGTACTCGCCGCGGAACCGCACGTTGGCCATGGCCACGAACGGGCGCCACCAGTCCTTGCGGCCGGAGCGCTTGACGTCCCAGAGCGAGTCGACGAGATCGATGGACGGCAGCAGCGCGGTCTTGTCATAGTCGCGCTCGAGCGCCATCTGCAGCCCCTCGCCGGCGGGCGTCATCGGAAAGAGTCCGTTGCGCACGATCCAGTACACCGCGTCGCCGGTCGAGAAGTATTTCTTGGCCAGGTCCTCCTGGCCATACCAGTCGGCCTCGTGGAAGACGCGCCAGCGGTCGCGGTCGCGCGGCAGAGCTCGCGAGGCGATCGGCTCGTCGGTGAAGAAGCGCGCCGGCATGCGCGGGTTGATCTGGTGCACGACCGGCAGCACGTCGGCGAGCAGGAAGACCAGCATCAGGCCGAGCCAGAGCGGCCGTTTGAGCGTGCGCACGGACCACAGCAGCGCGAAGAGGACACCCCCGCGAATCGCGGCGATGATCCAGCCCTCGCGCGAGAGCTCCACCATGCGCTGGGCCGCCTTCGGACCCTTCAGTCCCCACACCTTGATGAACAGCTTCGCGTACCACGGCGTGAACGCGAAGATGGTCATGGCCAGGGCGACGATGGTCGTCGCGGCGATGAAGCCGAGGGCTGCGTCGCGGATGGCGTCGTCGCCGGCGAGCATGCGGTCGAGCAGCTTCGAGGCGAACACCATCATCGCGAACAGCGCGACGAGGATGAACTTCTCGGGGTAGCGGATCGACGTGGCGATGCCCAGGTCGTAGAGCCAGCGCAGCAGCGGCGTGTGACCGCCGAGGGCGATCAGCAGGGAGAAGATGGAGAGGATGAGGACGAAGCGTCCGCCGCGCGGCCGGACGAAGATCGCGCCGATGGCGAGCGCGGTCACGAGCAGGCCGCAGTAGACGTTGAAGAGGAACGGCGATCCCATCCCCGGATACAGGCCGCCGCCCCAGTACCACATCACCTGTTTGATGGAGATGTGCCCGAGGAAGTTGGGGTAGATCAGCTCCGCGAGCTTGGCCCAGGGGAGACTCCACGCGCTGACGAGCGAGTAGTCGAAGGTGCGCGAGCGCGCGGACTCGCCGACGTGATCGATGGCGGGGATCATCTGCGCCGCGCCGACCGCGATGGCCGCGGCCGAGATCAGGGCAATGAATGCCACGCGCGAGAGCATCTCCGGAATCGCATGCGACCGCGGATGGTCCCACTCCCGCGCCGCATACCAGCCGCGATAGAGGGCGTACATGCCGATGAGCAGGCCGGTCTGCATGACCGTCGTCGGCTCGGCGACGAGGAACTGCATGCCCAGGAACAGCGACGCGAGCGCGAAGTCGCGCCGGTTCGGGCGCAGCAGGAAGCGCCGTACGAACAGGCAGGTCAGCGGGATCCACGCCGCGCAGAAGAGGATCGGCAGGAGGTTGATGTAGGAGAGATAGAGGCCGCCCAGCCCGAAGCAGAACGCGCCGAAGAACGCCGCAGGTACGCGCAACTGCATCGAGCGCAGAAAGGCGTACATGCCGATCAGGCCGATGTAGATGTGCACGAGGATGTGCAGGCGGTAGCCGAGGTCGTAGCTGGGGAGGAGGATCAGCCAGGTGAACGGGTAGAAGACCTCGTGCTCGGGATTCGCGGCGATCGGCTGCCCGGCCGAAAAATGGCGGTTCCAGTAGGGGAACTCGCCGTCCTGCACGATGTCCCGCAGGATGTGCTTGGTCGGGTAGTAGTAGCGCGTGAGATCGCGCATGTAGAAGTTGTCCGTCCCGGCCAGCACGTCGACGAAGAACAACGTGGCGATGAGGGAGAGGAGCGCGATCGCGAAGAGATCGTGTCGCCGGGCGTCGGTCACAGGCGGCGCATTGTAATGAAGGCCAGCGCGAGGAGCGAGAGCAGCGAGATCGCCGCGCCGATCGCGATGAGCGGATTGCGATAGCGCATCTCCACGATGTGCTGTCCCGCCGTCGGAATGACCACGCCCTGGAAGCCGACGTTCACCTTCAACGCCTCGGTCTCGGCGCCGTCGATCGTCACCCGCCAGTACTTGTGCGGCGTGACGCTGATGACCAGCAAGGCGCGGCCCTCGGTCTCGACGAGAATGCTCGCGGTGTTGGCGGTCTCGCGCACGCCGCGGACGACACCACGGTGGAGGACAGGCAATCCTGCCTGTCCGGACAGGCGCGATCGCCTGTCCTCCACGTACGCCACACCCTTCGTCGATCTGGCCGTGGCCAGGCTGCCAGCAAAGTCCTCCGGAGCGCGAATCGGCACTACGCGCTCGGCGAAGAAGTAGCGCGGGTTGTCGCCGAGGACGGTGATGCGCACGGGTTGCACGCGGCGACGGTCGCCGCCCACGCGCGCGAGTGCCGTCTGCGGATCTTCGTACGAGCCGAGGTAGCGCGCGTTGGCCATCGGTGCGATGAGCGCCGGCCAGTCCTTGCGGCCGTGAGCGAGCCAGTACGCGATCTCGACAAAGTCCGTGGTGGCCCGCAGCGCGGTCTGGTCGTAGTCGACCTCCATCACGCTGCGGATGCCCCAGCGCGCGGGCATCATCGGGCGCATGGCGTGGCGGCGGATCCAGTAGAGGTCCGTGCCGATCGTGTACGGACGGAACGCGACGTCCTGGCTCTGCCACTCGATCGCATGCAGCAGCCGCCAGGGCTGGCGGTTGGCCGGGAGCTGTTTCGCCAGCGGCGGCGGCTCGTTGAGATATGACGCAGGCATGCGCGGTGTGAGCTCCGGAAAGACGAGGCCGAGGTCGAGCACGACGAGCAAGGCGACCAGAGCGATCCAGATCCGGCGGCGTGTCATCGGGAGATTGCGCAGCAGCAGGGCGAGCAACGCGGCGAAGAGGACGGCCACGAGCCACGACGTCCGCGCCCGAGGCAGCATCTCCGCCACCTCGGCCGCGCGCGGCCGCCAGACGCGGACGAACAGATCCGGCTGCAGCATCGTGATCGCGCCGAGGACGGCGGCCAATGCGCCGATGACGGCCGCTACGCGCATGGCTGTGCGGCGAAGGCGGTCGTCGCCGGCGAGCATCTGCTCCAGCACGCGCGCGCCGAACACGGTCGCGGCGAAGACGCCCATCAGCAGGTACTTCTCCGGATAGCGAACCGATTGCGCGAGGCCGAGGTCGTACAGCCATCGCCAGAGCGGTGTGTGCGATCCCAGGGCGAGCAGCCACGACACGGCCAGAATCGACCCCGTCAGCGCCGCGCCGCGAACGCGGAGCACGAGACCGGCGATCAGCATCACGGCAATGAGCAGTCCCGGATAGATGCTCATGAAGAACGGCGTGGCGCGGTCGTAGAGCCGCGCGCCCCAGAAGACGTTGACGTCCGGATTGTGATGGCCGAGAAAGTGCGGAAACAGCAGCTCGCCGATGCGGGCGAGCGGCGCGCTCCACGTCGTCACGACCTCGTAGGTGAAGCCGCGCGCGCGGACGGAGTCCGCGGCGTGATCGACGGCGGGAAGGAACATGACTGCTGCGACGGCCAGTGCGGCGACGGAGATCAGCGCCACGCGCAACAGCGGACGCGGGCTGCGCTCCCGAATGCCCAGGGCGATCGCGTACGCGCCGAGGAGAAAGCCGGTCTGGGCGACGGTCGTGGGCTCGCCGACCAGCATCTGCAGCCCCAGCGACATCGCCGCCAAGCCGAAGTCCCGCGGTCTCCGCTCCAGCAGATAGCGCCGCGTGAAGAGACAGGTCAACGGCAGCCAGGCCAGCACGAACAGGATCGGCAGCAGGGTGAGGCACGAGAGCACGACGCCGCCCATCGCGAACGAGAGCGCGCCGATGAATGCCGCCGCGGGCGAGTTGCGCATCGACCGGAGCAGCGCGTACATCGTCCAGGCGGAGATCTGAATGTGCAGGACCAGCAGCAGGCGGAATCCGAAGTCGTAGCTGGGCAGGAGGATCAGCCACGTCAGCGGATAGAAGACCTCGTGCTCGGGGTTTGCGGCCATCGGCTGTCCGGCGGCGAGGAGCGGATTCCAATAGGGGAACTCTCCGCCGAGGACGATCTCGCGGAGCACGTGCTTGGCGGGGTAGTAGTAGTGAGAGATGTCGCGCAGGTAGAGCGCGTTGCGCCCTTCGAGGACGTCGATGAAGAAGACGGCGATGATGGCGGTGAGGATCGCCAGCGCGAGAAGGTCGGTGCGCCGCTCGCCGCTCACGGCCTCACGACGCGACGGGGGCCGCCGTGCGCGAGGGCACGCGGTCGCGGAAGATCCGGTGACTCCAGATCCGCTTTTTGTGCAGCTTGTAGAAGACCATCGTCTTGAGGATGCCCAGGCCGTAGCGCACGCCGCGCCAGAATCCGACCTGCGAGGCCTCGTCGAAGTATCGCGTCCGGATCGGCACCTCGGTGATCTTCAGCCCCTTCGCCACCGCCTGGGCGATGATCTGGGTGTCGAACACGAAGTTGTCGGAGTTGGCCTCGAAGTTCACCGTGTCCAGGAATCGCTTCGTGTACGCGCGGAAGCCCGAGTGGTACTCGGAGAGGTAGACGTAGAAGGTCGCGTTCTCGATCATCGTCAGGAAGAGATTCGCGAAGTACTTCCACTTCGGCATGCCCCCTTCGATGGGCCGGCCGCCGAGCATGCGTGAGCCGAAGACGGCGTCGGCCTCGCCGCGAAGGAGCGGCTTCACGAGCTCGGGGATGATGGTCGGGTCGTACTGGTGGTCGGGATGGACCATGACCATGATCTCGCCGCCCAACTCCTCCATCGCGGTGCGATAGCAGGTCTTCTGGTTGCCGCCGTACCCGCGGTTCTGCTGGTGCACGACGGTGTGCAGCCCGAGCTTGCGCGAGAGCTCGACGGTACCGTCTTTCGAGCAGTCATCGACGAGCAGGATCTCGTCCACCCAGTCCTTCGGGATGTCGTCATACGTCGCCTGGAGCGTGCGCTCGGCGTTGTATGCGGGGAGTACGGCGATGACTTTCTTCTCGTGGAGGGGCATTGCGGCGGCGCGGAGGATAGCACGTCACCGCAAGCGCCACAGCAGCGCCAGGAGGGTCACGAGAGAGACCATCCCGCCGATGAAAAAGAGCGGATTCCGATAGCGCATCTCCACCACATGGCGTCCCGGGGGAACGCTCACGCTCTGGAAGCCGACGTTCGCGACTTGCGTACTTGTCGTGTTTCCGTCGACCATCACGCGCCAGTACTTGTGCGGGGTGACGCTCATGTACAGCGCATCGTTTGCCGCGGCGTCGACTTCGATGCGCGCGGTCGTCGGCGTCTCCTTCACGCTCCGCACTGCGCCGTGTTGCATCGAGTAGCGCGGCGACGCCGGCAGGTGCAGCAGGCGTACGGGTCGCTGCAGGTCCGGCGGCTGATGGAAGACCGCCACGGCGCAGACGTTCGCCGCGCGCGCTGCCTTCTCCAGCCACGCCGGGTCCTTTCCGCTCATCGCCCAGACGGCGTCGACAAAGTCGGCGGTCGGCAGCAGCGCGGTGCGCTCGAGATCAGTCTCGATCGCGGTGGCGATCCCCCACGATCCCGGCATCAGGGGATACATGGCGTTGCGGTGCGTCCAGTAGAGCGTCGGCCGTTGCGTCAGATACGCGCCGCCCGGCTGCCACCCCGCGACGTGGAGCAGCCGGCAATCGCGATGTCGCGCGTGAAACTCGCGCGCCACGGTGGGCATCTCGTCAAAGTACGAGCGGGGCATGCGCGGCGCGATCTCCGGCACGAGCAGGCCGAGGTCGAGGAGGACGAGGGTCATGGCGAGGGCCAGCCAGACCGGCCGCCGCACGCGCGCGAGGTTGCGGAGGAGGATAAACAGCAACGCCGCGCGACCAGCCGCGAGCAGCCATCCCGAGCGCGACGCGGGCAGCATCTCCGCGATCATCCGCGACGACGGATTCCACATCCGGATGAAGAGCGGCGCGTAGAGAGACGTCAGCGCGAACACCGCGATCGCGCCGAGCACGATGGCCACCACCGCCGCCACGCGCTTCGCCGCGCGAATGACCGTCTCATCGCCCGCCAGCAGGCGATCGAGCACGCGCGCGCCGAACACCGTCAGCGCGAAGAGCGCCATGAGGATGAATTTCTCGGGATAACGGATCGCGCGCGCGAGGCCGAGGTCGTAGAGCCAGCGCCAGAGCGGCGTGTGCCCGCCCAGGGCGAGGAGGATCGAGAGCGCGACGAGAATGCACGTGATGCGGCGTCCGCGCACCCCCGCGACGACTCCCGCGATCGCCAGCACGGTCATCACGATGCCGGGATAGATGCTGCGCACGAACGGCACACCGCGCTCGCCGTAGAGCGGGGAGCCCCAATAGACCGCGCGGCCGTTGAGCATCTGGTGTCCGAGGACGTTGGGGTTGAAGAGCTCCGCGAGGCGGGCGGCGGGCATGCTCCAGCTCACGACGCGATCGAAGGCGAAGCCACGGCTGCGGACGGAGCCGCGCGCGTGATCGGCGGCCGGGAGGAACTGCACCATCGCCAGCAGCACCGCCACGATGCAGAGCAGGGCCACGATCGCGACGCCGCGTCCGCGACGCTTCTCCAGCGCGTAAAAACCGAGGATCGTCCCGGTCTGGAGCAGCACGGCGATCTCGCCCAGGAGCACTTGCACGCCGAGGAACAGCGCGGCCAGCGCGAAGTCCCGTCTCGCGCCATGCACGAGAAATCGCCGCGCGAAGAGGCAGGTCCAGGGCAGCCACGCCAGCGTGAGCAGGATGGGAACGAAGTCGTGGACGGCGAGCACGGCGACGAGCGCGAACGAGAGCGCGGCGGCGACGCTGGCCGGCGGGCCGGCGTCCATCGATCGGAGCAGCGCGTACATCCCGATCGCCGCGATGAAGAGATGCAGCAGCAGAAAGAGGTTGAAGCCGTACGTGAAGCTGGGCAGGAGGATCAGCCAGGCCGGCGGATAGAAGACCTGGTGCGCGGGATTGGCCGCCATCGGCTGGCCGCCGCCGATCCAGCGGTTCCACGACGGGAACTCGCCGGCCAGGATCGTCTCGCGCAGCATCGTCTTCGACGGATGCGCGCCGAACACGAGATCGCGGATGTAGAAGGTGCCGGTGCCGAGGAGGACGTCCGCGAAGAAGAGGGTCAGGACTGCCGCGACGACGACAATTCCTGCTGCACCCGCTCGCTCACGGGGACTCCCGCTTCCTCGCATGCTCTGGCGATCGTCTCATACGCCTCGGCCCGTCTGCCGTCGCGCAGCATTTCCAGAATGCCCCGGGCGATGATCCCGTCGAAGAAGCGTTTGCGATCGACGTCGGTGGGGAGCACTCGCTTCGCGCCTTCGCGCAGCGTGCCCAGGACGTCGTTCACCTCGGCGTACTCCGGACCGATGCTGCGCTGCAGGTCTTCCTTCAGCGTGCGTGCGAGCGCGGGCGACTTGCCGCCGGTCGAGACGGCCACCTGGATCGAGCCCGACTCGATGATGGCCGGGACGATGAACTCGCAGAGCGGGGTCACGTCGACGACGTTGACCGGGATGCGCCGCGCGCGGCAGTCGGCGGCGATCTGCTCGTTCACACTCTGCACGTCGGTCGAGGCGATGACGAGGCTCGCACCATCGAGATCGGACGCGTCGTACGGTTTGCGCTTCAGAGCGAGGCATCCCTCGCGCGCCCACTGCTCGATCTCATCGGTGAACTCGGGCGAGACCACGGTCACGCGCGCGCCGTACTTCATCATCGTCTCGGCCTTGCGGGCGCAGACGTTGCCGCCGCCGATGATCACGACGCCGCGGTCTTCGATGTCGATGTAGATCGGGTAGTAGGGGTAGCGTTTCATGTGCTGAGTGCTGAGTGCTGAGTGCCGCACCCAGCACTCAGCACTCAGCACCTTCTCAGTAAATCGGGAACCGGTCACACAACTCTTTCACGCCCTTCTTCACTTCCTCGATCGCGGCGGCGTCGCCCTTCGCGTCGAGCGCGCGGGCCATGAGCCTGGCGATCGTGCCCATCTCCGTTTCGAGCAGGCCGCGCGTGGTCACGGCAGGCGTGCCGATGCGGACGCCCGAGGCCACCATCGGCTTCTGCGTGTCGAAGGGGATGGTGTTCTTGTTCACGGTGATGTTGGCCGCCTCGAGGATGTTCTGCGCGTCCTTGCCGGTGATGCCTTTCGAGAAGACGTCGGTCATGAAGAGGTGGTTGTCCGTGCCGCCGGAGACGATGCGGAAGCCGGTGTCTTTCACCGCCTCGCACAGCGCCTTCGCGTTCTTCACGATCTGTCCCTGGTAGGCCTTGAACTCCGTCGACAGCGCTTCCCGGAAGGCCACCGCCTTGGCGGCGATGATGTGCACGAGCGGGCCGCCCTGCACGCCCGGGAACGCGGCGCGGTCGAGGTCCTTGGCGTGCTTTTCCTTGCACAGCACCAGCCCCGCGCGCGGTCCGCGCAGAGTCTTGTGCGTGGTGGTGGTGACGAAGTCCGCATACGGAACGGGTGAGGGGTGATGTCCGGTGACGACGAGGCCGGCGATGTGGGCGATGTCGGCCATCATCAGCGCGCCCACGCCGTCGGCGACCTCGCGGATGCGCTTGAAGTCGATGACCCGCGAGTACGCCGACGCCCCGCAGATGATCATCCGCGGCTTCGACTCCTCGGCGATGCGCTGCATCTCGTCGTAGTCGATCAGCTCATCTTCCTTGCGCACGCCGTAGGCCACGACCTTGAAGTCGCGGCCGCTGTATGAGAGCGGATGGCCGTGAGTGAGATGGCCGCCGTGCGAGAGGTCCATGCCCATGATCGTGTCGCCCGGCTTGAGCATGGCGAAGTACACGGCCATGTTCGCCTGCGAGCCGGAGTGCGGCTGCACGTTCGCGTGCTCGGCGCCGAAGAGCTCCTTCGCGCGCTGGATGGCGATGTTCTCGACGATGTCCGTCGGCCCGCAGCCGCCGTAGTAACGCTTGCCCGGATAGCCTTCCGCGTACTTGTTCGTGAAGACCGACCCCATGGCCGTGAGCACGGCCGTCGAGACGTGGTTCTCGGACGCGATCAGCTCGAGCGTGTCGTTCTGACGCGTCGTCTCGAGCTTGATGGCGTCGAAGATGTCGGGATCGGTGTCGGCGAGGCTGCGGTGCAGAAAATCGTGGCCGATAGCGGCTGTCGTCATGGCCGCGCGATCTTATCGAAAAAAGCGATGGCGGCACCGGCGAGATAGAGCGAGCCGGTGATGACGATGTTGCGCTCATCCGCCGCCAGTGCCGCGCGGAACGCATCGTCCGGATCAGGGATCGCGATCACGCCTTCGAAGGAGTCCGCGCGTACCGATCGCGGGGGATAGGGCTCGGTGGCGATGATGCGGTCGAAGAGCGGGAAGAGCTTCTCGACCACGGGCAGTACGGCTTTGTCGCTCATGATCCCGAAGACGAGCAACCGCGGACGGGCGACGTTGGCGTCGAAGTAAGGCGCCGTCCGGGCGATGGCGTGGGCGTTGTGGCCGCCGTCGATCCACACTGTTTTCCCTGCGTGCTCGATGCGCTCGAGCCGTCCGCGCCACTTCGTGTTGCGCACGCCTTCTTCGATGGCACGCTCGTCGATGCCGAGCTCGCGTGCGGTTCGCACGGCCAGTGCCGCGTTGCGTTTCTGAAAGTCACCGGCCAGCGGCGTCTCGTGCTCTTCGGTCACGTGAATCAGGCGATTGCCGAACTTCTCCGCCCGCTGGCGCAAGACGTCCAGCACGATCGGGTCGTCGTTCGACGTCAGCGCGACGGCGCCGCGGTGAATGACCCCGGCCTTCTCGCGCGCGATGGCGCGGAGGGTGTTGCCGAGGTACTCCATGTGATCCATGCCGACCGGGGTGATGACGCTGGCGATCGGCTCGACCACGTTCGTCGCATCGAGCCGCCCCCCCATCCCGACTTCCAGCACGGCGATGTCGCACGTTGCTTTCGCGAACGCGAGAAATGCGATCAGGGTCAGCGCCTCGAAGTAGGTCGGCGTGATTCCCGGAGCGTTCTGCAGGTCGACGATGCACTCGTCGAGCAGTTGCGGATCGATCATCGCGCCGCCGATGGTCCAGCGCTCCCGGAGATCGACGAGATGCGGCGACGTGTAGTGCCCGACGCGCCTCCCCGCCGCCTGAAGAATCGAGGCCAGCATCGCGCTGGTCGAGCCTTTCCCGTTCGTGCCGGCGACGATGATCGACGGATAGGCGCGATGGGGGTTACCGAGGGCGCGCAGCAACGCGCGCATGCGGGTGAGGCCGGGGCGGATGCCGGAGCCCTGGAGGGAGTCGAGCCACTCGAGTCGTGCTGAGTGCTGAGTGCTGAGTGCTGAGTGCGCAGAAGACGGTTGGGCGGGTCTCAGCACTCAGCACCCGGCACTCAGCACTACTTGCCCGTGAAAATCCGCAGGAAGCGCCCGATCGCCGTCTTCATCTCCGGCCGCGGCGTGATCATGTCCACCATCCCGTGTTCCACCAGGAACTCGCTGCGCTGGAAGCCCTCCGGCAGGGTCTGGCGGATAGTCTGTTCGATGACGCGCGGTCCGGCGAAACCGATCAGCGCCTTCGGCTCGGCGATGTTGAGATCACCGAGCATCGCGTACGACGCGGTGACGCCGCCCGTGGTCGGGTCGGTGAGAATGGAGATGTACGGCAGCCGCGCCGCGCTCAGGCGCGCCAGCGCGGCGGAGATCTTGGCCATCTGCATGAGAGACAGGATGCCTTCCTGCATGCGCGCGCCGCCGGAGCACGAGACCACGATCAGCGGCTCCTTCTTCTCGACGCAGCGCTCGATGGCGATAGTGATCTTCTCGCCGACCACGGAGCCCATCGAGCCGCCCATGAAGGCGTACTCCATCGCGCAGATGACGACCGGCATCCCCTCGAGCTTCCCCTCGGCGCAGAGGACGGCGTCGCCCTGTCCGACGCGCTGCTGGTAGACCTTCAGGCGGTCGGCGTAGCGTTTCGTGTCGCGGAATCCGAGGGGATCGCCGGAGCGGATGTCACCGGCGAATTCCTTGTACTTGTTGTCGTCGAAGAGGATCTCGAAGCGCTCGCGCGCGGTGAGCCGGAAGTGGTAGCCGCACTTGGGACAGGTGTTGAAGTTCGCCTCCACCTCTTTGCGGTAGACGATCTCTTTGCACTCGTCACATTTGACCCACAGCCCCTCGGGAATCGCGACCTGACGGTCCACCGCTTCCTTCGGTTTCTTCTCCTTGCGGAACCACGCCATGGGGCGGGACTCTAGCATAGGCAGGCGGCACGGCCGCCGGCGCTGGTTGGCCTAGCCTTCTTGTGCGTTTGTCGCCAGAGGCGCGCGCTGCGTATTGCTCGCCGAGAGGGCTCCGATCAGCAGCGCCAGCATCGGCGTGAGGATGACGCGCGGGGACGAGCTTTCGATCCACCAGACCGGATCGGGGTAGTGCACGTAGAAGTAAACCGTGGCCCCGGTGGTGAGCAGAGCGATCGACACGGGAGCGAGTGCGCGGCGCCAGTTCCCGATCGCGATGAGCACGATCGGAACGAGATACGGCAGCCACCACAGCTCGAACTTCGCGACCTTCAGCAGTGTCTTGAGCGTGACCGGCAAAGCCGACCAGTAGATGGGCAGCGTCGCGCCGCTGTACATGTAATACAGACCGTTCCTGAACACGAACGCCATCCATGCGGCGAACAGCAACGCCGCGGGCGTGATCACGATGAAGGCCTGCTTCGGTCGACGCAGCATGATCAGGATCGTGAGGAAGACCGCGATGGCGAAGGTCGTTCCTTCGAGCTTCGTGTAGACCGCACCGGCGAGCGACATCGCCAGGAGGAACGTCTGCGTCCTCCGGTCGTCGATGAAGACCAGCGCGGCGATGGCGATGGTCTCGAAGAGCAACAGCGGTGGCTCCGCGCATCCATGGGGATAGGCGAGGGCGAAGGCGTAGGCGAGGGTGGCGGCGACGAGCATCGTGCCGATCGCGTCGCGCGACCAGACACGGATCACGAGCAGGGTCGGGATCATGAACAGCGGTCCCGCGAGGACGGCCGCCCACCAGGGAAACTGATGGGAGAAGAGATTGGAGAACGAGAGGAGCAGGGTCTGCAGCGGCGGATAGTCGACGGTGAGCTGCGGCCAGGTCTTGAGCACGTCCGGATCGAGCCCGCCTGCGCGGAACCAGCGGATCGCTTTCGGCCCCCAGGTGAACGCGAGATCGCCGCACGAGCTGCGCGCGGTGACGACGCCGTAGAGCGTCATCAGCCAGGCGACCGCCGTGCCGATGTCGGCGACATGCCACTGGATGCGCTCCACCGTCGCGCGAGGCCGTTTGTAGACGCCGAAGCCGATCACGATCGCGAGCAGCGTGAAGAGCACGGCGCGGCTCCACTCGATCCCGATCACGGAAAGCGCGGACATCAGCAGCGCGACGATCAGCGCTCCTGCCGCCGTGGCCACGCTCCAGCGCGCACTCACCGGCGTCCACCGCCACACGATCATGCCCACGAGAGGCAGGATCAGATAGGCGAGCAGACCGAGGATTTCCGTCGTCATCGGCGTTTGTAGAGGAAGCCTTCCGGGAAGCTCGCGACCTTCTCGTAGCTTGCGTGCGCCAGTTCCTCGTGGATCGAGATCACGTAGTCGGGCTTGAGCTCATCGATCTTCTGCGGGACGAGGTGCTGGCGGGGGAGCATCCCCAATCCCGTCAGCCAGTGCGTCTGATCGTAGTTCGGCGCCTCGGCCGGCTTGAGCACGGTGACCTTCGCGCCGCGCGGCAGGAGCGGCTCGGCGCGGCGGCAGAGCACGATCGCGTCCGCGCTCGGGAATCGCGCGGGCCACACGTGGTCCTGAATCGTGGGCGGGAAGAAGTCGAGGTACGGTCCGCCGAGCCAGTGGTAGCGGCGGACCAGCGCGACGAGGAAGACGATCGCCGCCGCGCAGATCACTACGCGGCGGCCGATCTCTCTAGATCTCACGGAACATGTATGGACGGAGCACGTCGAGGCGCTCGTCCAGTTTGGTCACATCGATGTAGCGCAGGGTCGCGGCGACCGAGGAGAGCAGCGAGTTGCCATCCTGCGGCGTGTAGCAGAAGCCAACGATCTTGCGCGGGTTGGGCACGGCGAGGGTCGACGTCGGCACGACCGTCTGGGACAGGATGCGCCCGTAGTAGCCGTGGTCGCGGCCGAACGAGAAGATCTGGTTCACGCTGCGCTTGTTGGTCACGGCGACGCGCGGGTTGTTGCGCAGCGCGGCCTTCACTTCCTCGAGCGTCGTGTCGTGCTTGAGGTCCAGATCGAACCAGAGCGTGTGCATGTACTGCGTGTTGATCTTGATCGCGGAGGAGAAGAGGTTCAGCTTCTCGCCGACGGTCTGGAAGAGGTGATACGCGTCGCGGGCGTGATGCGTCCCGAAGTCCGGATCGTCGTGCTTGCCCGCCTCGGGCGCGGCGATGAACGACTTCGTGTCCGAGACGTCGTTCGCGCGGCGCATGCAGACGAAGCGGCCCGCTTCGAGGCTCAGCTTCTCCTTCTGCGTGGCCAGGGTCTTGAGGAGGACGGAGATGTTGTGCGTGTTGCACGACACCACCTGCACGAAGCGATCGTCCGGGCTCTGGATCTCGTCGTTGATGCCACGGGCGTACGGCGTACCGAAGCCGAACTCGGACCCCTGGGCGAGGTAGCCCTTCGGGCCCTTCATGCGCAGGTAGTACTTCTGCTTGTTGTCGTTGCCGGCGGGCGTGCAGTCGACGACGACCGTGGCCCGCTCGATGGCCTCGTCGGCGGTGTAGGCGACGCGGTGTCCGAGCCGCGCGAACTCGTCGCGGGCTTCCTCGTCGGCGGCGAGGTTCGCGCCGCGGTTGATGAGGAAGTCGACCATGGCCCGGTCGTTCGGCGCGGGAGTGCGCTTGTGAAAGGTGACCTCGTCGATGCCCCAGGCCTTCTTGAAGTCCGTGAACAGCCCGATCAGCGGCTCGCCGATGGTGCCGGTGCCGATGACGTGCACGATGGTTTTATTGGTCATGCAGGAAGATTTGCTCCTCAGGTGAGAATCGGGCGCGGATCATAGCAGAGGGAGCAATTTGACAGCGCGGGGCGGGCGTTGCATGTTGTTGGGTATGGGGAAGATTGTCGAGATTGCCGAGGATGAGCTGGCCCAGCGAGCACGCGCGAGCGGGATGACGATTCCGGAGTTGGTCGCGCACGAACTGGGGATGGTCGTGCCGAAGCGTCCTTTGGACGAGATCCTCGATGAGGTTCTCCGTGAGCCGGTCGTGTATCTCGGTTCGAGCACGGCCGATATCATTCGCGAGTTGCGGGGGCCGCTGCCCGAAGACGATGCCGATCGTCGTTGACGCGTCAGCGCTCGTCGACGTGTACGTTCGCAGCGACGCCGCACGAGCAATCTCCTCCCGCATCGCGGGCGAAGTGCTGCATGCTCCTGTGACGATCGATGCTGAGATCGTGCATTCGCTTCGACGCCAGACACTCGCCGGGCGTATCGAAGTCGCTCGCGCCGAACGGGCGTTGCGTCGGTGCGATCACCAGGCATCCAATCGAGGTCCTCGTACCGCGCATGTGGTTCCTCCGCCAGAACATCACGGCTTACGACGCGTCTTACGTCGCCCTCGCCGAATCCCTGAACCTCCCGCTTATCACCCGTGATGCCCGCCTCGCCCGTTCCACCGGCCACGCGGCCCGCATCGAGTACATCGCGTAGAATCGCGCCCGGGCGCTCATAGCAGAGGGAGCAATTTGACAGCGCGTGGCGGGCGTTGCATGTTGTTGCGTATGGGGAATGTCGACGAAATGACGGAGCAGCAACGGCAGGTGGCGGAGCTTCTGCGGGATCTCGAAGCGTTGCCACCCGGGCATCAGCTCCGGGGCGAGGAGCTCATGTCTTTCATCCGACGACTGCCGAAGCTCGACCTGCCGGAGAACTGGACATCTGCCGACGACATTCGCGAGTTCCGCGGGCCGCTTCCTGAAGATGATCCGGAGTACCAGCGCAACATCCTCGGTCGTCGTTGACGCGTCGGTGCTCGTCGACGCCTTTCTCGTAGGCGTTCGACCCGCCGCGTCGCGTGTCATGGACGCACATCTCCACGCGCCGGTCACGATCGACGCCGAGTTCCTGCACGCCATGCGTCGACGCTGGCTCACAAAGATCGTCGATGACGAGCATGCTCAGAGCGCGTTGTCGATCTTTCGCCGCACACCGATTACGCGATACCCGATCGAACCGTTAGTCCCGCGCATGTGGTTCCTCCGCCAGAACATCACCGCCTACGATGCGTCCTACGTCGCCCTCGCCGAGTCTCTCGACCTCCCGCTCATCACCCGCGACGCCCGGCTGGCCCGTTCCACCGGCCACGCCGCCCGCATCGAGTACATCGCGTAGAATCGCGCGCCCATGGCGGCGAAGACCGATTCCGGCGAGAAGTTGATCGCCTCCAACAAGAAGGCGCTGCACGACTACTTCATCCTCCAGAAGTTCGAGGCCGGGATCGCGCTCACGGGAACCGAGGTGAAGTCGCTGCGCGGGGGGAAGGCCAACCTCAAGGACAGCTACGTCACCCTCAAGGACGGCGAGGCCTACCTGTTCGGCGCGCATATCTCCCCGTACTCCCACGGCAACCTTGAGAACCACGAGCCCGAGCGCACGCGCAAGCTCCTCCTGCACAAGCGCGAGCTCGAGAAGTTGAAGAAGGAGACGACCGAGAAGGGGCTGACCGTCGTCCCGCTGCGCCTCTACTTCAAGGGGGCCAAGGTGAAGGCCGAGATCGCGGTCGTGCGCGGCAAGAAGCAGTTCGACAAGCGCGACACCGAGAAGAAGCGCGAGGCCGACCGCGAGACCGCCGCGGCCCTCAAAACCGCGCGCGGCTGAGACAGTGTGGCTCCACAGCCACACCCCTGACCTTGACGGGGGACAGGCGTAGCGCTTCTACCGCAGTGCCGATCCGCAAGTAAACGCTGCTGAGTGAACACGTTACCGGAAATCGAACAGTCGTCCCGCCCGTGGCACTCCCCTCGCTCCTGTCCCGCCACAGTCATGTTCGTTCAGCGAAAGACCATCAACACCTCCGTCAGCATCTCCGGCATCGGGTTGCACTCCGGTCTTTACACGACCGTCGAGCTCCGGCCGGTGCCCGCGGGGAGCGGCGTGACCTTCGTCCGCGCCGATCTCAACGGGCTCCGCATCCCGGCCCTGCAGGCGTCCACCACCGCCCTCGACTACGCGACCACCGTCGGAAAAGACGACGTCCAGGTCGGCACGGTCGAGCATCTCCTGGCCGCGCTCATGGCCTCCAGCATCACCGACGTCGACATCCACATCGACGGCCCGGAAGTCCCGATCATCGACGGCAGCGCCCTCCCGTTCATGCACCTCATCGACGCCGCCGGCGTCCGCGACCTCGACGCGGAGGTCTCCGTGCTGCGCCTCAAAGCGCCGGTGGAGATCGTCGACGGCGACAAGAGCATCCGCATCGTTCCCTCGAAAAACCTGGTCATCAAGTACAAGATCGACTTCAATCATCCGGTCATCGGCCGCGAGTCGTTCCACTTCGACTTCGGCCACGACAGCTTCCTGCGCAAGATCGCTCCGGCGCGCACGTTCGGCTTCATGCGCGACGTCGAGAGGCTCCGCGCCGCCGGCCTCGCGCGCGGCGGCTCGGTCGAGAACGCGGTCGTCCTCGACGACCGCGGCGTCGTGAACGGACCGCTCCGTTTCAAGGACGAGTTCGTGCGCCACAAGATCCTCGACCTGGTCGGCGACCTGGCTCTGATCGGACGCCCGATCGTGGGCGAGATCACCGCCTACCGCGCCGGTCACGCCCTCCACTCGCGCTTCGTCGCCGCGATCCTCGACGCCGCCGCGCGTCAGGAAGACGAGCTCGAGACCTCAGTGGCGCGGACTTACGAGCAGTTCGCCTAAGCACGCGCCTGTGTGGTAAAAAAGCCACACGGTGCGCATCTTCTTGCTGACATTCATTTTGGCGGCGCCCTTGGCCGGGGCGCCACCCAATCCGACCATCGAGAGCCTCGCCGCCTCCGCCGCTGCCGGCAAGGTCTCCGTGCGGTTCTCCCTTGCCGGGGCGTTCGACAACGCGGAGATGGTCGAGGCGCTCCGAAGCGGCCTCCCCACCAGCTTCACCTACACGATCGAGATCTTCCGCGACCGCCCCAACTGGTTCGACGATTCGATCGAAAAGTCCTCGGTCGAAGTCATCTGCACCTACAACTCGCTCACCCGGGAGTACCTGCTCAACTATCGCCGCGACCGCCGGCTCGTGCGCTCCGAGACCTTCTCCGACCTGGCCGCCCTGGAGCGCCAGATGGCCACGATCGAGGAGCAGGACCTCTTCGACATCGGCACGCGCAAGCCGTGGAAGCTGAAAGTGCGGGTGAAGGCGGACCTGATGCGCGGTTGGCTGATGTACGTCATCCCGTGGGAGGTTTCCACCCGCTGGCGTGAGGCACGGGTGCGATGAGTCTCCGCGAGCTCGTCCTCCGCCATCGCAAGGACCCGCGGTTCATCGTGTCCGTGCCGCTGGTGATTCTTGCGGTGACGAGTCTCATCTACTACGTCACCCAGCAGGCCAAGGAGCTGACGCCCGACGCGCTGGGTAACCGCCTGCTGCTGTTCGTCCTCTGGAACATCAATCTCCTCCTCATCATCGGCATACTGTTCGTGCTGCTGCGGGGCGTGGTCAAGCTGGTCCTCGAGCGCCAGCGCGGCATCATCGGCTCGCGTTTCCGCACGAAGCTCGTCGTGACCTACATCGCCACGTCGCTGCTTCCGGTGATCGTGCTATTCCTCGTCGCGACGGATCTTCTCCACGTCTCCATCGACCGCTGGTTTGCCACGCCCGTCCGGACCATCGTCAGCAACAGCGAGCAGATCGCGCAGCGCGCGCAGGATCAGACCGCCCGGGTGGCCGAGGGGGCGGCGCGGGAGATCGCGTCGAGCAGCGATGCCCGCGACGCCGCCCATGTCGACACCGTCCTCGCGCACGTACGCCAGTTCCACAACGTGGACATGGCCGCCGTCTATCGCGGCGGCATCCTCCTCAAGGCCCAGGCCGACCCGCGCGCGCCGATTCAGGAGGTCGCCGACCCGAGTACGCGCTTCTTCGAGGAAGTCGCGCAGAAGGGGCGGGCCGTGAAGATCGACGTCACGACGAGCGGGAAGTGGATCCGCACCGCCGTGCCCATCGCCGGAGACGACGTGGCGCTGGCCGGCGTGTTCCTCCCCTCGACGACGAGTCAGATGATCGACCAGTCGATCATCGCCTACCGCGATTTCCAGCAGCTCTACACGCAGCGCGACCGGCTCAAGGCAACGCAGACGATGCTGTTCCTCGCCGTCACGCTGGCCATTCTCTTCGGCACGCTCTGGACGTCGATCTACGCGTCGCGGCGCATCACCGTGCCGATCAAGGCGCTGGCCGAGGCGACGGCGCGGCTGGCGGAGGGCGGGTACGGACATCGGGTTGAGGTCGAGGCCACCGACGAGGTCGGGCGCCTGATCACCTCCTTCAACCAGATGTCGGGGACGCTCGCCGAGCAGCGCCGGCAGCTCACCGAGACCAACCGCTTCATGACCACGGTGCTCGAGAGCGTGAGCACGGGCATCATCGCCTTCACCGACGAGCTGCAGGTCCTCTCCATCAACCGCGCGGCGCTGCAGATGCTCGAGCTCGGAGCCGTGAACGCCGGCGTGTCACTCTCGGAGATCCTTGACGGCGATCTGGAGCCCGTCGCGCAGGCCATTCAGGAGCTGACCAGCGGTCGAGCACGCGCGCGCGAGGTGGCGGTCATCGTCAACGGCGAGCTGCATTACCTCGAGCTCTCCGCCGCCCGCCTCGGCAGCGGCGCCGGATGGGTGCTCGCCCTCGAGAACTCCACGCAGCTCGTGCAGGCCCAGAAGCTCGCCGCCTGGAACGAGGCCGCGCGCCGCATCGCCCACGAGATCAAGAACCCGCTCACGCCGATCCAGCTCTCCGCCGAGCGGATCGCGCGCAAGTTCGGCAAAGACGACGCGTCCATCGAGGAAGGCTGCCGGATCATCGTCGACGAAGTCGGCCACCTCAAGCGGATGGTCGACGAGTTCGCGCGCTTCGCGCGCATGCCCGCGATTCATCTGCGCCACGCGCAGCTCGCCGAGATCCTGCAGCAGGCCTCGAGTCTCTACCGCGACGTGAAGCCGAGCGTGACCATCTCCGTCGACGTCGCGACCGACATCGAGCTGCTCATGGACCCCGAACAGATCCGCCGCGCAGTCGGCAATCTGCTGAAGAACGCCGTCGAGGCCACCGAGTCGGGCGACATCCGGGTGTCGGCGCGGCGCGCGCCGCATCGCGTCGTCATCGAGGTCGCCGATCCGGGACGCGGCGTTCCCGACTCCGACAAGGACAAGCTCTTCCTCCCGTACTTTTCGACGAAAGGACGCGGCACCGGCCTCGGCCTCGCCATCGTGCACCGCATCGTGCGCGACCACGACGGCCAGATTCACGTGCACGACAACCATCCGAAAGGAACACGCTTCGAGATCGAGCTGCCGGCGTAAGTCATGGCTAAAATCCTGATCATCGACGACGAGCCGTCGATCCGCACGACGCTCTCCAGCATCCTCGAGGACGAGGGGCACAAGACCACCGCCTGCGAGTCGGGCGAAGAGGGGATCGCGCAGTTCGCGCGCGACGAGTTCGACGCCGTCCTCCTCGACCTCTGGCTGCCCGGGATCGACGGCCTGGCCGTGCTCGAGAGGCTGCGCACCGCCGGCGCGCCGCCCGTGATCGTGATCTCCGGACACGGCTCGGTCGACAGCGCCGTGCGCGCCACGCGCCTCGGCGCGTACGACTTTCTCGAGAAGCCACTCTCTCTCGACCGTGTGCTGCTGACCGTGAATCACGCGCTCAGCGATCGCCGCCTGCGCGAGCAGGTGCGCGACCTGAAGCGCCAGATCACGCTCGAAGAGATCCTCATCGGCGACAGCGAGACGATGCAGCGCCTCGATCAGCAGATCCGCAGCGCCGCGGCGTCACACAGTCGCGTGCTGATCACCGGCGAGAACGGGAGCGGCAAGGAGATCGTCGCCCGGACGCTGCACCGGCTCTCGCCGCGCGCCGACCAGCCGTTCATCGACGTGAACTGCGCGGCCATCCCCGAGGAGCTGATCGAGTCGGAGCTGTTCGGTCATCGCAAGGGAGCCTTCACCGGCGCGATCGACGATCGCAAGGGGAAGTTCGAGCTCGCCGACGGCGGCACGCTCTTCCTCGACGAAGTGGGCGACATGAGTCTGAAGACCCAGGCCAAGGTCCTGCGCGTGCTGCAGGAGCAGACTTTCCAGCGCGTCGGCGGCCAGCAGACGATCAAGGTCGACGTGCGCGTGATCGCCGCGACGAACAAGGAGCTCGAGCAGGAGATCGCGAACGCCAACTTCCGCAGCGACCTCTATTACCGCCTCAACGTCATCCCCATCCAGGTGCCGGCGCTGCGCGTTCGCGGCAACGACGTGGTCCTGCTGGTCGAGCACTTCCTCCGCCGCTTCGCCGCCGAGACCGGGCAGCCCCGCAAGAAGCTGTCGTCGGGCGCGGCCGCGAAGCTGAAGGCGTATCACTGGCCCGGCAACGTGCGCGAGCTGCGCAACGTCGCCGAGCGTCTGGCCATCCTCCTCCCCGGCGAGTCCATCGAGCCCGAGGACCTCCACCTCGGCGCGCGGGCGGACGTCGCGTCCGCCGAGATCGCGTCCAATCTCCCGCTGAAAGAAGCGCGCGAGCAGTTCGAGAAGCAGTACATCCTCGACCGCCTCCGCGAGTTTGCCGGCAACGTCAGCCGGACCGCCGAATCGCTGGGCGTGGAGCGCAGCAACCTCTATCGGAAAATGGACGCGTACGGGATTCGCGGCCGGGAGTGAGGCACGTGGTTGCCGGTGGCTCCGCGCGCCTCCGGCGCGCTGTTCCTGGTTGCTCGCGGTGCAGCGCCTGAAACCCAGCCAACCGCCAGCAACCAGCAACCAGAAACCAGCAACAATCCCGGGAATGCACCTCACCCTCATGGCGTTAGCTGCGATGCTTGACAGCGATCCGTGGCATCACTACAGTTCGCCGTCCGTAAGCGGGAATAACTCAGTTGGTAGAGTGCAACCTTGCCAAGGTTGATGTCGCGGGTTCGAGTCCCGTTTCCCGCTCCAATCGAATCTGATCCGGGCCGCGTCCGCGGCCCTTTTTCTTTTCAACAAGTTGCGTGGCCCTTGGCGTAGGCACGTTCTCGGCGACGGCGGGGTGCCGAGCGGTCGGCGCGGCCTCGTTGACTACGAATTTGACTACAGCGCCTTCGTCACGGGACGCGCCGCGCTGCCAGCGCTCCACGTTGCGGATGGCACTGCGCAGGTTCTCCGGCGCGAGGTGCGCGTAGCGCTTCGTGCTGCGCTGATCCTTGTGCCCCAAGATCTGGCCCACCTCGTAGAGCGGAGTCCCGGTCTGGACCAGCGCAGATGCCAGTGAGTGGCGGCAATCGTGAATCCGGAATCGTCCTTGGATGCCGGCAAGCTCTTTCGCCCGCTTCCACGCGCGATTCACCCGAGAGAGGGAGAACGGGCGGCGCTTGCGCGTGACGAAGACGTAGGGCTGTGTCGCATCCCGATCGAGCTTGGTGAGACAGGCATGCAGGTCAGACGTCATCGGGATGAACACCGGCTCGCCCGTCTTCGCTTGTTCGACGAAGATCGTTCGTGCATCGAGGTCGACGCGATCCCATGTAAGCAGGCGTACGTCATCGAGGCGCAGGCCCGAATCCAGGAGGCACACGACGAGCGGTTTCAACTCGCGAAACCTCGAGAACGCTTCGCCCGTCGCTTCCGAGGTATGCCGGAGGCCGCCACCGAACCGCCGCTCCTTTCCGTTCCGGCGCCACACCTTTACAACGCCCGGCGAGCGGTGCTCCTTCACGTACGTCCGAAACGCCTGCTCGTTGTCGAAGGCTGCGACGATCGCTCGCCGGCCATCCGGCGTCAGGTAGCGCGCCGTCGCTCCGGAGTCCGGCACCGATTCGAAGATGATCGATGGCGTAAATGGCAGCTTCGTGATGATGCCGCGCACGATCGCTTCCTTCAGCAGCGCGCGGAGCTCGGTGAGCCGGCGGCGGATCGTGCCGGACTTGAGCCCTCGCGCGAAGCGCTCCTCGACGTACGCCACGATGCGATCGTTATCGATTTGGTCGATGCGCACCTCACCGAACGCGGACGAGTCAGGCGTTGCACCACTTTTCACATCCTCACTGCTCGGCCCGAGCAGATCCTTTTGGACGTGCTTCGCAGTGCGTTGCGACTTCGGTGTTCGCCTACGCTGTCGACGTGGATGTTGTTCAATGTACTGCCGGAGCGTTGGCTTCCACCCGATTGGGACTTCGTCTTTCTCGAGCTTTCCCACGAGCTCCCGGTAGACGCGCTCCGCATCTCGACGGCTGATGTCGCGAACCGTCCGGCGCAAGCGTTTGCCCTTTCGGCCATCTTGGTAGAGGTCGATTTTGAGCGTCCGCGTGCTCTGGTCGTACTCGAAGCCTGGTCGGTCGTTGTCTTTGTGTTTCATCATCTGCTCGCGACTCTCGGGCGCTGCTTCCGCGACTCGATCCATCTTTCGAGATCCGCCGCGTCATAGCGAACACCGCTCGCAATATTGTCGGTGAGTTTGACCCAGGTGGGACCAACACGGCGTGCTCGCCATTTGCGGAGGCAGAAAATCGTGACACCGAGCCGCTCTGCAGCCTCGGATTCGTTCAGGAGTCCGTTCGACTGCACGGCGTCTCCACGATCCGTAGAGCTGAACTGATCACCCGGCAATGCCGCTCTTGATGTCTCTTTCACGGGGTGACGTCCCGTGTTTGAACGTTGCGATCAGTTGGTGGAAGCTCCGACGAAGCAGTCGGCGCTGCACGCTCCGCACGCGATGAGCGCCGTCGCGATTCGGCATGCCCATCGAGTTGGCCGATGAGCCACGTCACGATCCGGAGGCGATCCGCGAGTACCTCGGGTGGATCGCTCGCTGCGAAGACGAGCGTGAGCGGCTCGCTGCCGGACGCTTTGATACCGAGTTCGATCCGTTGCATCTGGTGTACTCCTTTCAATCGCCCAAAGCCGCACTGCAGCGGCATGCGCGTCAATCGGTCACAATTGCCTTCTGGTCCGGTGTCGGCGCCGGATCGAACTCGATCAGCCCGACGAGCTCCTCCGACGTGGTATCGATGCGCCAGAACTCCAGCCGGCCACGGTGCGCATCCACGAGGACCGTGCCGCATCGACGAGCAGGCGGCCGTCGCACTGCGGAGGCGACGCGCTGCACGGTGTCGTGAACGCGCTCGCCGTCGCGCCAGTCGAGGATATGGGCCGGTATGGTGTCATTCGGGAATGCGAGCGTGAGCGTGCTCGACATCGGGACTAGGTCATGAAGGTGCATCACGGTGGTGGTCGACACCGTGTCGCGGAGCGTCTGGAGCAGCGAGCCCGCCAGCACATCGCCGCCTTCGGTGAGGTACGCGCTCGATGCGGGGACCACCTGATCGGCGAGCACGTCGAGGAGCCGCAGGGTTGCGTCTCGCGCGGCGTCATCCGCAGCGGCGATGCTGCCTGCAAGGCCGAAGCACGTACCGCCAGAGGAGATCGGCCCGCGTCCCACGAGCTGCCACAGGACCGCAGTGCCGCGGCTCCCTGCGACGAGGCGGCGCGTGACCGCCACAGAATCCAGTGCTGCAACCAGCACGTGAGCGTGCGTCGCGCGCGGAAGAACCTGCTCCGCGTCCGCCGTCATCGTTTCGACCACTACATCGCTCGCGCGTGCGCGCATGTGGAGCGCGCCGGCATCGGCGCGCCCTGGCTTCGCATCGACGAGGAGCCACGAGCCGAGGCGTGCAGGTGCGGTCACGGCGTCCAGAATTCGCGTGCCGCCGCGGTGCACGCCGGCCAGGATGATGTCTGCGTGGGATGTCATGGCATGTCCTCCTCGATCGATTGCGCCGTTGGAAGATCGGAGCAGCGCGTCGCGACGTGCACGCGTGTCGGACCGAAGGCGGCGCCAGCCGCCGTCCACGCGCTGCGCCGGGCCTGATCCGCGCGCGCGGCGGCGCGTTGCGGCGCGCCCTCTCGCAGCCCACCGAAGTGGAACCCGCAGAGACCGAACTCGACATGTCGGAGATCAGGTGCGAGTCCGGCGTTCCGTATGGCGGCGATGAACGGCTCCGGATTCGGAATTGTGGTGTCAAAATCACCGAGCGCACTCAGCTGCCTGCCATCGCTCAGCAGCACGATCTCCTTCTCCCCCGTGCGCGTTCGCAGCCGATCCGCGGCGATGTACATCGCCTCTACGATGGCGGAGCCGGCATCGCGGTCACGTTCAAGCGGAAGCGCCGCGACGCGTGCGCGCGCGTCGAGCAGGGCGAGGAGCCGTGCTGCGGCGCTACCGGCAGGAGTTTGGACGGAAAAGAGCTCCGCCGTCGTGGGGAGGTCCCGGCCGATGCGCAGGATCGTCAACGAACTGCCTTCAGGCGCCGCACGCCCGAGCCATCGGTCGTAGAGGGCCAGAAGCGAGGCCATAGAGCAGGCGTCTGCCGTCCCGATGGACGGTGAGCGATCGCAGAGGAGGATGACGTGGCGGGCCAGTGACGTACCGGTCGCCCAGCGCGCGAGATCCACGGGGACGGTCGTGCGGTCGGCAGACAGCACGGTGTCCGGCGGAAACTCCACGCTCCGTGCGGACTGCCACCGCACCAGCGAGCCCGCCGCGTCTTGGAGCATGCGCATGCTATCCGCCCGAAATGCCGCTTTCGCTCGTAGGACATGCGGCCCCCATCGGACGGGCACAATGATCGGCGCCGTACACCGCGCCCCCTCGGCATCCGCGTTCGGCGCGCAGACGCGAAACGTCGAGCCTGCGGCCGTCAGGCTGTCACGCATCCACGTCTCCAACTGCGGCGCCGCGTCAGCTGTGCGTTGGAGATCCGGAACGAGGACGAGATGGTGCTGCGGCGACGGATAGGGGCCACCGCACGCGGTCGCAAGGGTAGCCAGAATGATCGCGGCCAGGAGCGTTCTCATTGCCTCCTCCACATCGTGGCGACGGCCGGCTCGCCGGCAAGCAGATCGTCCCGTCCGTACTGGTGGGCAAGCGCGCCAAAAATTTGGGTGTCGGCGGTCAGCCCCGCGTCGAGGACGTTCAGCCACGTCTCGCGTTGTTCCTTGATGGCTTCACCGGCTTCAAGGAGGGATTGCAGGTATGACTGCAGTTCGGCAATCGCCTGCTCATGCTCCGCGTCAAGCCGCGCACGAGCGTCGCCGAGATCGTCCAGGCGGCGTTCGGTGTCGCGCAGCGTGATGCCGATGAACGTGATGGCTTGTGTGTGTGTGTCGCGGTCCCTGCGGAACGCGTCGCGCTGCTCGCGGAGTACCGCGAGTGTCTGGCGGTGCCGCGCGAGCTGCGATGCGGCCATCGCGCCTCCGAGGAGCATGGCGGCGTGAAACCCGCCGAGCCCGAGATGCGTGATGATCGACTCGGGAGCTCCGCCCGCGGCGACGCTGTACGTCCCGCGGAGCCACGCGATGAATGCGAGCAGACTGAGGACGAAGACCACGACGCCCGCGGCGGCGACGAGCGGTGCGAACGCCGCATCCTGCGTCGTCCGCGCCGTGGCGAACCGCACGGTCACGTGCGTGACGAAGCGGAGCAGGCGGACGAGGACCACCGTCACGAAGAATGCAGCACCGACAGTCGGGACGAGGAGGTGGGCGCCGCGCGAGATGGCCGCAGGCGTGGAGAGGTCAATGCCGCCGGCATCCGCAAGGGCTGTGGTGAGCCACGCCGTCTCCACGCCGAGCGCGAGCACATACAGCAGTGCAGCGGTGATGACGGCCGTCCACGTTGGCCACGTCCTGGGCGGCGCTGTTGGCATTTGGAGGGCAGCGGCCTGACAGCGACGGAGTGCGTCGCGGTGCCTTTCCTGCTGCTCGCGCATCCGGCGTACGTCGGCCGTCACGCGCTGGCGCTCTTCGTCACTTTCCGCAACTCGCCGCATCGTCCGTGCTCGGCGCACGGTGATTTCGGCAATGACGTACCGAATCGCCGCCGCGAGCGGATGGGTCGCGGCGGGGGGTGGCTCCGCCGACGGATCGCCAAGCACGAAGTCGGACGGCACGCGGGCATCGAACGAACCCCGCGCGAGCCTGCCCTCCGTCGTGACGTCGAGGGGCGGCAGAAACGGAAGGAGCGGAGAAGGGATCGCGGTGCGGTACGCCGTGAGGCGGCTCCGCACGAAGGCAGCGCGCGATTGTCCGGCCCTCACCGCCCTGCGGGCTTTGAACCACGCGAGGACACCGCGGCCGCGTACGCGCGCGACCGAGAGGGAGGAGGGGCGAGCCTTGACAGCTCGTGAGGGAAATATATCTTTTAGTCTGTCCAGAAGTGGCTGCATCGTGTGCTTCCTCAAAAGCGTTGTGGATGTGGCCGCGGATGGACCCGCGGCGGTTGTCGCTGCGGAAACGCTCGACCGCGGGAACGGTCGGGCGTTTGTCCTGGCCGGCCTACGGAGGGCGAGGATGCAGGTAGCTCATGCCACCGCACACTAAACTGTCGAGGCACCCTCAGGCCGCACGACAAGCGCGAAAAAGACCGACAGTAACGACATCTTCCCGACATGAACGTGTTGGGGGCCCGTGCGATCATCGTGGGAGCGATGGTTTCGCGAAATCATGCTCCCGAAGACGCACGACGCTACGCGCTCGCGGTTGACGAATTCATCGCCGCGTACAAACGACGCGAAGGCAAGCGGTGGCACGACGCCAGCGGGCCGAATTCAGTCTTCATGCAGCTCGCGTCCGACCTTCGCGAGTGGGTCGCGGCCGGGCAGAAAGAGGGCGGCCAAGTCCGTCACGAACGGTCGGGCCTCGCAGACACGATTGCCCTCGACAGCAAAGAAGTCATTGGAAAGGACTACCTCTCAACCGCCCTAGGACGTATCCGCACCCGGCTCCGAGGGCTAGAGGTGTTTGATCAGCAAGGTTTTTTCTGTGACTCAAGCGCGGTCTGGCTGCAGATCATCGGCCCCACGCATGACGACGACAAGAGCGTCTGGTTTGACGCCACGTTCACCGAACCGCTCGATGCGCGTTCGCGCAGGATTGGCCAGCGACTGCCGCCTGCACCGCTCCCGGCGTTGCCACTCCACTTCGTCGGACGGACGGAGCTCGTTGCAGAGGTTGGCCGCCGCCTCACGGATGCCCACCGCGGTCTCGTCGGCTTCCACGGCGACGCCTTAATCGGTAAAACAGCTACGGCCATCGCCGTTGCGGAGGCCATTCGAGATCGCTTCCCTGACGCGTACTTCGTCGCGCTCGATGCCAGCCGCGGTGGATCGTCAGACGCACTCACGCTGCTCCGGAAAGTGGTGGGCGCGGGGGCTATCGGCGCCCATGACGATGTCGGCGAGCTGCGTCGACGATTTCGGGCGGCAATGAGTGGCCGCCGAGGGGTCATCATTTTCGATGACGTGAATCGCGCCGATGCGTTTATCGATCTGGTGCCGCCAGTAGGCTTCGTGTTCGCCCTCACAACGCATGCGAAACTTCCGATTCCCGGCGTCGACTGGATCGAGGTACCGCGACTGTCCGCGTACGCCAGTCGCGAACTGATCGAGCGCCTGGGTCCACACATCAATGATGAAGACGCGATCGGCTCCATCGCCGCGTACTGCGAGGGGAACCCCGCTGCTCTCTCCGCCGCAGCCACCTTTCTCACGCTCAATCGGTGGGACAGCGCGCGGAGCTACGTGATGGACTTGCGGTCGATGGAGTGGGATCTGCTCGCGTCGAGCGTGGTGGCCGATGCACCCCTGAAGATCCTGTGTTCTCAAGTCTATGAGAACCTGCCGGAGGAAGCCAAATCTACCTATCGACGGCTTGGGATGTTCTCGGGTCGCTTCTCACATGAAGCCGCCGGTGCAGTACTCGGTCTCTCGACGCAACACGACCTCGCGCCGCTAATCCGATGCGGAGCGTTGCAGTTTGACGACGCATCTGTTACGTACCGCGTGCCGCTCATGATCCGCTGGCATGCCCGATCACTGCTCACGGCGAGCGATCGTGAGATCACAGCGCCGGCTCACGCTCAACACTACGCGCGTCTGGCCAAGCGAACGCTCGAAGGGGGCGAGGTTGCCTGCGAGGAACTGCGGTGGAGTTCTCAGGATCTGTGGGATGCGCTTTCCTTCACCGGCCGCAAGGCCGAAGCAGACCATGTCCTCACCATGTCGTATCGTGATCTCTGCCGTGTACTGCTGCCAGGACGGTTGCCGCGCCCCTTCGAAGACGCCGATGTCCTCAATATCGAGGAAATCCTCTTGCACTTTGCGGTGACGGAGAACAGTCCGGCACTTGCGACGGCCTACGCAACGGGATGGCTTCTCGCTGGTCGACGGCATGGGCGCGCCGACTACCTCGAAACCGCCCTCCGCCTGGCACCTGAAGATGTCGAGATCGAGCAGCATGCATTTGCGGCTCTCGTGGATGTTGCGCGGCAACAAGCTCCCCATTCCGCGAAGAGAGTCGCCGAGGCCTTGGTGCGAGCCGGACAGGCGCGGTCCCCTTCGGAAATCTCCCTTCGCGGGCTCCAAGAAGCCGCGATTCTGTACGCACTGCTCGGTTCACCCACGAGAGCCGCCGATGCGCTTGAGTTGTTGCGCCATGGTTTTGGCAAGCTTCAACAGAGGCGATCCGCGGCACAGCGCGCGGTCCACGTCAGCATTCGAGCGATAGTCGAGCTTGCGCGCCGGCAGTGGAACGCAGCGCTACAAACGCTGCGCCGTGCCTACAGGTTAGGCGACCGGCGCGATGAGGCGTTTGACGCGCAGCTGTCGGCACTTGCTGCAATCGCGCACGCCGCTAGGGGGAACACCTCTCGGGCAACATCCCTCGCGAGCGACGCAAGTGGTTGCTACCGCCGCGACGCCATCACCGGCCTCGCAGCAGCCCACGCCTACATTCGTATGAACGAGTACAAGGAGGCAGCTCGCGCGCTTATGATTGCGTTCGGACCGCGACGTCGCATGCGTGATGTCCACGACGAATTGTGCCAAGCATTGGCCTACTATCTTCACGCGCAAGTGATGCGCATCATCGACGGCGATCCCGCGGCTGCGACGGCGAGCGCGATGTCTGCTGAGATGTTGCTGCGACAGCACGGCTCTCGCTTTGCGTCATTCGCGAAGAGGCTCGTTGTGATCCTGCGAAGGCGTGCGCAGACCGGTACGAACGTTGATCACACCGGGCGATCTCAGACGTGACCAGCGTACGCTCTCCGCACAAGAAGGCCGCTCCACGTCGCCGTGCGGAGCGGGTGCCGGAACGGAGACCTACCCCAACTCCTCGTGGCCTCCTTCGGCTCGCGTCGGGAACCGAGAAGGGTGGGGATACAGCGATCGCCAAGTTGCGAGAACAACACGGCTTAGCGTCCGCAAGACGTGGAATCGAATCCACACGCCCAGTCCACAGTGCCAAGGAGAGCGAAACAATGGCCGTCCAGCTCTGCTATATCTGCGTGTTCAACAACCCGAAGAAACCCCACGAGCAGCGCCCGTCCTATGCAGACTGCGACCGCTGCAAGCAGCCCACCTGCAAAGGGCATGGGCGCGACGTGGACTCAGATCGGTTCTACTGCATTCGATGCCTTCGCGAACTCGGACGCTCGTAGAGTGCCACCACATGATCTGCTCGCCGGGGATGGGTGGGGCGACCGATGAGGCGACTCTCAGGATCGCTCGCGGTGAGGACCGTGGCTTCCGTCCTCGCGAAGTATTCGAGATTGGGGTTCACGCCGGCCGACGTGGGTGGAGACGACATCCCGGTCCACCTCGGAAGCGCGCGTGTGGCACCTATGACGTGTTGTTGTGATCCCACGGTTGCGCGATCGTCAGCGGCGGGATCCCGAAGTACCGCTCATGGAGAAGCCGAAACACGGCGTCGAGCTGCCGCCAGTCGTCTGCCGTGAAATTGAGGTACGCGCCGAAGATCCCCGACCCCTCCGGCGCATCGCGGAACAGATCCGCGACGAGGAGCATCCAGAGGCCGCCGTAGAGCTCACTCGTCGTGATGCCCGAGATCGGGTCGAGCACGGACGCCACGGACTTCCCGGAGATGAGGAGGTCCGCCGCGCGCGCCATGCGGCGGACGCGCTGTTTGTATGTCTTCGTCGGAAGCCCCGAGCGCTCAAGGGCCGCGTGAATGTGCGCGTCGATCGCGTCGATCGTGCCCCAATCCCACGTCACCGGCCGGCTCTCCTTCGCGCCGGTCGCTGAGATCCAAGGCGAGATTCACCACCTCCGCGACGGCGTGCGCAAGCGCCTGGTCGCCGACACCGCCAATGAACCACTCCTTGCCCTCCGGCGTCGTGAGGAAGAGCATGCCGCCCGACCCGCCGCTCTGGCCAGCCGAGAGGCGCCCGTCCTTGAAGACGCTTGCGAGGCCGCGCAAGGCGGCGATGCGCCGGCGGTACTCGTCTTTCGTCACGCGTGCGAGCGTACGCGCAGCCAAACGCGATCAAGTGATTCTCTGTACGACGTAGAGCGTTCACGCCGATCATCCCGCCTTCTCCCGAAACCGCTGGCACCCGCACTTGTACGCCTCCTTGCACCGGCCGTCCGCCGTCACTGCGTGCGCCCGCTTGCCGTGCCCGCAGACGCACAGGGGTTCAGGCGTGAACGCGGTGCACGTGCAGTCACGGCACGGCCCGCGTGGCTGTGTCGCCGTGTTCCAGTGCCGGCTCTTCTTGTGCCCGCATGTGCATATGAAGCTCGGGCGGTTGTCGAAGAACGCGTCGGTCACGGTCGCCCCCGCCGCACCGCAGCGATCGCGCGCTCCACCGGCTCCCGGTCCTCGGGATCATGCGTGAGGCAGAAGCGCTCCTTCGCCTCGCGCCGCCGGTACGCGCGCCGCGCGTTCCCCGTCCGCGGCACCCGCACGCCCCCGAGGAACGTCTCGATCTCCTCGCCGTAGAGCACCGGCCGCCGCGCGAGTTCGACCGCGAGCGCCTCGACGCGTCGCCACGTCTGCGGGCGTTCGATGAGTGCGCGCGCCTGCTCCTCCGCGTAGTCCGACCACTCGTCGATCAGGCGGTGGTCGGACTCGACGAGCTGCGCCGACGCGAGGATGCCCTCGTAGTCTGTGCGTGGCACGAGTCCCCCCGCGCCCTCGTAGTGGAAGCGCTTCTGCGCGATGAGCCCCGCATGGAAGACGATCATCTCGCGCTCGATCGCGAGCCGCAGCGCGTCGGAGCCGGCCGGGAAGCGGCCGAGTCCCACGTCGCTCGCGAACGTCACGCGTCCCTCGCGCACGCGGACGTACACGTGGATCGCACCGATCCGGACGCCGAGCTCCCACGCCGCGACCGCATGCCCGGCCTCGTGCACCAAGACATCGGCGAGCGTCACGCCGCGGTGCAGCCGCGCGATCGTCATCACCAGTCCCCCTGCTCGGCCGCCTGGTAGCCGTCCATGCCCTTCAGCGCCTCGGTGAGCGTCGGCCGGCGCCACACCAGCACGGTGTTCGGCTCGACGCCGGGCGCCGGCGGCGTCCGCCATGCGGCACCGGAAGGCACGACGGTTGTGTCGGTCGTGAGGTCCGTGAGGAACGCGGCGACCGCTGCTCCATCCATCGACCGCACCGCGCGCAGGTGCTGCGCGAGGAGTTCCACGCGCGTCCACGTGCCAGGATCGTGGAGCAGCACGCGCGCGCGTTCGCGCTGGTACGCATCCCACGCCGAGCGGACGTAGGTGTCGTACACCAGCCGCTCCATGAGGTCGTGCACGAGCGACCCGTCGTCCCAGCCCCACACCTTGTGCGACCACCCGAGCGCGAGCGCCCTGCCCACGACGCCGCACTGCACGGTGATGCAGTCTCGCTCCAGCGCGATCCGCGCCTCCGTGCTCGCGTCGTCCCGCGCGTAGGCGAGCGATGCCCACGCGGCTTCGAAGACGCGATGCCGCCCGTCGAAGATCGCGCGGCGGACCGGGATACCGAAATCAGTGGCGACGACCGCATGCGTGGCCACGTGGATCGCGTCGGCGCGGTGGAACCGCTCCTCCGGCACGTGATAGATCCGGCAGCGCCACGTCGTCCGGCGCGTCCGGCGGCGGAGCGTGTGCCGCGGGCCGATGCGCTCGTAGTGCACCTGCTCAGCCACGGCGACCGCCTTCCCGGATTACGGCGCGCACCGCGCAGTGCTCGAACGGGTGATACTCCCGGACGATGGCGCGTCGCTCGCGCCATGCCGCGTCCGCAATGGCCCCCGGGAACAAGTCGGTGAGCACCACGGGCTCACCGACGAGCCGCCGGAGCGCGTACACGATCCCGACCGCGCAGACGGCCGTTGGCTCGATCCGCCCCATGCGGATGCGCAGCAAGTGTGCGCGTTCGTACCCGCACTCCCGCGCGAGATGCGCTGGCCGGACGCCCCGGCTCCGCAGGTATGACTCCAACAGCGTCGGCCGCGATGGCGCGCCGACAGATTCGGATGGAGGCGTCTCTGGTAGCGCTGCGTCAGCAGCTGGCAGCGCTGCCGCGGATGCACCGCGCGTGAAAACCGGGACCGCAGCGGTCAGCGCCGCGAAGAGCTGCAGGACGCCACGTCGTGATACTCCATCGCGCATAGTCATGACTCCTTTCGGTGTCTTTCAGGGGCCAAAAAAATCACTCCTCCTGATCCAATTCAGGGATGCCGTCTTCGCCGAGGTGCGGTCGTGGTTCGTGGTGTCCATGACAGTCGGTGCAGACCTGCCGGCCGGGTACGTCGCTCACTCGGCCGCAGTACCAGCAGAAGGCGGTGAACCGGTCGTCTTCGCGCGGGATGAAGTACGGGTAGTGGAGTGCCGCACGAAACCCAGGAATCGCGAGCTCCAACTCGTCGGCGTTGACCGCGCTCGCAAGGTCGAGCAAATGCCGCTCGAGAACATCGCTCGCGTTCAGGCGCGCCCGAAACTGGTCGCGCTCTGTCTCCGCGAGATAGTGGAGCAGCCGGATCTGGTAGACCGGCAGGAACACCTCGATCTGTTGAATGCGATTGAGCAGCGGGACAACCGAAAGCCGATCGACCGATCCGAGTGCGCCGCTAATCATCCGCGGCGTCCAGCGATCGTGCGCGAGCTTCGCTACGTCATCCCAAGGAATGACGAGCTGTCCGCCGAACGTCTCTGTCCCGATTCCACCGGTGGCGATCGCCGCATCCACTTCCTCCCGCGTCGTGCGCGTGAGCCGGAGCGCGTCGGCGAATGGATAGAGCGGAACTCGCTTCACGTACAGCTCGCGGATCAGCGCGCGATCACCGATGCCTCGCTTAGGAGTCTTGTTAGATCCGGCGGCGGCCCGTGCGCGTCTCGGCATCGAGTGACTACCTCGTTCGGCGGACGCGCCGGATGTTCCCGGCCGTGTTTACACATCGGCGAAGCGGTCGCAGACTGAGGGGCGTCGTCCCCCAACAAGCGCCTTTGTGGAAAAGCGTTAGAGTCGCCGGCCGTGCGGAGAAACAGCACGGCATGGCGCAGAGCCAGCGCGACGATCAGGAAGCGATCAAGTATCTCGAGCGAGGAGAAGTCGAGCGCTTCTTTCGCTGCATTCCAGAGCGAAAAACGCGTGACCTACTGCTCTTCGATCTCATCTACCGGCACGGCCTACGGCGGAGCGAAGCCGGTCTTCTCGAACTCGAAAACGTGCGGGATGGGAAGGTCTGGATTGCGCGCCGGAAGCACGGTTTGCCAGGCGCGTATCCGCTTCACCCGCGAAGCAAAGAGCTGCTGGCGCGCTACCTTAAGGAACGACCGCAGGACGGGTCGGTGTACCTCCTCCGCAGCCGGCGCCATGCTGACCGGCCGCTCTCGGGCGCTGAGGTCAACCGGCTTTTCCACGCCTATGCGACCGCGGCGGACCTTCCCGCCGACCGACGCCATGTTCACGTCCTGCGGCACTCGATCGGTGTGCATCTGGCCAACGCGAACTGGGACATCGCCGACGTGCAGGATTGGCTTGGCCACCGCCGCATCACGTCGACTCTCATCTATTTTCGCATCACGAACAAACGGCGCGAAGCCAAGCATCGCTCTTCCCTTCATTCACGAGAGATCGCGCGGACGGATGGCGGCTGAACGCCACGAACGCACGCTTTTCCACATTTTCGTCAAATCGCGACACACGATCCGGACTGGATTTGACGCGAGTTCGATCGACTACCGTCGCTTCATCGGCCTCAACGACACGCCGGCGTCGTCGTTTCGGGAGTTCATAGATGAGAAGGGATTTCGACATTCCGGCCGGGTCGACGGCTCCATGCTGCCGTCCGCAGTTTCCCTCGCCTTGCCGAATGGGATGCGCCCCGTCCCGACGCGCGTGAGCGATGGATGCCGCGGAGATTTGCTGGATTTACGACCGCAGATCTGCGCGCTCAAGTCGACCATCCCATCAGCTCCTCCAACGTCCGGGGTGAAGGGACCGCGATGCTGACCGGAGCCGTTCTTTGGCGCCGCGGACCGAAGGAAGGTCTCGTGTTCGCGTCGGGACCGCGAACGTGTAGCCCAGCACCTGTTCCCTCGGTTTGGGACCACCCAAGGTAGGGAAAATTCAATCCCCGTCACTCCTACTACTGGAGAGAAAGGCCATGTTCAACCGCCTAGCGCAGTCGATGTGCATATGCTCGCTCCTGTGCCTGGCCGTCTCAGCGCAAGAGCGTTCACCAGATGGCATTTGGGAACTTCCATCGGCCGAGACTGCATCAGCTTTGAAATTCTTGCAGTTCGACGGCACGGGAGGCGCTGAAAGCGCGCGATTGTTGCCCGATCGGCTAATGGAAGCCTTGGCCTCTGCGCCGCTGGAGAACATCGATGGCGTGAGACCGGTCATCTCTCTTCCAATCCCATCTGAGGATGGTCAGAAATTCGTTCGATTTGCCGTCGAGCGATCACCGATCACCGAAGAAGACACGCCGTCGATGACCGCCTACCGAGGTCGCGGCGTTGATGATCCGACGACGACGACTCGGTTCGACATCACTGAAGCCGGACTCACCGGTATTGTTCTGACACCTGGCGAGACATACTTCATCGCGCCGTTCAAGCTTGAGATGAAGAGCATGCTGCCCGGTGATCTCGGAAAGGATCTCCACTTCGATTTCGCTAGCTCACGCTTCACGCTGCCTGACGGTGGTCACGACTGCCTCGTTCGACGGAATGACGTACCGAAGCCGGCTCGAAAAGCTGCCGAAGAACGAAGCGAACCGTTGTCGGCCGACAAGTTTCGGCAGAGAACGTATCGAATGGCGGTGGCCGCGACGAGCGATTACGTGAAGTTCCATCACGACCAGCATCCGGAACTCACGGAAATAGAAGCGGCCTATCAGGCAATCCGTACAACGATCAATCTTCTCCGCGGCGTCTATGAACGCGAGTTCGGCATCAATTTCGTCCTGGTAAACAAAGCGCGAGATCTCATCTTCGCAGACCCGAAGAAGGACCCTTACGCGGGCAAGAACGTCGACGCGATGCTGGCGCAAAACAAGATTGAACTGGACCGGGTTCTCACTTCCTCCGGGTACGATATCGGCCACCTCTTCGCAACGCGGGGAGCCGGCAAAGCGGAGATAGGATCCGTCTGCGAAGATGCGCGCAAGGCTATGGGGCTGACCGGGGTCAGCGACGCTAGCGCGGATACCTACTTTGCGATCGACTATCTCGCGCATGAAGTCGGTCATCAGTTCGGCGCCCTGCACACATTCAACGGCACGAAAGGGTTCTGCAAGGGAGGCCGCGTGCGCGAGAGCGCGTTCGAGCCGGGCAGCGGCTGGACGATTATGGGCTATGCCGGTATCTGTGAAGACCAGGATATCGCAAAGCGCTCGCAGCATTATTTCCATGCAGCGAGTATGCAGCAGATTACCGATGCCTTTTCGACAACTGGCGCCTGCGCCAAGATAACGACGGTCACCAATCACGCTCCCATCTTTACTCCCGTACCTGACTATGTCGTGCCAGCCGGCACTCCCGTCGCGCTGCTGGCAAAGGCCACGGATCGAGACGACAGCAAATCGACCTACGTCTGGGAAGAATATTATCCTCCTGCATTCCGCCCAAGGTGGAAGCCGGAAGATTCACCGCCCGACGATGACGCGGATGGTCGTCTGCGCCCGCTGCTCACATCGACGTCGACACAGACCCTCGAAAACTTCACTTACAACGAGGACAGAAATCGACTTCAAACCCTTCCTCGGTCCGGTCGCACCATGAATATTCGCGTGACGGCGAGGGACTCGCGTGGGCGGTATGGCTATGAGGATATTACGCTGAAAGTCGCGAAAAAGGCAGGACCTTTCGAGATTGTATCGCCCGGAGCGCGGAATGTGTGGATCTCCGGCGACTCCGTCGACATTCGCTGGCATGTTGCAGGGACAAACAAGTCACCTGTCAATTGCTCACACATACGCGTTCGCCTGTCTCTCGACGACGGCCAGACCTACCCGTACGAGATTGCCGCTGTGGCGCCGAACATCGGAGCTCTTTCGGCCAAACTGCCGCCGGGAATTCCAGCTTCGGAAACCGCACGCGTGCGGCTTGACGCGGTCGGCAATGTCTTCTTCGCAACATCGCCCAGATTCCGAACGGGATCGGTCGCCTCCGCGGCGGTCGCGGGCACTGGCCGCAGTGAACGCGGCGTCGCGTCGGACGAAGACATCCTCACGGCATGCGACATTCGCTCATTCGGCGCTGCCGTCGAAGCCTTTGCTGTGGATGCAAACCGATATCCGACTGCTCGGCAGGTTAGCCAAGAGTCATTCGCGAAGAAATACGGACCCGGCTTCCCGCGCAGTGATGCGTGGGGAAGACCGTTTCGCTATCTCCTCAACGGCGCACAGACGTTTGTCATTGCGTCCGCCGGCGCCGATGGCGCGTTCAGCGCAAATACAGCGCGGCAATACCTATCCTCCTCGTCACTACATGCGAGCGACGACATCGTCTTTTCAAACGGCGCGCTCATCTATTCCCCTGACCTTCCAGAAGACGCCGCGTGTCGTTGCGCTCCGGATGTTTGCGATCAGTAAACAGGCAGAGAGGAATTCACATCATGAAGAGTCGTGGAATCATAATCAGCCTCATTCTCCTGCTGAACGTGACAACTGTCGCTGCACAGAAGCTTGCTCTTGTGACTCGTGTTGGGCGCGGAACTGTGGCACCGAAGAAGGATGCGTTTGCGGCGCTCACGGCGACATATTTTACTGGCGATTCCAAGGGTCTTCGAGAGGGTCTCGTCGATCTGCTGAAGGACCCGGTATACCTCGACGCGAACGAGAAATTTATCGACGAGATCGTCCACAAGTTCGACTTCGACAGGAATTTCTATTCGTTCATCTTCGTAGCCAAAGACCCGACTGCGAAGGATCCGCAACTGGTACGGGTGCTTACCTATCCGAAGTCGTTCGCCGCGTATTACAGGGATGCCGGCGCAACTGAAATCGAGCTGGGGAATGCGTCTCTGCCTGGAGTACAGCAAATCTACGACGTCTTCCTCTATACCGGAAAGGCCTCCATCGGTATCACCTATACGTACACGGAAACCGAAAACCCACTGAACGCGCAGATGATCGCCGCTGCCAAGCTGGTCAACTTTGGCGAGATTGCGTCTGCAATCAGCTCACAGGATGTCGTTGCGAAGCAGCTCGAACGCGCAGCGCCTGGTGCCCGGCCCGAAGTGGATCCAGCAGACAAGGAAGTGGTCTACTTCACCATTTCCAGCGTTTCGATTCCAGCCACGCGTGCCACGGTGACGGCAAAGAGCACGGTCGACTTCGGCGACACTCCACAAAAGAAGATTCGCACAGCCTCCATTGATGCACTTGCCGATGTCGAGCTTAGGCACCGCGTGATCTCGCCTTGCGCGCTTGCAATCGCTGAAGCCTCAAACAAGGCAGTCCGCGACAACACGGCGGAATCCGACGATCCGCTCATTAAACGAGATGACCTGAAAGCGGCCGTGCGTAAGGCGATCAATGAGGTCCAGGGAAATACAACTTGCCAGGACGAACCGCAGAAGCCGCCTGTCGAAGCGGTCGCGCTGCGCGCGGACACCATTCGCGCGACGATTGACCGCTTTCTTGCCATCGCCGACGGCGGTGAGTCGAAACGCATGGAGAACAACACCGTCTATACGAACTCTCCACTCAATCGGTTCAGTTTGGGACTCGTCGCTGGCGGCATCTTCAATCCATCGGGCGACGATCGGGTCAAGCTATCCGACGAGGGAAAGGTGGTTGCCGATCCGTTGAGCGGAGCGATCAGTGTCGCCGCACTCTATATCCACCCTATGCCATACCTCAGCGGCACGGCCAGACCGTCGCAGGCGGAAAGGGTGCGCTTTATGGTCGGATATGTCGCCACTCCCGAACCAGGGCTTGCTGTCGGTGTTGCGTACCAGCTCTTTCGTGGTTTGACGATGAATGTCGGATACGCGGGTATGCTGGTCGACAGACTTGCGAAGGATGTCGAGGTAGGAACGACACCAGCGGTGGAACGTCCTTTCGAGCGAGGGGTAGCGCGTGCATTGTTTGCCGGTTTTGGATACAGCTTTTAATCGAGAGTCACCGAGAACCTCTCGGATGCGATTTCCTTGCTGAAGGCCTTCATCTTTTGGGGGGGCTCGACGGTCACGCCTTCCTCGGCCGCGACCTTCTCTGCGTGAGCATGATCGCGTCGCGAACGGGGCGAACCTGGAGCCGTCGCCTGCAGGGCTGCGAAACCGGACGGCGCCGGTACGGCCGAAGTGCTGCATTCAGATCGTCTTAGACTGTCGCAGGCCGAGCGTCGATCCCCACAGGCGCGGGCTGTTTTCCTTCTTGCGTAGGCAAGCGATAGCCAGCAGAATGTGAGAGAATGACCGCCTTCCACATGCCCTCCGCGCGACGACGGAGATTAGTACTTGACCGTCGAACCGTGCTGGCGGTTTGCCGAGAACTCAGCGCCGCATCCGACGACAATCGTTTGGGCAATCCATCCGACCCTCTTTCGGACCTTATCTACATCGTCATCAGCAACAAAACTGCGCCGGGGATGGCATCGCGCACCTATGCGAATCTGACGCGGCAGTTCAATCGATGGGAAGATCTGCTCGAAGCACCCATCAGTGCAGTTCGCCGCGTATTGCGACCAGCCGGTCTCGCAGGCGTCAAGGCGCGGCAGCTGCGAGGGGCGTTGCGGAAGATCAAGCGAGATCTCGGAGAGCTGTCGCTGGATGCGCTCCGAGGCTGGCCCGAAAGACGCCAGCTCGAGTACCTGACCACGCTTCCCGGTGTTTCGGGCAAGGTCGCGCGATGCGTGATGATGTACACGCTCAACGCGCACGTTCTTCCGGTGGACGCTCACGTACATCGCCTGGCGCGGCGCTTGGGATGGACGAGCCGCAAACGCGCTGACCAATGCCATGAGGAGCTCGAGGCGATCATTCCGCCGGCGAGCCGATTCGCGTTCCACGTCGGTGCGATCCTAGTCGGCCGCTCGATCTGTCGTCCACGCGACCCACGCTGTGGAGAATGTCGCCTCCGGAGCTACTGCCCGGCAGCAACGAAAAGCGCATGAACGGAGCCGCTCGACCGATCGCGATCGACATCTTCAGCGGAGCGGGCGGCATGTCGTTGGGGTTCGAGCAGGCAGGCTTCGACGTGCCTGTCGCGTACGACATCAATCCGGTCAACGTCGCGACGTACGCTCGCAATTTTCCGGAGGCGGAATCGATCGAAGCGGACGTTCACAAACTGACTGGAGACGCGATCCTTGCGAAGGCTGCCGTGCGCTCCGTCGACGTGCTCTTCGGCGGCCCTCCGTGTCAGGGATTCTCCGTCATCGGGAAGCGTCGCGCCGACGACCCGCGAAACGAACTGCTGTTGGAGTTCGCGCGTCTCGTGGACGAGGTGCGTCCGCGGTACTTCGTCGTCGAGAACGTGGCCGGCCTAACGATCGGTGCCGCTCGGAAGAGCTTGCAGAAGTTTCTTGCGCGGGCGAAGAAAGCAGGCTATCGCTGCATCGATCCGGTCCAAATCCTCGACGCGAGTCATTTTGGCGTTCCGCAACAGCGACGGCGCGTATTCATTCTCGGCCATCGGGCATCCTTCCCCGCACCGGCATATCCGGTCGCGCAGGAGGGCGTGTCGCCGACCGTATGGGACGCGATCGGTGACCTCTCGCTGTTGGATCTGCACGCCGCCGACGATCGCGGCGATTGCTACGAAGGTCCGCTCGGCGCGCCGTCGACCTACGCAAGCGTCCTGCGCGGAGAAACCGATGACCTCGACGACCTATCGTACGCGCGCGCGGCGTCGGCCACCGGTCTGCAAGGCTGCGCTCGGAGCGTCCACAGCGTGGTGACGATTCGCCGTTTCGCGAAAACGAAGCCCGGGCATCGGGAGCACGTCAGCAAGTTTCACCGCCTCGACGCCGCCGGCATTTCGTACACGATTCGCGCGGGCACGGGACCCGAGAACGGCTCGTTCATGGCGTCGCGGCCGATTCATCCCGAATACCCGCGGTGCATCACCGTCCGCGAGGCGGCGCGCCTCCACTCCTTCCCGGATTGGTTCCAGTTCGATGCAACGAAGTGGCACGGCTTTCGGCAGATCGGAAACTCCGTCCCGCCGCTAATGGCGAGGGAGGTTGCGAAGTGCATAATGGCGGCACTTAATCGACGCAAACGCTGATGGCAACTACCAAGAAAGCGACGGCGGCCACCGCTCCGAACGCATCGGACCTCGTCGATGCGGAGCCCACGAAGGATCTCTTCATCGAAATGCTCGTCAAGGACATCACATTGATCCCCGCGATCAAGGACCTCGTGGACAATTCCGTGGACGGCGCGCGAGCCTTGCGAGCGGGATCGACGGCCAAGAATCGGTACGATGGCCTCGAGATCCGAATCGACGCCGACAAGAAGCATTTCAAGATCTCGGATAACTGTGGCGGCATCCCGATCGACGTCGCTCGGAACTACGCGTTTCGCTTCGGCAGGCCGAAGGGAATGCCTCGAACGCCGCACTCCGTCGGTCAGTTCGGCGTCGGAATGAAGCGTGCGCTCTTCAAGCTCGGGACGAAGTTCTCGATCGACTCGACGGCCGAGCGATCGTGGTTCAAGCTGGATGTGGACGTGGATGCGTGGCGACAGCGGCCGGAATGGCAGTTCGTTCTTACCGATCATCGCGACAACGAACCGCAGAACACCGCGAAGCGCGGAACCACGATCGTGGTGCCTGATCTTCACGACTCAGTGGCCGAGCAGTTTTCGCTCGAGAACTTCAAGACAGAACTCGTGAAGGAACTCGAAGAAGCTCATCAAGAGAGTCTGGATAGCGGCCTGACGATTACGCTGAGTGGCATCCCACTCCGCACGCGCCCCCTCACGTTGTTGCAAGCGGACGAACTGAAGCCCGTGGCGTATTCGCGGACGATTCATGTAAAGGACAAAGGCGACGTCAACGTTCGGATTTACGTCGGCGTCGGAAAATCCGATCCCGTCGCCGGCGGCTGGTACGTGTTCTGTAACGGTCGCCTGATCGTCGGTGCCGATCAATCCGCAGTGACGGGCTGGGGCGACACCGCAGAAAAAGGGATTCCGCGGTACCACGGTCAATTCTCTCGGTTCCGCGGCTTCATTTTCTTCGACGCCGCCGACCCGCTCCTTTTGCCCTGGAATACGATGAAGACCGGCATCGATACGGACTCCCCACGGTTCCGCGCGGTCCGGCTCGACATGACGCGACTCATGCGTCCCGTCATCGACTTCCTCAACAAGTTGGACGGCGAGAAGGCGAAGTATCCCGACGACGACGGCCCTCTCCAGACGGTCGTGCGGTCTGGCAAGGACGTTCGCCTTTCGGAGCTGCCAGACAACGACAAGTTCCTATGGCCGAAGCCGACGCCCGCGCCGAAATCGAGCGGCGACGCGACGGTTATCAAATACTCGCGACCGACCAACAAGATCAAGGCCGTGAAGGCGGCGATCGGCGCGCGGAGCAATAAGGAAGTCGGCGAAAAGACGTTCGATTACTACTTCCAAGCAGAGTGTGATGGCGATGGGTAGTTACGAACGGATCAACTACGCGCTCCGGCCGGCGAAAAGCATCGAACGGAAGATGATGGTCGAAGCGCTGCGGAAGCTCGCGCCGTTCGGTGCGGTCTCCGCGTACCGATACATCGGTTTCGGATCGACGTACTTCAGCGACTTCGTGCTCGTACACAAGGCGCTCGGTATCTCGAACATGATCAGCATCGAGCAGGATGTCGAGAATCAAGACCGCTTCGCGTTCAATCGTCCGTATCGCTGCATCGCGATCGAATTCGGGTCGTCCAACGAAGTTCTTCCGACGCTCCCGTGGAACGTCCGGACGATCGGATGGCTGGATTACGATGGTCCTTTAGACGCTAGCGTGCTCGCCGACGCGCGGTTCTTCGTTGCGACCGCCCGCGCCGGCAGCGTCTTCATCGTCAGCGTAAACGCGGAGCCGGACCGCAAAGCCGGCGGCGCCGATGCGGAGATTGCGAAGTATCGCCTCGACAAGTTGAAGGAACGAGTCGGCGATCCAAAAGTGCCTGACGACGTGCTCGGCAAGCAGCTCGCGAAATGGGGTACGGCCGCCGTGTACCGGCGCATTCTCTCGAATGAGATCGAAACGACGCTCGTCGAGCGAAACGGCGCGCTTGAATCGGGAAGCAAGTTGCGATTCAAGCCCCTCTTTCATTTCCGCTACGCGGACAATGCAAAGATGCTCACCGTCGGAGGCTTGTTGTTCGATGAAGGGCAGGAAGTTCTCGTGAACTCTTGCAACTTCGAAAAGCTGGACTTTATCCGGACCAACGGCGAGCCCTACCTCATCGAGGCGCCGAATCTCACGTACCGCGAGATCCGTCATTTGGATCGGCAGCTTCCGTGTAGCGCGGTGGCCGACCTCGACGCGCCCGGTGTCCCATCGGACGACATCCGCAAGTACTCGGATGTCTACCGATACTTTCCCACGTTCGCGGAGACGGAGATCTGACGTGTGCTTGGGCGGCTGACCGACTACCTCGTCGCGGCCCACGTGCTCGTCGTTATCTTTTTGGTCGTCGCCAACTTTCAGGCGATACGCGCGCTCAGCCGCCGCTCGTTCTCCTATTCGGCGCTCGGATGGTTCGCACATTTCGTGTATCTGTGCGTCGGCCTCACGTCCTACGGAACCGTTGCCGGCGTTCGCATGTTCGAGCGCCAATGGTGGATCGCTCTCATCAGTCTTAGCGGCGTCGTTGCTTCTTACTTCTTCTGCATGGCGCTCCTTCGCGAGCGTGACGGACGGCCGCGGTGGGCCTGGCCGACCGCAATCTTCATACTCGGCGCCGTAGCGGTGAGTTGGCTGGCCGTGCAACTACCGCCGCGGTATGATGCGCTGCTCGACGGACTGATCGTCTCGCTCGGCTTCGTAGTGCTGGCCGTCTATTACCGCCGCGTGCTCGTCGAAGCGCTACCGACCACCCGCCGCCTGCCGTGGATTCCAGTAGCAGGGGCGCTCTGCTACGCGACGTTGCAGCCGTTGTCCCTGTTGGGTGGCGCGAACACCACCTTGGTTCCACAGTCGATATACGTGCTCGCGATCGCGAGCAAGCTTCTGATGGCGTTCGGGCTGCAAGCGGCGTTCATCGCGCGCGCCGCAGCGGGGGCTCGTCTCTATGGCGCCGCAGCAACCATCGGGCGGCTAACGCACGAGTTAGGGACTCCGATCGCTCAGATCGGCCTCCAGGTCGAGCGCATCACGCGGATGCTTGACTCGGACAAGACCGAACGGCTGCAGGATGATTTGTACGCGCTCGATAACGCCGTGCTTCGCGTGAAGGCGACCCTCGCGGCGACGCAGCAGCTGCTGCCGACGCCGGACGACATCATCGACCTGCATCGCCTTCTGATGCCGGCCGATGGCGCGGCGCAGCCGCGACGCGAAGCCGTCATCAACGTCAATACGGTCGTGCAACTCGCAATGATGGCGGTCAAGGAGACGCGGGCAGAGCGCGTTCACTTGACTGTCGCGTACGCGCACAACTGCTGCGTCCGGGCCGATGCGTTCGAACTCACGCAGGTATTCGTGAATCTATTGCGAAACGCGTACGAGGCATTTCCGAATGGGATCGGAAGCGTCGCGATTCGCACTCAGGGCGATGGCAGCCAAGAAAAGGGCCGGGTCGTCATCTCGGTCACCGACGACGGCGAGGGCATCCGGCGCGATCTACTGCCCGTTGTCTTTCGGGACGGCGTGAGCGCGAGGGGCGGTCCCGGTCGCGGATACGGTCTGGCGGTCGTGCGTTCGATCGTTCAGCGCTACGGCGGCTCCATCACGTTAGAACCCAACGAGGCGCCCGGCGCTACCGGGACGATCGCGACCGTCGTTCTGCCGCGCGTACGGTGCGGATCGTATGCGTAGCGCGGACCCGTGCGAGACTGCGTAGGAGGATGATGGTGCCGACCCCGAAGAGCATTGCCACCAAGCCGCGGGTTCTGTGGCTCGACGACGACGCCGTATACCTCGATGCCATCCGCCAGGCTATCGAGGATCGCGTTGACGTTACGACGGCGACCTCCGCAGACGAAGCGATTGCACTGCTCGCGCGCGGCGACTCGTACGACGCCGTCGTCACCGATCTCGTGCTTTCGCCGAACGAGGCGGGCGGCTTGGAGTTCATCAAGTTCGCCAAATCGACATCACCCACGACTCCCTTGATCGCCGTATCTGCATTTTCGGCGCGCTACACGCGCGAACTGAACGATCTCGGCGTCGACGCTCTGTTGGACAAATCCGATCTGAACCGGGAGGCGCTTATAGATCTCATCGCCTCGATCGTCCGGCAACCCGCGCGAGAGCACGGCTCGATGGAGTTCGTGCGAGAGATTGAAGTTCGGCGAATCGTCGAAGAAGAGATCAAGAGGCTCGTGCCGGAAAAAGAGCGTACGCTCGATCTTCTCGAGCACGGCCGCTTCGAACTGATAAAGCCGCTCGTGGGCTACAAGCACGACATCGAACGGCAACTTCTCCGCTTTCCGTACGACAGGAATGTGTTTCTCATGATGAAGTTCCGGTCGACGAACGTCGAATTGGGAGAGTTCATCATCGAATCGCTGGCGCGTGCGGGGCTGTGCGGCGTCCGGGCGGATCAAGATGCGTGGAACATCACGCGGAACGTGTACAACCCGATCGCGGTGCTGTATTGCTGCAAGTTTGGTATCGCACTGTTCGATGAGGCCGAGACCGGGCAAGCGTATAGCCCGAATGTCGCGTACGAACTCGGGATGATGCACTATCAAGGTAAAGAGTGCCTGATTCTGCGCCATGCGTCGCTGCCAGCAGTGCCCTTCGATTTGATCAAAGATCTGTATCAGGAATACTCGAAAGACCTGCAAGTACGCGCGCGCGTGGAGGCGTGGTTGCGGCAAATCGCTCCTTGATTCCGCCGTCACCCGGTCCAAACATTCAAGATCTCGCAGGAACTGACGAATCGGCCGAGATCGCTGATTTCGAATCGCATTACCAAGGGCGCGGACGGGGCCCTGTCGCAGGGCGCTCTCACGCGCGGACGGTTGCCATCGCGCCGCGGACCCGTACTATGAGGATGGGAGGCGCGACGCGGACGCTCCTCCGTTGCGGGGCGTGGCGCAGTCTGGTAGCGCGCTTGGATGGGGTCCAAGAGGTCGCAGGTTCGAATCCTGTCGCCCCGATGACACGCGGAGCCTGCTGATCAGAGATCGGCGGCCTTCGCGTAGCGAGCACTTCGTGTTGACGGCGCTGTATCGACGCTCCGTTCTGCGATTTACGAACTGCACCGATCCGTGCTACGAAGTGCGTGCCCAGCTCTCCTTGACTTCGCCGCATCCAGCGCGCCAGCTGCACACGCACAGGCGCGCTCTCCGCGACCGCGAATCCAGCGTTTGGGGCTTGCAGACGCCAATAGCGCAGAACCCCCGCCTAGCGCGCCTGCCTGGGGGGACTCCACGCTTAGGAACACGATTCACGCGTGTCGTCAACACGCCGTTCTGCGCACGAGCAAGGGGTTTCTCGCGTCCGGTGCGTCGCACGTGGCTGAAATCGAGAGCGTGCCTGCTACACGGAGACACCCGCGCTCCTGTCGCAGCCCGCTGTGGGCGCACCCGCAGCGGAGTCGCGCAGTGGAAACGGCGCATGGATGCAGAGAACTCGTCAAGGAGGGGGCGGTCCCTAACCCCTTCCTCCCATGTTCCCCTCTTCTTCTCCACTCCCACCTGCGCAGTTCGGGATTCCAGTCCCACCTGCGTCTTCTAGCCCGCCGCCGCCTCTGTTCGGCACGACGGCACTACCGTCCTCGGGCGATGCGCGGCCGGAGAACGAGGAACTGCTGCGCCAAGTGGTCGCTCGGTTCGAGTGCTTCGCCGACTACGCACTCCACGTGCTGAACCAGAGCCGCATGACGGTGCGGTGGTACCGCGACGCCATGCGCAACTACGTGGCGTTCCTCCGGCTCGGGCTCGGCCTGCCACCCGACGACTTCCACCGGCGAATCTACGACATCGATGGGTGGGTCCGATGGAACCTCCACGACCGGAAGCTTTCGGCCGTCTCGATGCACGGCTACTGGCGCGCCGTGAAGCGGTTCTGGAAGGACGTTGCCGCGCGCGACGGCGTCCAGAACCCGTTCGTAGGCAAGCGGCCACCCGCAAGACCGCAGCGCGTCCCCAAGGCGCACACACCCGACGAGTGCCGCCGCATTCTCGCCGCGGGCGAGAACTACCCGTGGGAGACGCCCTTCCACCGCGCCCGCGCGCTCGCGATCCTCGGCACCGCGCTTCTCGCAGGACTCCGGAAGAGCGAGCTGCTCGCACTCGAAGTGCGCGACGTGGACGTGAACGCCGGCACGATCCGGGTCCGCCACGGCAAGGGCAGCGGCGGGGGCAAGGAGCGCGTTGCGTACATGCCGGACGAGCTCCGCAGGCTTCTCACCGCGTACAACTCCGCGCGGGCAGCCGCGCACCTCGTCTGCCCCGACTACTTCGCATCCCTCAAGTACCGGCGTGGCATCAAGCGGGACACGCTCAAGCGGCTCGTGACGTACGTCCGTGCAGCCTCCGGCGTGAAGTTCACGATGCATACCCTCCGGCACAGCTACGTCTCGTGGCTCGTCCGGTCGGGGGTCCCGCTCCCGGTTGCGAGCGAGCTCGCCGGCCACACGATGATTGAGACCACGATGAACTACATCCGCGTCTTCGACACAGATAAGCGTGCGGCGGTTGGCCGACTGCGGATGTGAAGCTCGAGTCGAGGGCTTCTGGCAGAGCAGTCGTCAGAGGCCCTCGTGCTCGGGATGTTGACGCTTGGACGAAGACGCGGTCGTCCCTTAGTCCCACAGAAGAAGCGGTCCATCGCCGGCATATCCGATGAAGCCTTGCAGTGTTGTCCGCACCCCCGTGTCGAAGCGGTGGATGGCGTGGAGTCGACGCGCGTTGAAGATGACAAGATCGCCGACTGCGGGACGCACGACGAGTGTGGGAGGAACGTCCGGCCGGCCGACCGGCACATGGGATCGTCCGTCGATCCAGCCGAACTGCGCCCATATCTCGAGTTCGGCGCCGGTCGGCGGCACTTCAAGGTAGATATTCGCCGCGAGCTGCTCCACGAGCGGAAAGATTGTCGCGGGCAGGCCGTCGACATGCGGGTAGAGTTCGGAGCTCACGGACGTGGCAGCGTTCATGATCCGCGCGATGCCGACGAACATCGGCTTCTCCTCAAATCGCGCGAGCAACGCTCCTGCTGGCCAGACCTCGTCCAGCTCCAGCCGTAGCTTGTCGATCGGCGAGAGGTATGGCGCGGCAGCAGCTCTGACCTGCCGGATCTGTGGCAACGCATCGGCGTAATATTGCTGCCGCGCCGTCGAATCTGACGCCGCGGTCAACACGCTGTTGAACGGCGTTCCGACTCGGTCAACGCCGTAGTAGGCGTACCGGATCGTACCGTGCTCGTGGATCTCATGGTCGTACGGCCGTCGGCCGTCATGGTTGGCTAGCCATGACGCAAGTCGTTGGCAGAGTTCCGCGTTTGCGTACGACGCGATGCGCAACGCGAGTGCGCGGCCACTGAGTAAACGACTGAGGCCATCAGCCGTAAGTGCGGACTCGGTCAGCAGATTCACTTCGCCACACCGCGTCCAGCGCGCCTCCGTGCAATGCAGTTTTCGATCTTCACGTCACTGTCGCGCCCGAAGTCTGTTTCGACGGACGAAGCGCGTGGGAACGAGAAACCAGCGTCGGTGAACAAATGCTTGAATTCGCGGAGCGGGCGGCAGTGCGCGGGCATCGCACGCTCCGGCGAGGTGACCACCTGACGCGCCGCCGCGTGCGCGAGCCCCAAGAGGACGAGCGCCCCTGGTCGCGAGATGCGATGCATCTCGCGCACGATCGCCTCATGCTGATCAAAGTCGCAGCAGTTCAGCAGCCCGTCCGCAACGAGCAGATCGAAGTAGTGATCGAGGAACGGCGTCGCCTGCGCGGGCGTCACGATTGGCAGAAAGTCGACACCGTGCTGAACGGCTTCTTCCAATGCCTGTGGCAGCACATCGAGCGCGACGACGGCGACGCGGAGTCTTGGGTTGTACTGCGTGAGAAACTTCTTCAAGTCTCGCGGGTTCGCCCAGTGAGCGCAGCCGACGATGAGACAGCGCAGCGTGCTAGGACGGCGTACGAGCGCGCGTATCAGCCGAACGTTCATAGCACGGGTTGCAAGATCGTTGAAGAAACCGAAGAGCCTCCGCGAGCGGTTTTTCTTGTAGAAGGCGAAGAAAGTCGCCAGCTTGCTGGCACTCATCGGCGGCGGTCCGGGACGTCGTCCCGATCCTCGATCACGCTTACCAGTACTCACGTCTCAGCACCTCCATTACCGTTCGTGCTCAGAGGGAAGTTCTCGCCGCCCGGCGAGAAAACGATCTGCTTCCTCTCGGTGGCTGGACCCTTCTTCTTGTTAGGGAGTGACCAAGAACCACAGTTCCCTACCCTTACCAGCGCCTTGACGTGAGCCGTGTTGGCGAGCGATCAGAACTCAAGCTCAAGGCGATCCGCGGCCGCGAGATGCTCGCCTGAGAACACGGCGGAGTAGCGCTGCGTCATCGCGAGGCTCGCATGCCCAGCGAGGTCCATCGTGACGCGATCGTCCGCACCCGTCTGCCGCATGAGCGTCACGTAGGTGTGCCGGAGGACGTGCGGTGACACCGGTAAGCCAGTCTTCGCGCGGATTGTCGAGAACAGGCGACGGATCGCGCCGTCGCCGATGCGCCGTGCGCCGCGGAGCGTCAGGAAGTAGGGGTCCGCGGCGGCGTACCCCGCTGCCTCGCGCGCCTCCTCGTACGTGCGAAGAATCGCCGCAAGCTGCCGCGGCATGTACGCGGTCCGCGTCTTGCCACCGTGGCGCCCCTTACTGCGGACGATGCGGAACGTCTGTGCGGCGGTCTGCACGTGCTTCAGGTCGAGGCGCATCACCTCACCGCGGCGGAGGCCCGCGAGCGTCATGGAGGCGACGACCGCGAGGTTCCGCGCCGTGAGGAACGCAGGGCCGCGAGCATGCGCGAGGTGCGCGAGTAACCGCTCCGCGTCGGCGCGCTGGAGCGCGCGCGGCACTGGCGCGCTCGCTGCCGGCCGCCGGAAGAGCCGGAACGGGTTCCAGATCCCATCGAGCGTCGTAAAGCGATCGACGAGCGACAGCATCGCGGACCAATAGGACCGCACCGTGCCGTGGAGCACGCCGCGGCCACGGAGCCACGCGATCCACTCCTCCAGCACGCGTGCCTGCGCGCGCGTCCGGCTCGCCCCGGAGGAGCGTGGTCGTGCTCCCGGTATCGTCGAGGAACCGCCGGAACTGCGCGTACGACGTACGCCACCAGCGCACCGTCGCGTCGCTTACGCCGTCCACGCCATGCCCGTACCGAACGGCGCGCGCAACCTCCTCGTCGAGCCGCTCGATCGACGCGAACTGGAACGGCCGCGTCGCGCGCGCTCGCGCCGCGGCGGGTGCCGTTGGACCGAACGGGAGCCACGGTGGCGACGGGACGTGCGCTGGCTGTAAGCCGGACGGGGCGTGCGGATCGAGCATGCAGGTCACGTTAGGAATTCATGTCGTCGTCGGCCGCAATGCCTGCGGCGCGCATCCGCCGCGCGCTCCGCGCGGCGATCGCATCGTGGAGCGGTGACGCGGCCTCCGTGAGCGTCGCGGGCACGCGCGCGCGTTCCCCGTCCTTCCAGGCTAGCATCGCAGCATCGATGCGGGTCCGCAGCTCGCGCGGCGAGAACGGCACGGGCACGGGCTTCAGGACTTGGATGCGGCGTGCCTTGTAGGGCCGCCCCTTGAGTAACCAGTAGCACGCGCCCACCGGCAGGTTCGCAAGGTCCGCCGTGCGCCACGCGATCTCCTCGGGCGCAGTGAGCAGCGGCTCCTCGATGCGTTCGTTCGGGCGCGTCTGCTCGCGCCAGACGCTCCCGAGCGGCTCGAAGATGTCGCGGGCCAGCGCGCGCGCCTCGGAGTGCGGGAGCCGGAAAAAGAACTGCCGGCCGGTGTTCCCGAGGAGGTGCGGGCGGAAGCTCGGCGGGAAGAGCGACAGCCCTTGCGCGGCGAGCGTGACGAAGACCCGATACTTGCGCGCCGCGACGAGGAAGTCTTCGAGCCCGCTCTCTGCTGCCGCAAGCACATGCGCCTCATCGAGCAGGATCGAGTACGGCCGCCGTTTGTCCGGCGGGACGCGCTCGCGCCGGAGCGCGGCGGTCTGGAGCGCATTCACGATCAAGCGCCCCACCACGTCGGCGGTCGGCCCGAGATAGCCTTTCGCGAGGTTCACGAGCACGGTGTCGCCGCGGTCAATGACGCCCAAAAGATCGATGGTTGATTGCGGCTGGCCGAGGAACCGCTGCACCGCAGTCGACCCGAGGAAGGGCTCCAGCTTGTTCAGGACGGCGGAGACGTACATCTCCTCGCGCGCGCCGAAGCGCGAGGTGAAGTAGCCGCGCACTCCCGCGCTCGCCGTCGCGAGGACCTGCTGGCGCACGGCGGGCAGGAGGAAGAACGACCGGAGCTCGACGAGTGTGATCGGCTCGGCGCTTTCGATGCACGCCCGCAGCGCGTACCGGGTGATCTCTTCGACCTTCACGCCCCAGCTCCACGACGCGACGTCCTCGCCCGCGTAGAGGCGCTTCAGGACGCCGACGAGGAGATCCACGTGGCGTCCGATGTCGACGCCCGCGAGCCGCGTGAGGAGGTTCCAGCCGGGCAGGGTCTCCGGCCGGGTGAAATCGATGAGGACGAGCCGCGGTGGCGGCGTTGCGACCGCGCGCGCCGCCACGCGCGCGAAGAGATCGCCGTGGAGGTCAATGAGCGTGAAGCCGCGCTGCTCGCGGACGTGGTACTGCGCGAGATGCTCCAGCAGCGACGACTTGCCGCTCCCTGTCGCGCCGAGGACGAGGGTGTGTTGGAGGAGATCGCTCGGTGCGAGATGCGTGGTGATCGGATCGCCACCGGGCACGGCGTACGTGCCAAACGCCATCCCGGTGCGGTTCCGCTGCGCCTGCACGAACGGATCGCGCGCCCAGAACGCCGCCCAGCCTTGGCGCGCCCTCGCCGTGGACGTGTCGAAGGTGAGCGACAGCGCATCGCGATCCGGGCGAGGCGGTCGGGAGATCATGGAGCGACGGAAGGCCGCGCGGCATCGGCGGAGGAGCGCGGAGCCCGCGAGGAGGGCGAGGCCGAACGAAGGCATGCGGGTGTTCATCAGATGGTGGTGCGGGTGAGGAGCACGAGGAAGAGCACGAGTACGAGGACGGCCGTCGCAAGCACCGCGAGGTGCACGAGCGCCCGGCGCAGGAACGGGATCGCGAGATAGCGAAGGAGCAGACGCTCGAATCGCGAGGGCGGAGCGGGGTCGGAGACGACGAGTCCGCCGTGTGCCGGATGCCGGGCGAGGAGGGCGCGACGCGCGAGCTTCCGAAGGTGCCAGCGCGCATGCGCACGCCCCCGCAGTTTCACCATGCCGACCAGGTGATCGACGTGCGAGTCCGGCCGGTGCGGCTCGCACCAGAGCAGGTAGAGGTACACCGTGAACGTCGTTCGTCCGACGAGCGGCAGCACCTGCACGAACCAGTGCGTCGGGAGATCCTGCTGCACGGTGCGCTCGGCATGGCGGGCCTGCACGCCTGCGACGATCTCCACGAGGACGGTATCGATCCCCCAGAGGTCTTCGACGGAATAGATGAGATGGCCCGAGCGCGTGAGCCGGTCGAGCCAGCGGATGACCCGGCGGTTCGACACGCGGAGCATCCACGCGAGGTCGTTCACGCGGAGCGCGAGGAGTCCCGTCCGTTGCCGGAGCGCCTTCGCAAGCAGCAGGAGCAGCGCTTCGTCCCGGCCGACGGCGTCCACGACCACGAAGAATCCGGAGAGGTCGGCGCGCACGGTCGAGATGCCTTCCGGTGGTTCCGGTCGAGGTGTCAGGAACCGGAGGCGCGTCGAATCCTGGAGCGGATGGTCGGGCCGGGGATGCGGGGCGCCGCTAGGCTGCGGCAGGAAGAACTCCAGCATGCGAAGTGATGGATGCAGGGCCGAGGTCAACGAGGTACGCCATCGACGCGAAGATGCGCCGGAGCGGTGGAGCTGGGAGCGCTTCAGGAGATTGCATGCTCGTTGCGACGATCGGCCGCACGAGATGTGCGCGTTGCGCGAGGAGATCCACGACGCCATCGCACGCGAAGTCCACGCGCTCGACGATGAGGAGCGCCGCAGCAAGCGCTGCCTGCATGTCGGAGGGTGCCGGTGTGCGATCCGCGCGCAGGCGGCAGATCCGCACGGCCGCACGGCCAAACGCCTGCTCGATGAAGCGGATGGATTCGGAGAGGATCGCGGCGGGTCCCACGAGGAAGAGTCCGCGCCCGCCGTGGATGGTCTCCTCGGCGAACCGGTCGACGTACCGCACGATGGCCTCCGTCGCCGCGACATTGCCGCCAAGCGGCGCGGCGGGCTCCACGCGCTGCTCGCGCTCGAACTCCACGGTTGCGTAGTGGAGCGCGAGATGGCGCACCATGCGGTCGTCGCCGAACGTCCGGAGAATCGCGGCGAAGGTCCGCATCGTGAGCCTGCGGCGGCCGGACGCGTACTGGACGAGCGTGGTCCGGTCGATCCCGAGTTCTCGCGCGAGCCGCTCGGTCGACCAGCCCCACTCGTGGGCACGATCGAGGAGGAGCGCGATGATGCGAGGCTTTGGCTGCACAGTCAGCGGCTAGGTGGTACGGCCATTGTCGCGGCGCGGCCGGTTGATAGAGAGCGCGGTGCGCGCGTTCGTGGCACGCTGCCACGCCTCGTTTGCGTCCTCATGCCACGCGCGTAGGCAGGCAGTGTGGCAGGACGCCACGCGACACCGGAGGCACGGGCAAGCGGGCATGAGTGTCTGTTCGTCCTGATTCTACGAGGCACGTGTGTGTCAGGTCGTGAGGAGGACGGACAGCGCAGCGACCCGGCGCGTCTGTGGGGCTTCCAGAAGCCGCACTCCGCGCAATCCCTTGTCGACATCCTTTACAACTCGAAGAAGCGTGGCGCTGTGCCACGCGCGCTCCGCACGTCGCCGCGGTCTCGAAGCGGTCAGGCCGTGGCGTCCAGCCACGACGCCACCGAGCGCCCACGGCGATGCCGCACGTGGGCGCTACCATCGCACGCGCCATTTCCCCAAACCCTCATGGATGCATGCCGCCGCGTGCCGGTACTCGCCGGTGAGAGTCAGGTTGAGTCCGTGCCTTCGCCGCCCGGACTATCTCCGCATGTGCTCGACTTGCGCGCGGCCGTCGAGGCGGTTCTTGCAGCTGATGCGGCGCGACCGGACGACAGTATTACGCGCGAGCGGTTGCAGGAGCACGCATCGCATGAGGAAGCCGTTTCTTCGCCTGCAACCTGCGAACGTACGCTTGCAGATTCGGCCGATGGTTCTTGCACCGATATTCGGGTGCAAGAAGCCCTGCAAGAACCACTGCAACACGTGCTCGAAGGCGAGGTCCACGCCGCGCCAGGTGGTCCCGCCCGGCCGCTTGATCGCGAGATGCTCCTCCGCGCTGTGACGCTGCGCATTCTGTCGTTTCGCCAGCTCCACGCACTGGCGCTGCCGGGACAACACTTCTCCGGCGTCGGCCGCCGTGCCGCCGTGCTCCAGAAGCTGGGTCTTGCCACGGTGTGGGAGGACCGGCTCCCGCAAGGCGGCCACCCACGCTACCTCGTTCCCACCGCCGCGGGGATCGCGTGGGCGCACGCCGAGCTCGTCGCGCGCGCGGCTTCTACGCCACACGCGAGGCTCGTCCGGCACATGCTCGCGGGCGCCAGCAGAAGCCCGCTTCGACTCGCGCCGTCCACCGCGCCGGCGTGGTTCCCGCACCAGCGCGCGACGAACGAGCTCGCGACGCGCTTCGCGCTCGCCGCGCCGCTCGATGTCACGTGGGCGTCGGCGTGGCACCGGCCGCTCCCGAACGCGATCGACAGCCTTCCGCTGCCGCAACCGGATTTCGTCCTTGTGCGGCGGCAGGGCGACGCGAGCTCGCTCATCTTCGGCGAAGTGGACCGCGGGCACGAACCGCTCGCGACCTTCGCGCGCGTGAAATCCGAACGCTACGCCGGCCTCGCGGCGTCCCCCGATCTTCTGGAGCGACTCACAGGCTTTCGCTCGTTCGAGGTGTGGGTGGTGGTGGAGAGCGCGCAACCGCTTGAGCGGCTGTCCGCGCTCCTCGCTGCGACACGGCGAACCTACGGCGCGTCGATGATGCGGTTCACGCTTTCTCCGTGGGCACTGGACGCACCCACAGGTGCGATCTGGTTCGACGTCAAGCACGCGCCCGCGCATACGTCGCTTCACCGCCTCGAGCACGCGAACCTCATCGCTCCGTGACCGTGTGGCCGTGGCAGCGTGCCACGCGGCGCCGCGTCGCGTCACATCACGCGGATGCGGTTTCCGCTGTGGCGCGCCGCCACGATGCTTCGTCTCGATCTCGGCCATGCGCACGTGCCGCGGTTCAATAGGCGCGTCGGCAGCGATCGACGCCCCTTCACAAGGCAACTCCCCGGCTCACGCGCCCTCCTCGGCATCTGCCCGTTCGAGCCGCGTGAACGTCTGCGCAAAGAGCGCGGGGCTCGTCATCGGACGTTCCCCGTTCTCGATGTCGCGCACCGTTGTTGCGGGCAGCCCGAGCGCGCGTGCAAGTTCGTCGACACTCATGCCGAGCGCCAGCCGGCGCGAACGTACTTCCTTGGGTGTCATCGTGTGGACCGCGTGACGCGGTGATTCTATCGCCTTCCTTCGGCGCGAGACTTCGGCGTCCCCTCGCGGGCGATGCGGACCCAGTCGCGACCGGCCGTCGATCATCTGTGTGGCCACTGCCACCCCGATCGACCGCGCCGGCGTGCTGGCTCAATCTGCGTCGTTCGCGCGGGGGCGCCGAGACGCGGCGCTCAAGAAGGAGATCACCGCACGAATGCGCATCATCACCGTGAACTCGCAGCCTTACACCGTTATCAACGGGAAAGACTTCGCCGTCTACCGCTGGTTCGCGCCGGGACAGCACGGACCGCTCTTCATCCAAGTGGCGGGTCGCACCGCGCTCACGCGCGACGACCTGCCGTCCGACGATTGGTTCGTCATCCCCGGTCGCGATCGCGGCCACCGTCTCGCCACTGCATGGCGCAAGCCGTGGTTCGACTACCGGCTCGACGCCACCCGGAAGCTCGCGTTCCTCGGGGGTTCGACGGAAGGGTCGTTCTACCTCGCGCTCCGCTACCTCGTCCGTCGCTTTGGCCTCGCGGTCAGCGAGACGGAGCTCGCGACGATGAGCGGCACGTTCGCCGGGGGCGGCGACCTGCCGTACCCGCACGTTTGGAGTATCGCCGATGACCTCGCGCTGTCGTCAGCGAAGCTCGTCACGCTCGATGTGCCGTCGTATTGGGACGCCGATGACGCTCGCAGAGTCTTCGCGGCATGAGTTGCCGATCACCGTACCGCTCGGCCGTCGCGAAATGCTCTTCGGTGCATCTCGCCGTACATCACACGGCTCACCGGACGCTCGTCGGAGTCAGAGCAACTCCGGCTGCTCCGCTGCCCATTCGCAATACGCCAGGTGGACATCGACCGGTACGTCTGGCTCAACGTAGGAGAACGCCCCCCGTGATCCCGCATCGACCCGTTCCTGCATGACGATCAGGCCGTGCCGCGCGAGCGCTGCGAGCGTTCGCGGATGGTGCCCTGCCGTCTGGCCCATACAGATCAAGCCCAGCACTTCGCGCTGCTGCGGTCTCAGTTGGTCAATCTGCTCGCGGAGGGTCATCGCGTCGCCGGTTGGTTCGCTGAAAAGCCTGCCCCTCCCTCGTACACGCTCTCCCTCCATCCCGCAACCAGCAGAACTCAAGAAGGAGCACTGATGCAATACGACATCATCCACATCCTCATTCCTCCCAACATGTGGCGCGACGACCGCGGTGACGGGACGAAGCTCCACTGCGTGATCAGCATCTCGGGAACGATGATGCATCTCGAAGCGATTCAGGTGCGCGAGGTCGCGGGCGTGCAAGCGCCGGTGAACCCCGAGTTCGAGAGTGACTTCGTCTGCATCGGCCTGTTCGGCAGCGACGGACAGTTCGACACGACGGAGATCAACGGCAAGCACTACGTCCTCGTGGCAACGCCCTTCACGTGAGAGGTCACGCGATGCAGATCCACATCGTGACCTTGAACGTCGAAGGCGACCAGGTCGGCGCGTGGGCCACCGTCCATGCAGACAAAGCAGAGACGCTCGCGGCGAAGCTCGACGCGCACTACGGCGATGCGGAGGACTACTTCGTGGGCATCTACGTCGCGACCGTCGAACTGGAAGCGAACATTGACGACGGGCCGGTGAACGCGCTCGGCACCCCGCTCATCGCATCCCACCTCCAGCAGTCGCTCTTCTAGCGCGCTCGCATTTCACCCACAACTGAAAAAGAACAGGAGGTCACCTCGTGACAACAGTCGACGTGTCTTCGGGCACGGCGTATGCCGGCCGCGATGCAAACCACGCGCTCGGGTTCCGGCAATTCAGTGCGTCGAAGCACGCGCAGTACTTCACTCCGACATGGCTCGCGGAGCTGCTCTGCGAAGTCCTCCAGCCGCTCGTTCCATCCCGCGGTCCCGGCGACCTCGCCGTCCTCGATCCGACGTGCGGGTCCGGACGGCTCCTCGCGCCGTGGAAGCGTGTCGGAGCGACCGTCCTCGGCATCGAGCTCGACGAGCTTGCGGCCGATCACGCACGGTTCGCGCTCGGCACCACGAACATGCGGACGGGAGACATCCTCGACTACCGGCATCTCCTCAAAGGGTTCTCGCTTGTCCTCACCAACCCGCCCTACGGTCTCTGGTGGACACCGCCGGATGCCGGCGAGCTCTGGGCGTGCGAGACATCCGGCGGCAAGATCGAATCGCAGGGCGCGACCCTTGAGATCGCGACGCGCGCGCTCTGCCACAACGGCCTCCTCGTCGCGATCGTCCCCACGTCCACGTTTCAAAACAAGAAGGATCGCGCGCTCCGAGACACGCTCTTCGCGAACTACCGGGGCCTTCTCCATGTCACCCTGCCCGATCTCTTCGAAGCGGAGTACGGCATCGGCGTCGAGGTGGACCTCGTGGTCGCCCGCCGCGTGTACGCAGCGCAATGGAAACCCTTCACGATGGAGATCCGCCCGGAGAGCGTCGCCGAGGATCTTCGCTACGCCTTCCGGCGGGCGATCGATTGGGACTCCTCGACCGCGCTCCCCGTCGCCGACGTTGCGCCGGTGCCCGTGCTCTCGCGGCTCTTCAAGGTCACGCCGTCGCACACGGTGCGCGTGACGCCGAAGGGCCTCAAGTGCGCGCCCGATGCGGCAGGCATGCTCGCGTTTCTCGACGAGGTCGTGACCGCCTTCGATCCGGTGCGCGGCATCGAGCACGGCATCGTGGCGGCGACGCTCTCTCCCGCCTCGATCCTCACGCTCGGCCCGCGCGCCGGCGTGGAGACGCTCGCCTGGCTCGGCTTCGAGCCTGCCATCAGCGACGCGGATCACGCGAAGATCGCCCGCCTGCAGGAGAAGTTCCGGCTCCTTCGCACGCCGCTCTACCCGCCGGAACCGCACCAGCGCCTCGCGTACCTCGACGACCGAAGCTACCCCGCGAAGGCCACAGTTACCACCGTCGAGGGTGATCCGTGCTTCACCGCCGGGCGGAGTTACCACCTGCGCCCGTCGTGGGTCCGGCACCGCGAGACCGCGAAGGTCGAAACCGTCACCCAGGACGACAAGGACGTCACGCTCATCACGAAGGTGGATCGAGGCTACCTCGCGTTCGAGGTGCTGACGGATTCCGGCCCGCGGACGTTCCGCGAGATTGACGCCGCGGACGTGGAACTCCTCACCGCGGCGTTCGAGCTCCCGAACGTGTCCGATCTCGAAGCGTCCGTACCGGCGCGCGTCACGCAACACCGTGCGTGCGTCGCGCGCAGGTCTCCGTTTCTCTTTCCCTTTCAATCCGAAGACGTTGCCCGCATGGCCGTGAAGCCGTTCGGCTACCTCGGCTACGAGCAGGGCGGCGGCAAGACCGTGACCGCCGCATCGTGGGCACGCACGCGCGGCTTCAAGCGCGTGCTCGTCGTCTGTCCCTCGGGCCTCATCGAGAACTGGATGAGCGAGCTTTCGTCATTCGGCTTCCGCGTGCAGCGTCTCACGACGCACGCCGGCATCGCCGCATTGCAGGAGGAGAAACGAAGGAGGTTTCTCCCGGACGACACCACGTTCTACATCACCTCGTTCGAGTTCCTCTCGCTCGCCGGCGCCGGTCGCTTCGACCCGTGGACCTGCAAGCGCTTCACGAAGGACGGATCGGTCGACCACGAGGAGAAGGACATCACGCGCGCCGCATGCTCTGTCTGCAAGCGATCGTACGCATCCGTCGTCGAAGCCTGCCCCGCGTGCGGCGAGGTTGCCGAGTGGAGCGGGAGTCACTGCCGCGCGTGCACCCATCAGGCATGGTCCGCCACGCGCGAGGCGCGCCAGTGGCCAGCCTACAAGCGCATCAAGAAGCTCTTCGGGGCCGTGCTCGTGGACGAAGCGCAGATCGCGAAGTCCAAGAACACGCTCCGGGGACGTGCCGTGCGGGCGATGCGTCCGAAGGGGCGTCTCATCCTCACTGGCACGCTGATGAAGGGCTACGCGACGGACATCTTCTGGAACGTCGCTTGGCTGCTCGGCTTCGATAATCCCCTCTTCCCCTACGCCTACCGCGGCGGCTCGAAGCGCTTCCTCAACGAGTTCGGCACCTACGAGTTCGTCGACCGGCAGTTCGAGGACTCGCTCCACGAGGGCAGAGCCAAGCTCCTCCCCGAAGTCTCGAACCTCAACCGCTTCTGGCGGCTCATGGCGAGCTTCGCCATCCGGCGCCGCAAGGACGACATCTACGACCTCCCCACGAAGCACCAGCAGCTCGTCGTGCTGAACCTCGACGGCGAGCACCGCCCGTTCTACGCCGCGTACGCCGACTGGGCGCAGAAGGCGATCGCGAAGGCCCTCCGCGAAGGCGACGGCACGCCGAACATGGGCGTGATCTCGAACGCCCTCTGGAAGCTCCGCTACGCCGCGACGTGCCCCGTCGCGATCGACTATCTCGATCCAACGCTTGAGGTCGCGAGCTGGAACAAGCTCGAGTACGTCCTCACGTACGTGCGCCGCGCGGCCGAGCGCGGGGAGAAAACGATCGTGTTCTCGGGCCTCCGCGTCATGGTCGGCGCGATGGTGCAGCACCTGAAATCCCACGGCATCGGCGTGCTCCCCATCACGGCCGAGGTACCGACGAAGAAGCGCTTCGGCCTCATTCAAGAGTTCTCGAAGAACCCGGAGCTCGCCTGCATCGTGGCATCCCTCAACTGCCTCAACCGCGGTTACACCATCACCGCCGCGAACCACGTCCTCATTGTCGATTTGGAGTACAGCCCCGAAGCCACCGACCAAGCGGGCGATCGCGTGCACCGGCCCGGCCAGACGAAGCCGGTGTACGTGCAGGTGCTCCTCTCCCGCGACACGATCGACCAGATCATGTGGGAGGTCGTGACGCAGAAGGCGGAGGCCATTCGCCACGCGATGGACGGCAGAGCGCGGTTCCTCGACGTGGCGGAGATCCTCCAGAAAGCGACCGGCGACGTGCAGCTCGAGATCGCGCGCCGCTTGGAGCGCATCTCGCTTTTGCCCGTGCCGCCGCCGGTCATCGAGCTCGAAGCGGCGGCCGAGCCGCAGAACATCATTCTGTTCCCCTCTGCATCCGATTCACCGGGCACGCGCGCGCCGCTCATCGCGCTCGCCGAGCTCCCGCGCGTGAAGCCCGTGCAGCTCGCACTTTTCGGATCGATGCTGTAGCGGCGTGCGCGCGCACATGAAAGGAGTCTTCCGTTGACCTGCGCACATCCCACGCACGCGCGCGATCCCTCCGGCCGCGCGCTCGTGAAACCGTTTCTCGTCTGCCTCGCGTGCGGCATCCTCGGCACGACGTGTGATCGCTGCATGCAGTTCTCTCCCACGCCGCCGCTTGGCTACCTCCCGGAGGGCTGGTGCCGCGCGTGCGACTGTTGCCCGACGTGCTGCACGGAGGTGGATCGCGGCCTCACGCCCGAGGACATCGTCCGTGCGATCGACGCCGCAACACACCTCGTCGTCGATGGCTGGATCGCGACGCGCATCCGCGCCGCGGCCTCGCGCGAGGACGCGATCGCGGTCGCCCGGCGCGAGTGCTCGCGCGGCGGCATGAGCAGCCTCGGCGAGCAGATCTCCGGGTTCCGCGATCGCGTCAACAAAGGTCGCGGCCTCACCGTGATCTACGGCCACCGCAAGGGCGTCGTGACGTGGGCGCAGATCGCGGACTACGTCCGCGCGCCGCGCGACCTCGCGCCGTCTGCGATTCCCCCGCAGCAGCTCGCCCTCTTCAGCTGACTTTCTTCCCACCTGATCGCACAGGAGGGCCTCTCTGGCCCTCCTGCGACCTCACAGACCCATTCACATTCGAAGGAGACGTCATGGACTTGCTCCCGCCTCACCTGCGTGCGGCACTCGCGCGCTTTCCGCTCGGATCGCAGGAACGCCGCGGCTTGGACGCCGTGGTCGTCGTCAAGTACTTCTTTCCCGCGGGCCGCTACACGCTCTACGTCACGGAAGCCGAGTTCGACGGCGACGATGCACGGCTCTTCGGCTACTGCCTCTCGCCGTTCGGCCCCGATTGTGACGAGTGGGGCTACGCCTCGCTCGCCGAGCTGCGGAGCCTCCGCGTTCGCGGCCTCACGATGGAGCGCGACCTCCACTTCCCGGTCGCGACGCGGACCGTCGCCGAGGCGCTCAAGCGCAGCGCCGCGTGACCTGACGCGGCCCATCTCACACCCACAACCACGACGCGAAAGGAGACCTTCAGTGGACCTCGTCCTCAAACTCCGCGAGCTGCGCGACCTGCGCGGGCTCAGTCAGAAAGACGTCGCACGCCTCTCGGGCGTCGGCGAGAAGACCATCAGCTCGTTCGAGACCGGCGAGCGCATCGGCTCGATGAAGATGTCGCAGCTCGCAAAGCTGCTCGCGATCTACGGCGTCACCGAAGAGCAGTTCTTCAGCCGCGCGATCGAGGAGCTCTTCGACCCCGACGCGATCTCACGTCGCTCGCGCGAGGAGCAGCTCATCGCCGGCCTCACTGAATTGCCGCCGGATGCGCGCGCCACGCTGCTCGATCGCTTCGAGCTGATGCTCGAATCCGCGCGCGCCGTGACCGTCCCCGGCTATCGGGCCTCGCCGCGCTTTCCACTGCTCACTCCAGCGCGACGCCACGCATCCGCGGCGTGAATGGGATCTCGATGCGAGCAATCACTCGTGATTCATTCGCGCGCCAGACGCTCGTACGCGCCACGGTGCGGCCACTCGCGCATGGCGAGACCTGCGCGTGGTGTGGCGGCGTGCGGAACTCACCACGCTCCCGGAGTACATCGCTGTACCGCTACGGCACAGAACGCGATGCCCTGCGCTCGCGCGTCGCACGGCACGACGGCCTGTTCTGCTCGAAGTCGTGCCATGACGCGTACCACGAATAGGAAGGTAACGATGTTCGATCTAACTAACCCTGCCCTGCTACACCGGATGCGGTGCTGTCGCGGAGTACCGGCACCACATCGTCGAAGACAACGAGGACTTGCTCGCGTGCCGACGGCACACGCGTGACTTGATTGACGATGAAGAAACCGTCGATCAGGCCATCGCGCGAAGTCCTGCGGCGGCGCCGTGCCGTGAACACGAGCCTCTCTCGCCGCGCACGTCGTAACTTCTCGTCGTCGACTCCGAGCTCGTCCGCAAATTGGTTTCTCCGATTGATCCGGAGCGGTGGCGAACGCCACTGCTCCGTTTTGCGTATGCGCTACCAACCTATCGCGCCGACGCCGCCGGCCGCGGGGATTGGCGGCATTTCGTTCGCGAGCGTGCCTCCGAAGCCTTAGGTCGTTATACGCCGGTCCTCGCCGTGGGACCCTCGGCATGATTCGAGGCTGTGCAGGGGGGTAGGGATCCCGGGCCCTGCGAGCACTCCATAACACAGGAGCATCATTGTCGTTCATGAATCCCAACGGGCGCACGACGCCACGGGACCGCAGGGTCGGAGTGTTCCTGAGCAGTACGTTTCAGGACATGCAGGCGGAACGTGATCATCTTGTTACGATCGTTTTCCCCGAGCTGCGGGAGCGCCTTGAATGGCTCGATCTCGAACTCATCGACGTTGACCTTCGTTGGGAGTTGCCCGAACAGGGACTCGACGGCGAGAAGATCAATCCGTGGGGCTACTGCAGGAAGTCCATCGATCGCGTCGGACCGTTCTTCATGGCGGTTCTGGGTCAACGCTACGGTCGCGCTCCAACGCTGGAGGAGATCACTAGCGTCGGCGATCCCGCTGCGTACGCCGGGATGTCTACCACTGAATTGGAAATCCGCCATGCGCTTAGCGGCGCGGCGCGCACTTGTTTTTTCTACGGCCGGCGCACGCCTGTTCCGAACGAGGTGACGGCTGAAATTCGGAACAGGTATGTGGAGCCTGGGCGGGCGAACGAAGTCGCTGCGTTACGCGCGCTGGTGCAGCGCAGCGGACGTCCCGTTCGCGACTACGACGCCCTCTGGAATGGCCACGGCTTCGTCGATCTCGATTCCTTCGGCGCACTGGTGCTCGAAGATCTCTGGTCTGCGGTCCTGCGTCACCCGTGGTATGTCGAGCGTTCCGTATGGACACGCGCCCTCGGCGACGAAACACGCGTGGAGCGGCTTTATCTCGACGCCGCGACGCCGATCGAACAGTGCGACTGGACGAGCATCGTCGCCGCGGCCAAGCCTCCGCCGCGAACGCCGCACGAGCGGCGCGTTGCAGCAATGTCTGCCTTCATCGCCTCGAGAACGCATTGGTTCGAAGGGCGCGATGACGAGCTGAAGAAGCTGCTGAAATACGTGGCGGAGCCCCTCGAAGACGACCGATCGGGAGTTTATGCGATCTTCGGTGAGCCGGGCAGCGGCAAGTCGGCGCTTCTTGCGAAGTTTGCCTCGGAACTCGACGACGCGCAGGCGGTGGTCGCACACTTCATCGGCGCAGCTGAGGACTCCACCGACATACGGTCGCTCCTCGAGCATCTGCATCACGAGCTCGAAGATCTGCATCCGTCATGGGAGCGCGTGTCGCCCGAGGCGATCGAGACGAAAAAACTCGCCGCGATCCTGGCGACGCGTCTCAAGTCGTGTTCAGGCGAGCGGCGCGTCGTGCTGATTCTCGACGGTATCAATCATCTGACGGATCTCGGCGACCTCGGCTGGCTTCCCACGAAGCCCGGCGAAGCCGCGCGTGTCGTCGTCAGTTGCACCACGGGTGATTCGACGTCGAAGGAAGCCGACATCGCTGCGCGACTTCGGGCGATCGTCGACCCTTCCCGCTGGATTGATCTCGAGCCGCTCGACCGCGGCGCGATCGAAGCGGTCATCCAAACCTATCTCGGGGAGTACTGCAAAGAGCTCGATGGGCCGCAGTTCCGCTCCGTCTGTGACCTCCCGCAATGCGGGAATCCTCTGTATCTGATGGTCCTGCTTACCGAATTGCGCACAGTTGGTGGCAAAGGAGAGGTTCCTGTGCTCATCGATGAGCTGGGCGGCCGGTTTGCTGATGCAGCGACCCTGTTCACGTGGGTGCTCGAGCGTCTCGAAGTGCTCGGAGAGCGGGAAGTGGCGCTGTGGTGCACCTATCTGATACTGGCTCGTGCCGGCATGGCGAGCGCCGAGCTGCACGCCCTGCTCGAACGCAACATTGGCCCGGCCGCCGGAGCCAGCGCGCTCCGCATCGAGCGCAGCCTACGAAGGTACCTTGAGCGGCGCGAGTCGCAGCTCGATTTTTTCCACTCTGCTCTGCGCGATGCAGCGCGGCGTCGTTATCCGATTTCGGAACCTGCGCGACATCACGCGGAGATCGCGGCGGAGCTCCGCGACCGGTGGAAGCGCGGCTCGCGCCACGCGCTCGCGGAGCTGCCGTGGCATCAACTGCATGGTGGGGAGTGGGTCGCGTTGCGCGACACGCTCACCGATCTGGAATTCATGGCGAGGAAGTGCGCCGCGGGGATGACGTTTGCGCTCTCCCGCGACTACGCCGATGCGGCAGAAACGGTGCCTGAGGAGGCGATCACGCCGTGGGCCCGATTTGTTGCCACGGAATCGTACGCGCTCGCGGCGCATGCGAGTGTGCCAGGGTTCGTGTACCAGCATGCATACAACCATGCATCGAGTGGAGAGGTGGCGGCGGCAGCAGAGCAGGCGTTCGCATCGCCGCTGCTGGACGACGTTCCGAGGATCCGCCGGCGCAACCGAGCGGCGCGATCGGACGCGGCATCGGAGCGGACGTTCCTTGGCCACGAAGGAATTATGTTCACGCTCGCGTTCTCGCCGGACGGTCGGTTCCTGGCGGCAGGCTCCGGCGACGATGTATTGCTCCGGGATTTCGCGACTAGCCAGCCACTGGCGCATCTGCGTGGCCATAGCCACTGGGTGAAGGTCTGTGCGTTTTCGCACGACGGCAGCCTGCTCGCTGCCGGCGACTACTCGGGCAACCTCTACGTCTGGGATGCCCAAGCATATGTGCTTCGCTATCGGCGGCCGGCCCAGGGAGCAATCAGCATTGGCTGCTGCAGCTTCTCGCAGGATGATCGTCGCGTCCTCAGCGGATCGTGGGACAACAAACTTCGCATCTGGGACGTTGGGAGCGGCGCTCTCGCGGGCGAGGTCGCCTTCGAGACCGATCGCGGAACCGTGATCTGGTGCCGGTACTCGCAGGACGGCGAGCGGTTTCTGGCAGTGAGCACAAGCAAGGGTGTCGGCGTATGGGACGCGCACACACTGCAACGGCTTTCGTCGCAGCAACTGACGGAGGTCGGCTATTACGGCTTTTCGTTTCCATGCGACGTCTCTGCGGACTGGCGCCTCGTGGCGACGTCAATGAAGGATAAAAGTGTCCTCGCGCTCTTCGACACGTCGACCGGTGACGTCGTGAGGACGTTCACCGGTCATGCCGGCCAGATCAATGCCTGCGCGATTGCGCCGGACGGCCGCACAATTGCCACCGGCAGCGACGACGGGACGGTGCGGCTGTGGCACATGGACGATGGAACGCAACTCGCCTCGTGGAAGGCCCACAATCAAGTGAGTTCGTGCGCGTTCCTGCCGGACGGATCGCGCATCGTCTCCGGCGGGTGGGACGGCATCGTGAAAGTATGGGATCCCCGAGATGTGGAGCCGCAGACGACGGGACCACGCGTGCGAAGCTGTGCGTTCTCGCCCGACGGCCGGCGTGCCGTGATGGGGGCTGATTATGTCAGCGTCTGGTCGACGGGGTCGCAGACTGAAGAGCGACGCATTCCCCTCGGCGCGGTCGTGCCCGCATGCGCCTGGTCGCCGGACGGAGAATGGGTTTCAGCAGCGGCCGGGCCGTGGATTTACCTGCTCGACGCGAACAGTGGTGAGATCGAATCGGTGTTCCGCGGGCACAGCCTCAATGTCAAAGGCATCGCTGTCCCTCGGGACGGAGAACGCATCGTCTCGTGGACTTGGCCCGAAGAAATAGATCGCCCGGGAAGGCTTCTGACGCATGACGTCACTCCGTTGCGGGTGGGAGCGCGCACTGTGAAACCGCGCTCCGAGCAACTCGTCGATTTCGACGTCTTCGACATCTCCGTGGACCGGCGACGCATCGTCGCCGGCTCGCACACGACGCCGTATCTGAGCGGCGTCGTCGAGATCATAGATCTCGATTCCGGCGCGCGACTCTCGCTCTTCGACACGGGCCGAAACGACACCCATTGCCGCTTCTCTCCCGATGGCGCGTCGGTCGTGAGCGTCATCGGCAAAGGCGGCGTCACCGTGTGGGATGCCTGGACGGGAGAGCCGCGGTACACGTTCGAGACAAAGAGTTTTCCATCCATCCTGGCAATCTCGCCGGACGGCGACTGCGTAGTGACGAAAGACAGTGATGATGAAGGGAAAGATCGCCGTCTCGTCGTCCGGAGCATCTGCGCGGATGCGACGATCGCGCACGTTTCAGTTCCGGAGACCGATGCAGGTACCGCGTTTCCGGACTCGCTCGACTACTCGCCCGACGGAAGACTGCTGGCGGCGGCGCTCGCGCGGAACCTCGTTCACGTCTGGAGCGCCCGCGATTTCCGGCTTCTCGGTGCGATTCGCGGTCAATCGTTTGCGTTCTCTCCCGATTCAGAATCTCTCGCCGTCGGCGACGAGAACGGCGCGCTCACGTTGTACGAGACGCATTCCTTCGTGCAGCTAGGCTCTCTTCCGACGACGGAAAAGGTTTGCGCGCACTCGTTTTCTCCCGACGGAACGCGCATCCTCACGTTCGACCGTCGCTTGATTCACATCTGGGCTGTGACGGCGCGAGAATGCCTTGTCGCGCTCGACGGGCACCAGACGAAGCCGCTGTGGTGTGCGTTCACACGCGACAGCCGTCAGGTCATATCGGCTTCGCAGTTTGTGCGTTCGGACGGCAATCCCGAACGCGGCAGGCGTGCCGAGATTGCGATTTGGGATACGACCGCCGGCATCGGCGTCGCGTTTGACCGCGACCTCGACGGGCGTATGGAAGTCGAGCTCGATCGCGGCGGAGAACAAGTCCTCGTCACGAACGTGACTGCTCCGGCGATCTATTTACTGCGCGATGGAACGAAGACGAACGTATCGCCGTACCACCGCGCGGCGTCGTTGCTTCCGGATGGCTGCTTGCTGCTGGACCGGCTCGTCGAGGGAGCAACGGATCGCGTGGTCAGTGCGGACGGGCGCTGGTCCGCGGAGTGGGACTGGCTCCACACGACCGCGATCGAACTCCGCGACTTGCAGACGATGTCGATCGTGCATCGCTGGCCCGTCCTTGGGCCGATTCGTTCGTGCAGATTCCTGCCGGATGGACAGAAGCTCCTAGCGAGTTACGAGCGCATAGGATTGCTTGCAGTGTTCGATGCTCCCACCGGTCAGGAGGTCCTGCGGCTCGTCACGCCGGACGTCGTGGAATGCCTCGACGTCCGCGCTGATGGGCAGTTGCTGACGGGCGATGCTTCCGGACGAGTCGTGTTTTGGCAGATTGAGAACGCCGGGCTCGGTGCGCCAGTCGTGACACCACCGATGCAGAGCAAAAAGGAGGGCTCGACGGCGAAGTCCGTCGCTCTACTGACGTCGCAGCCAACCTATCTGCGCGCGGAAGATCCATGTTGCGTGCTGTGCATGGAATGGTGTTCGGAGACATTCATTCGACTCGCGGACGGCCGCCTAGTTGGATCCGTCTGTCTCCGCGACCGCGTGCGCGGCCCGGACGTCGAGTGGTGCGCCGCATCAGCGGACGCGCAACCGTGTGTCGTCTGCGGCAAGGTGGTTGCCTTACGTCACATTCGGCTGCCGCACGGTTGCCTCTGTGATTCATGTGCTGAGGGTCTCGACAAACCGGTTCCAACGCCACCGGTCGCAAGCTCTGGCATTCGAGGGCGGGAAGAGTTGCGCGCGCGTCTGCTTCACGTGACCCGCGACGCCTATCGCAGCGGCCAAGTGCCGCGGCTCGCCGCACGGACGGAGCTAACGCGTCTCTTCGACAGCACGATGCGGAATCAGTATGTCGACGCGATCTTTTCCTGCGTCGCCAGAGGGCATTTCGAGGAGGCGCTCGTCGCCGCGCATGAGCTTGAGTACTTCGCCTTCGAGGCGGCAACGCTCGATTGGAACGCGGCTCGTTCGGTTCAGGCAGTGATCCGGCGCCTGCTCGGACGCGGCTCGCCGTCGCCGGAGCAAGACGGCTCGGAATGGATTGTCGACAGGCGTCGGCGACACGACGAACTAGCGGCACAGGCGCGCGCCGCGCTCGCGGCTGGAGAGCATGGCCGCGCGATTTTTCTTCTGCAGCAACAACAGCGCATCTCCTTCCGCCTGGGCTTTCTAGTCGACTGGATGGATGCTGCCGCGGCCGAGGGCGCATTGACCGATGGCGATCCTCGTCGCGCGCGCCGTGCGGGATTGCTGGCTGCGCGCATCCGTGCTGTGCATGCGCGCGTCACACTTCTGGGCAATCGCCAGTTGCTGGTGGATGTGCAGCGAGCGCTGGACGCCCGCTGGCCGTCGCTTGGGAGATCGCTGCGCTCGTGGGAAGGTTTCATGTTCCTCGCCGGCGAGCACGGTCGCAAGGGTGAATGGGCACAAGCCATCGACGCGCTCAAGGTCGCGCGCTCCATCGCACCCGAGCGCTTCGAGATCCTGATCGATCTCGCGCTCGCGTACCACGTCGTCAGCCAGTATGAGAAAGCCGTCGCGCATGCACGAGAAGCGGTTGCGCTCGACCGGGAGAATGGAACCGCATGGAGTGTGCTGGGTAGGTGCCTCGAGGCCTTTGGCAATCGCGCGGAAGCGAAGGAAGCGATGACCGAAGCAATTGCAAAGGCGTCCGACCGCGCGAAACGTTCGGACTACCTGATGACGCTCGCGAACTGGTATGGCCTGGAAGGAGATCATGAGGAGGCATTGTGTCTTTACGACCGCGCGATCGTTAATGACCCGGCATCGTCTATGGCTTGGTACAACGCCGCTGCGCTTCTCGAATCGATCGGCCGGAACGACAAGGCGGAAGAGTATTTGCGCAAGGCCCTCGAGCTAGACGGTAATGACTACGAGGCCTGGTACGACCTCGGACGTTTGCATGCCAAACGCGGCGAGGCCGCCGAGGCACTGCAGCACTACGAGAAAAGCCACGCTTTAAAACCGGACTACTACAAGACGTGTCTCAGTCTGGCCATGTTTCACGAGGACGCCGGAGAGTTGCCGCGTGCGGTCGAGTTCTATATCAAGTCGATCTCGCTCACGACAGAGCCTGAACTTCGGGCAGCAATCGCACGGCAAATCATCGGTCTCTCCGGGCTGCCCGACACAATGATCCCGTCTATCCTTGCGGCTGCCGACGACTCCGGCCTAGTGGACGATCTTGTTACCAAGGCGCAAGAGCCAAATCGTCGGAATTCCGTCGACTTCCCCGCGCCGTTCGGGACCGAGAAGCCGCGAACTTGACGTTTTCGAGAATAAACGTGAAGTCCAATCATGTCGTGGCGATCTCCCGTGAGCCGCGCATACGCTCGTAGTGCTGCTGGCGGCGTTTGTCGGTGACCTGCGCGTACTTCGTCGTTGAGGCGATGGACTTGTGTCCCATCGCATCCTTCACGTCGATGAGGTCCGCGCCGGCGTTGAGTTGGTGCGTGGGTGAGGAGTGCCGGAGGGTGTGCGGGTGGCATAGGTGCCGGGGGAGCCCAGCTTTCTCGGCGTAGCGCCGGTAGAGCGCGTAAATCGTGGCACCGGCGATCGGTAATCCGGGCCGCTGGCGGCTCGGGAAGAGGTAGGGGTTGCCGTCGTCGCCGCGCTGTTCGAGGAACGTGCGCAGGTAGCGCTTCGTGGTTGGGAACACTGGATAGTAGCGTGACTCGCCGCGCTTGAGCCGGGTGATGCCGATCTCCCAACGAGACCGACCGCGCTTGATGTGCTCAAGGCGGATCAACGTGGCCTCGCCGCGCCGCAACGAGTGGCGATAGATCACGTCGAAGAGCAGCCGGTCGCGAATCTTCTCGGTCGGAATCGCCGCGAAGAAGGCTTCCGTCTCTTCTTTCGTCATGAAAGAGAAAGGCAGGTTCGGCGCGAAGGGCATCGGTGACTCTCGGTGTTTCTCCGGAGCGTCGATCATCACGTTTATTCTCGTTTTCGTGAACTCGCGCACAGCGGTGGGATTGAAGATGCTCTCTCCACTGTGCGCGTGCGGACGGCCGCTGTAAAGGCGCTCCGCACCGTGGCGGTGACGTTCATCATCGCCCTTGCGCTCGTGACCGTGCGAGCCACCGCCGAGGAGCAGCAAGCACGGCTCGTTCGAGTGCACAACGCGCTCGATGTGGAGCAGCGGATCGAGATCGGCGGAACCGTGTGGCCGATCGCGCCAGGTGCGGCGATCGACCTCACGATCAGCGCGCGCGAGCTTGAAACCCTCCGGCTTTCCTCCGGCATGCTCGCGGTTGAGCGGCGGACGCTCGATGGGGAAGACGCAGAAGAACTGCACGTACTCCGACAGCTGGCAGTCGCCGCGTGCAGCACGACGGTCGCCGTCCGCGTGCCGCTGCTCGCATGCCGCTTCGGCACCGCCGAGGCGCAGGTTGAGCCGATCCCCGGAGCAACCTACGCATGGAGTGCCGAGGGCGCGACGATCGTCTCCGGCAACGGAACGCCCTCTGTGCTCCTCGGCTTCGGCGGCGCACGCTCCGCCGTCGCACGCGTGACAGTGACGGAGAACGGGTGCGTCTCGGCCGGTGCAGCGGTCTTGAACCTACGAGACCCGCTCAGCGCGACGATGTCAGTACCCGAAGCGAACGCGGGGACGCCCGTTCGACTGACGTGGAGCTACAACACCGCCGAGCCGGTGCTGACGCAGATCCTCGAGTTACCGGATGGCGCAGCGCCGATTCGCCTTGCGCCCGAGCTGCGCTCGTACACGTTCACGCCCGCGGTGGAGGGCTCGAAGACGGTGAAGCTCACCGCCGCGCTCTATCGCATTGGAGCGAGGCGGCGTGCGGTGAGAAGCGGCAGTGGCCCGCGCGCGTCGTCCTGCAGCTTGGTGGAGGCGCAGCGCGAGATGCGCGTGCGACCGCGCTGCACGGGACCGCGTGCGCGCGTTTCCGGTGGAGGCTCCGCGTGCGATGCAGTGTCGGTGCACGCGCAGTTTGAGGGCACCGCCCCTTTCCGCGGTCGATGGTCGGACGGTGTCTCGTTTGCGACGTCGGCCATCGCGATCGATCGCACCGTCACGGAAACCGGCACGTACACGATCGTCGAGTTCGAGGACGCAAACTGCGCCGGGAGCACGTCGGGCGCGGCCTCCGTCGAGATTCAGCCGCCGACCCGCGTGACCGCGCTCGCGATGTCGCCACAGGCCGTTTCGGTTCAAACGTACGCCGGCCGCATCTCGTGGGGCTACGAGAACGCCACCGACTGTCGGTTCACGAGCGCACTCGACAACTACTTCGGCCCCACCTACCCCACATGCAGCAGCGTTCCGAGCGCGAGCGGGGTCATGGCATACATTCCAGATAACCAGGCGGGGAACGAGACGCTGACGTTTCGCGTGACCGGCCCCTGTGGCACGGATGAGCGGTCCGTGCAGTTCTTCGTGTGTGGCTACAACGCCAAGGTGGCCGCGTTGGGACCAACGACGTTCTGCGACGGCGGATCTGTGACGCTGTCGGTGTCCGAGTTTGACGGGCCGACCGCCGGCCCACCGTACAGCGATTTTCGCTTCTACCGATGCACTGGAACGGGGCCGAGCTCGTGCTCGTACGAGTGGCAGTACGAACTCGTGCAACGCGGCGCATCCTCGACATACAGTGCTACGAAGACGGGTTGGTATATTGCGATCGTCAACGACCGTCTTGGCTGCCCATCGATTCAGAGTTCTGGAGTGCAGGTCAAGGTGACGAACTGCCCATAGGTGCGTGAACGATCGGAAATCTCGCGCTCGCTCGCGCTCAATGCGCCTAGTCCTAGCGTCGGATAGGTAGCGCGCTGCGTTTCCATTTCTGGTGCCTAAATGGGCAAAGTCGTCACCTCGTGGTAGGGATTTGCCCGATTCGGTCACTCCTACGGTAGGTCCGATAGCTTCGCCGGTGGATCACCGCCCAGGAAATGTGTGTCCGGCAACGCCTCGAGGCAGGGACTTGCATCGACTTTTGGAAAGGGCAGGCGTCGAATCCTATGCTGACCTTTGATGTTGCGGATGCACGGCTCACGTCGACCTATCGGCTGGCGGTCAAAACGGTTCTCTTCGCAGTTTTCGTCAGCGTTCTCGGGTGCTCACCGACGGAACCGCAGATCGCGGCCGAGCACGGACAGCCGAGTCTGGATCTCATGGCGTTGCATTCGGAGGGAATTGCTCCGAGTACGCAACTCGACAGCACGCAAAAGGCCACCATCGGTGGCTTGTGTGGTGATATCGGCGCCGACATCTCGATCCGACTTCATGAATTCTTCCTTCGGGACAGGATCTTTTCGCTTCTCGTCTGTTCGATTCTGGCCTTCGTCTGTGGCTGGCTTGCAGCGCTCGTCTTTTGGAAAGGACTCGCGCCATCGCGGCGCGTCGGCTGGTCGTGGTTTTTCCTTTGTATCCTCAGCGCGTGGGTCCTCGCCGGGGTCGCCGCGAGCCTGATCCACCGCTATTACGTCCAGCAGCCGCTCGCCCGCGCAATTGCCTCGCACCGGACCCTTCTCCAGCTTGCGCAGGAAACATGGATTCCGAGGTCGACGGACGAGTCGATGCAGGATTTTTCGGCGAATTGTTCGGATCGACTGGAGGATATCGCCGCCGGCGCGCAATACGGAGACAAGGCTTTGTCTCGCTATCCAACGATTTTCCGATCCGAGGAAGAGCTGCCGAACAAGAACACCAACCCAGCCCTTTACTGGGCAATCATTCGTGCCCGCGCGAAAGACATGGGCGAGTTGTTCGCGGTGGACAGCGGTTTCGGCAAGACCCAGCGCGTCGCCGCGTCATGGAGCGAGGTAATCGATACCAACTCGCGTTTCGGGCTCATCACCGATCGCGATTTCTTCGGGATCGGCTGGTTCGTTCATTCCGACTGGCATCCCGCAGCTGTGCTGATTCTCCTGATCGGAACCGTACTGTCTGCCTGGGGCTTCTTAAAGGCATTCAGCAACAAGGTTCGAAAGCTAACCAAGAAAGAAATGGAACAGGTGGCGTGATGGCCTACGATCTTCTTGCCGTTGGCGGCACGGGACAATCGGTACTTCTCGAGCTTCTCTACCGCGCGGAACGGAGCGGCATGGCGCTGCTTCCATCCAAGATATGGATTCTCGATCGCGAGCTCGACACGTGGGGCGACCTGATTCATGTCCAGAAAGACTTGCTGCCTCGGCAGCCGGGCACGCAGGCTCCTTTGATCGCGATTACGACGGCGCGCCCTGCAGCACCCCGAAGTGCCACTGTACAATCGATGAGCATGGTGTTGAATGGGAACTTCGAGCCACCTCCGGAAAAACTGCCCGCCACCGTGGCGAGCGTAATTGGGGAAGGATTGACTCCGCCGGAATGGAATCAGAACATCGAGGACGGCTTCTTTGCGCTTCCCCGCTTGGCGGCGGCGTGGTTTGGAATTGTCGGCCTTGAATCCAAGCCGGAGTTTCTCGATGGAACGTATCGGAAATTGCAGGCGACGGGAGAAAGCCGGCCGTTGTTCGTGGTCGGTTCCGTGGCTGGTGGAACCGGCGCTGGGCTGCTTCCATCGCTGCTACATGCCTTTCGACTCGATCCGCCGCGGATGTGGAAACGCGAGATCTGGATCTTTCCGTTTCTGCCCTACTTCGACCCCCAGGCGAGTCCCCGGGCAGATAAACGAATCAATCTCACCCAGTGCCGCTGGAACGCCAGCCACGCTATCCAGGAACTGGAACGAGAGCGCGCGCTGCTGCATGCGCAACTGTTGCGCGAAGTTCCGGATGAATCGGAACGGGCTCAGATTCCCGGCACTTCGATCAGCCTGATTCCTCCGCTTGTGGACAATCTGGCAGAGCTGAGCGGTGTCCGGCCGCCGGAGCCGACGGAAATCTCGAGGCGAAAGTTTTTCGACGGCGCGATCGGAAGAGGGGTGGATCACATCCTGGCCGTCGATGCCTATCTGTCCAATCCCCAAAAAGCGCTCCGTGCCGATACAGACCGCACACACCTCGGCGTGCTGCAGATTCCGCCCTCCGCTTCGGGCGGCGCGACCGGATACTCTGGAGGAGTCCGCAATGGGATCGTGGCAGAGATGATTCGTACGTATCTCGACATGGTCCGCGGTTCGCGCGATGCGGTACGAGCGATTCCAGGTGTCATCGCCGGAAGTGGCCTCGGGATGACGACCGAGCGGATGTTTTATGCGCTCGCTCTGCCCAAGGGTCAAGATCGGGCGACTAGCCAAGCCGTGTTCTGGGAAAAGTTCGATGCCCGTTTGTCAGAGCGCGCGGACGCGATGGCGGAACCCGTACAGCGGCTGCACACAGCGCAGGATCTCGAGCGTATCGGCAAAGTGATCGAACGCTACTTCGGGAACGAAAACCGCCGCGGGCCCTTCCTGAACATCGCGGACGCGAACACTCCAGAGGGCGGCACGCAAGCGGCAGATCGAATTGTTGACGCACTTCTCAGTGAGAGTGAGACAGAGGCTGCGCTTGTGCTGCGAAATACGCCGCACAACGCGTTCGCTCCGGCGGCCGTTGTGGGCGCAGTGGCGACGTCGTCGTTCGGCCAGGTTCCTGTGTTCGGAGAGTTTGTCTCGCCCAAAGAGGCTGCCTCTGCATGGAGCGCCCGCTGGCAACCGGTGGAGGATCCGCATTCCTTCCATGGATCGTCTCGCGCAAAACTGATGGGACATGCGCATGCCTATGCCGACTATGTGACCAATGCCCCGGTCGGCGGCGGCGCTCCCAGAGTTGAAACGCCCCTCGGCGTTGCATGGGTATTGTGGAAGGCGGCCGTCGCCGGTCTGCTCGATTTCGAGGAATACCCCATCGGAAATCTTCGCGGCGAACGGTGGCGCGAAGCGGAAGACTGGCACACCGATTTCGGCGGCCATGTCGTCCTGATGAAGTATCACGGCACTTCTGTGGCCTTCAGCTCTGCAGATATGGGAATTGTTCCCGCTGCACAGCTCAGTGACCGGCCCAGTGGCGCCGAGTGGGAAGCCGACGGCAAGGCAAAAGCGGCTCTTCAGAAACTGAGCACCGAAATCGAGGCCATTGAAAAGCGCCGTCTCGACGCTGTACAGGCCAGTCTGGCGGATGTGCTCAATGCCTTCTCCCGGCGATACGCGAGCAAGGGGGATGTGCCGCCATGGCAGAAGCTGCTGCAATACGAGGCAAGGGCTGTTACGGAAGCCGATTCAAAGATCCTCGTCAAAGCTGTCGTTCCCTCTCAACGTTTGTGGCTGCGTCTGAAGAGAGGCGAGCCGCCAACGGAAGTCCGTATTCCGCTAGTGATCGAGATTCCGGCAGCCGTGCGAAGAGTCGCCCACGCAAAAGCCGATGATCCGCGCCAGGCGACATCACTGCTCTCCTGGAAGAACGGAATTCTTTACTATCACGAAGGCGAGGAAAACCTTCCGCTTCTCCACACCTGTGCTCCTTCGCCGGGCGGGAAGAAGTATGTCAGTCGGTTTACGAGCGAATTGCGTCGTGCGATGAGCGCGTTGCCGGATCCCGCCGGCCAGAAAAACCAGCCGACGCTGTTCGAATTGTGGCCGGATGAGGTGCAGGCATGAGTCTCTCGAGCATTCTTAGCTCCGCCGGTATTGACGGTGTCACTACGATTAATTGTGACTGGGTCAGTGATCGTGCGCTAACCCTGCGAGGATTCCCCGGCCGTCAAATTCAACACGTTGTTCCGCCGGAAGGCGGCTGGCTCGTTCCGGGTACGTGGTGGATGGATAACACACTGTACGTGTTCGAAAAAGATCAGTGGAGCGGCGCCGCTGCACAGTGGAAGGGAAGAACGCTGACCTGGGAGGCTGAGGGAAGGAGACTAATTATCCTCGTTCCACCCGGTGTCGATGTACAGACCGTCAATCCGGATCAATTCTGGTATCCGCAAATACCGCAGATCGGCGGGCAGCTGCCGGACTTCCCTCTGCGCCAGCCGTATGTTCGTCTGTTGAAAGAAAGCGGTCGATGGGCTGATTCGACCTGGAGCTGTACGTCCACGAATGACCTGATCTTCAGCAAGACGTGGAATCGGGGAGAAATCGTCGATCAGCATGACGAACACCTGCTGATTGCAGTCTGGCCTCCATGCCACATTCCGAACTGGAAGCTCTATTCGATCCTGATGCAGGGACTGCGTGTTGTCGAAGCAGACAGCACGCGTTCCGGATTCCGCGTCAGCGTATCGCTGTCCTCGGAAGCCGACATGAAGCCGTCGGCGTTTGCTTCGGCCTCACAGACGGAGCTGCACCCTGTCGAAGATCGTCCGGATATCATCGGCATCCGGTCGGATCGCGGTAGTCCGCGAGTGTTGTTTCTCCACGATCCGGATCGTCAATGCGGAGGAGGAATTCGTCTCCTCACGGACAGCGAAGATCGAAGCACCGGCAGCGACAGAATCTCAATCGATTTCGGGACCTCCCATTCTGTCGCTGGCTGGTATGTCGGCTCGCGGGCTACGTGTGTACTCACAGGCGGCGACGGCTGGAACAAGCCTTTCATTGCGAGAGCCGCGAGTCCGCAGCCGGAATACGAAGCTCCTTGGCTGCTCGGACACCCGGCGCCGGAGTTCGAAAGAATACAGGATGAGATCACGTTCATCCCGACAGGACTCCATCTCCGCGCCGCGAATGTGGACGCACAGACAATTGAAGACTGGACCGAGCGCTTGCCTTTCGTCGATTACAGCCTCATGGGGCCGGCGATTGATTTTGAAAAGCGGGCCGAGATCGCAATGGAGGCATGGCGGTCCGGTTTGAAGTGGTCCGACAAAAGCGGTGCCGCGGAGGCATTTCTCGTTGCGCTGCTCGTCTGGGCAGCCGCTGTCCGGCGAGGCGCCGGAGGCACCGTGCGCTTCAGTGCTCCTCTTGCATTTTCAAGTACGAAGAGGCGGCAGTTCGGGGCAATGCTGCAGAAGGTTTGCGAGACGGCATCTGCACTTACCGGCGCTCCGTTCAGGCTCGCGGCGCCCTGTTTCAGTTCGAATGAGCAGAGTAAAGCGCCACAACCATTCGTCGATGAGGCTACGCCGGTCATCTGGGAAGTATTGAGGCCACTGGAGCGGCACGTGAATGAAAGAGGGGCGGGGAGGCACGGAGTGCTCGTGGCGGATCTCGGCGGAGGAACTCTGGACCTGTTGTTTGCCTCTCTGCAGGTAGGAGGCGGATTCCGCCTGCTGGCGTCAGAAAGCATCCAGTTTGGCGCGCGTGCGGTCATCGAGATGGTCGACAGCAAGGTCCACTGGACCGGCAAGCGACTCAGCGATGATGAACAGATCACCGTGAAGCTAAAGGAGGCATTGCTGGAGCAGTGGGCGCGGACCGGTGAGTTGACGCAGGCGATTCTCGAAACGTGGAAAGCATCCGACGCGGAGACCGCCTTTGTGCGCGAGGAACGAGCGCATTGGAAGGGAACGCCTCGGAGCTCTGCTGTCGGGATTATGAAATCCGTTTGTGCCTACTTTTTCCTGATTCGCGAGTACTGCGCCCGCTTCGTCGCAGGTGCCCTGAGCAGTCCAGATTTGGCGGGCCGTTTCGGGCGGGCTCCGGGCCGCGATATGACCGGCTGGAAGAACGACGATCCTCTTAGCATCGCTATCGCTCTGACGGGGAACGGGTGGCGCTTCCTGCCACTGGCAGGGTTCGACAGCCAGCTCGATCTGGAAGCAATGGAGGAAAACGTAAGGGCTTCCATTCGAACCCGGGTCGGGGAATACCTTCAATCGACACCGCCCAATGATGTGTCACTGTCCGAATTCCTCGGCCGGCGCAAGCTGATTACCGCGCAGGGTATGCTCAGCCTCGATTTCAAAGACCAGGAACGCGGCGGAACGATCGAAGTAGCGCCCAACGGCTGTACTGATGTCGTCAAACAGGTTCAGAGGCCTTGGGGCACATTCGTCAGTTCCGGCGAGCCTTCCTACGACCTGCCACAGAAACAGGTGGTTCGCAAAATCGATCCGGCTCTGGCTGACAGCACCGACCCGTGGTTTTCGATGTGTGTCTCCGCCAAAGACGCAGCGCTGATATTTCGCGATGGATGGTTCACCCCTTCTGAGCGGGAGTGGAACGATTTGACAGAACGCCAGGGCGGAGAGATCGACACCCGTGACAAGTCGACGCTCCGGGCATTGTGGGAAACCGTCGTCCGGAGGAAACTGGACCTTTCGCAGGTGTGAGATCCGGACCATGCCATGACATGCCGCGTATTACGAAGTGCGGTTGTGCTGTTCTTCTTTGCCAGTGTGGCTGCGGCTGGCGCAGCGACATTCTCCGTAGAACCGACAACCAGTCCTGCGGCGGGAGGCCAGCGCGTCAGGCTCGTATTCAATACGTCGGCCCAGGCGAGCAAGGTTAAGTCGGTACAGTTCGGCAGAAACACCGTCAAGCCGTTTGAGCGAATCGATCATGTAATTGCGCTTGACACGCCGGTTTATGATGGAAGCGGGCAGCAAACCCAGAACGGGTTTACGGTGCGGATCGGTATCAACGAAACACCCACCGACGTACTCTTCACCTATCTCAACGAAAACACCCCGGCCAGCGGACCTGCGCGGCAGGATCGCGACAAGGAGGTGTCGCGCGGACCCGATCCTGTTGCGATGACGATCGACCCTGCGTACGGTACATTTGCCGGCGGGGCATGGGTCACTCTCCATGTTGTCGGACGTACGGCAGCCTGCAGCCAGCCGCAGATTTTCTTCGAGAAGATCGCGGTTTCGTCGCAGCCCCTCGGTGCGAGCACATTTCGCGTATCGACGCCGGCGATGGAAATCGCTCCGGGACAAACGTTGCGGCCCGTCAACGTATCACTGCAATGCAACGGAAACGCGGTGGCCTCCGGAACGTTTCTGTACGTCGCGGGCACCAGGTCGCCGCCGCAAACCATTCCCGCATGGATCGTGCTTACGATTATTTGCATCATCCTGGCCAGCTGTGCGCTGTGGTTTCATCTGCATTTGATGGAAAAGCGACTCTCCGCACTCATCGCGGCGAAAAGGCCGGCGACAGTCCCACCCGATCCCATGCCCCTGCTCACCGAGATTGTCGCTCGACTGCGGGACTTCGATAAGGATCAGCCACCACCGCCGCCACCTCCGTCGCCCGGAAAAGAGCGGGTGATGGATCAAAGCGGCGACCGCGAGTCGATCGAAGAGTTGTCCGACCGAGCCCTAATGACGGAGGAACAACCGGCGTCAGCCGGGGAATCGACAGAACGGAGGCGCGTCCGCGAGGCAGCTCCGGCGCCGGCGCCCAAGTTGCGGCCGCGGTCAGACGCCGGTGCCGCGGAGCTGACGGCGATCTGGAATAGCGCGAACGACACGAATCGAAGCGATCAGGAATTCATGCAACTCGTCAGCGCCGGAGTGCCCGCGAAATGTGACTTTCGCAGCACATCAGGCCTTATTGTCGTAGTTCCCAAAGGAGCCGAATTCGCGTGGGTGGTGCCGGAAATGGATCCCATGCTTCACCGGCCGGCCTTACGTGAGTTTTTTGAAATACGCAGCGGAAACCGAAGCACGGTGACGCTGATTTGTCCCGCGACGATGCCGAAGGACGTCGATGTCAATGGCTTTACCGCGGGACAGATCATGCGCGGAGTCATTGAGCGATAGGCTCGCGACGAAAGGGACGGAATGCAACGAATTCATTGGGGACCGTTAATGCTCGTGGCGCTCACGTTGCTCTGTGCGTCGACAGTGGTGAAAGCTGCTCCGCAGGCCTGTCAGCCGATGTCGGATCTCGCGGCCGGGCGGGGAATCGGTTCGTTGAAATTGTGCAGTGGGCGTCTGCCTGACCGGCAGCAGAGTTGTCCGACGTCCGGCCAGATCGTCGTGATTGTCGATAACGACAACAGCAGCGCTGCGGCGCGAACCACCGGCAGCGACCAGGCCACGGACTGGCGCGATTTCGTTGAAGAATTGCTGTCCGTGGGGTCGATCGAGTGTGGGGCGGGAGAGCGTCCGCTTGAACGTTTGCCGGGATCGTGCGGCACGATTCAGTCTTTGGCGCGTGGATCTCAGCTCGGGTCCTGTCGCAATGCTGCGGGAAAACTCTTTCCCAGATTTATCGGCGGAGGTGAGGGAAATACGACGCCGGCAACGGAAGTGATTGGACGCATTGAGCGGAAATTGACCGGCGTCACGTCGACGACCGGTGTTGTGTTTCTTGCGTTTGACGGGGTGGTCGACGGCGATTATCGCGATGCATCGCCTCACCTTGCATTCGCCGACGCGGTGAAGCGGGCGCTCGGAGAAAAGCTTCCCGTATTCATCGTCGCCAGCCCGGTAGACTTTCGTTACGTTTATGTGTTTGCCCGCCCCCAATTTCAGGCATTTGCCGGAAAGGCCGCTGATGCTCTGGCCGAGGCTTGGAGAAAGAAACGGGGACAACGCCTGGCGGTCGTCAATCTCTCGGAAACTGGATTTCGAGATCCGGAGCGGCGGGCAGCTACCGCGCATCTGGCGATCGGCCAGCTGCCTGCAACAGGGAATCACTGGACCGCCAGCGGCCTCAATTTGTTCGAGCGGAAACAGTCGGGCACGAGCGCACGTATGTGGCAGGTCGGCATCGAGCGCTGGCTCGGTCAGTACGCAGCGGGAATGGATGCAATGGGCGGCGGCGTGGAATTGACGTGGGACGCGAAACCCAGCAGCTGGGATGCCTTGGTGCCATTCGGCCTCCGCTTGCCGCCGCCGCAAGTGCTCGTCAATTACACCGTAGCGTCGGCCGATGAGGCGGTGAAATCGAAAAATGGTGCATGGGTTAGCGCGCCGTTGATCAAGGTCGGAAAGCTGGACAAGTGTGACGTTCGAAGGACCGGAACGTCCAACGCTCCGTTTGCGCAGGCCGGTTCGTTTGCTCCGGGCCGTGCTGATTTCGTGTTCATTCGAGGAGCGGTTGCGAATGCAACTTGGTTGCGTACGGAGGCTGTGCCGAGTTGGCCGGCTTCGGCGAATGCTCTATTACAGGGACTACCGGCGTCGGCGAATGGTCCCCTGCCGGCGGCCGTGCTCGTGACTCCGTCTGCGGAGCCTAGCCCCTGCACCCGCAGGTTGCTGAATCGATTTGAGGGTGCGCACCGTTGGCGCGGCGAGCAGGCGACGCCTGAACTTGCAGATATTGCACAGCTTCCCGATTGCGCTGGCGGAGCATGGTCCGAAGTAATTGCTGCTTTACAGAAAGTGCGATACCGGCGCTTCAACACCGGTGCAAATACTCCATGGCCGGCGTCCGACAGTCGCGTTTCGGTGGTCACATTTCTGACTGTGGCTGAAAAAGCTGCGACCCTCGCCATGCAGTCGCAGGCGCAAGGCGACGCATGCGTGCTTGCCACGCTGCAGGTAGTCAGTCATCCCGATCCAGATCCCCAACATCAGTGGCAGCCGGTGCCGCTTCGGTGAGTCGCGAGGAGAATGTGCACAAGCGGCGGACGCTTCGAATCGCGGTGCTTGTCGCCCTGATCGTCGGCACGGCGGCGATCCGAGGCGCAGACGTAGGAGGTGCGACCCGCGCTGCGCCGATTGTAGGAAGCGAGAAATCCCGGTATCCGGCACAGTCGCCTTTCTGGGATGTCGCGGAGGAGGCGATCGACGTCAACGGACTTAAGGCGCCGGCGTTCCGCTTTGCGTGGGGCGACGCGCGATGGCATGCCGAAGGCGCTGTGGCGATGGCAGCCAGCGTCACGCTGCAGCAATTCGTCGGTCTGGGCGACACGCATCGCCGCTTCTGTCCTGAACGGCCGGCCTGCAATATGATCGACTTCGAGTCGAAGCCGGCCGAGCCGCGCTTTACTGTCCGGCGCCTGTTTCCCTGGCCCACGATGCCGTCCAGGGACGACGCAATCAAGCGCTGTCGAAGCGGGATGCCTGATTTCCGCAATCAATTGCGGCAGGCGCTGGAGGCTTCGAGGGGAATCGTCCTCGCCGTCTATCGTCCGAATGCATTCGCTACGCACGGGAGCCGTACACAGAACGATAGCATCCACCTGTTCGCGATGTACGGCATCGATGCGCAAGGTCGCATCCTGTTGCGTGACTCCGCCGATCGCGTACCGATCACTTACCGTCTGCGCGACGGGCATGAATGTGAAGCACTGACCATTCCGCGTGCCTTTGAAGTCGATCGTAGCCGAAAGCATTACAAGAACTGGGTGCTCTCTGCCTGGATTGTGGAGAGCCGCCGTGCCGTTACGCCGGCGCCTGTCCCGGCTCCCACGCCCGTCCCGCCGCCGGTGCCGTCTCCCGGCCCCGCACCCTTTGATGAAGACAACCTTCCCGGGCTTCCAGGACAGGATCCATTCGACCTCGGAGCGTTTCGCCTCCCCACAACCGCGGTGATCTCCAGCCGACTGCTGTTCGATACGATCGGCGGCGCTCCGGCCCGGCTGCGCTTGATGACCGGTATTTCGCAGGCCGTCAGCGATGAGAGCAGACAATCTCTCCTGAAACTCCAAAATGCTTGGGGTGTCTCGCGAGTCGGGGATTCATTCACGTTTCGACGAGAACAATCCGGCGATCCGCTGTCCGATGCGTACCGGCGGCTCGGTCATTCAGACCGCCGACGCCTCGACGCGTTGGCCGCTCGTTTCAACGCGGCGGCACGACGGCTGAGTAAAGACCGGCGCTGGCTGGCGGGCAGCGTCATCCGTTACGTTCAGAACATCCCATACGATCTCGTGCGCGAAGATGCGCTTGGGGTCCGGACGCCTGTAGAAGTCATCAATAAGGGGGGCGATTGCGACAGTAAGTCGCTCCTCGCCGCCGTCCTTCTGCAACTCCTCGGATTTCGCACGATTGTTCTGACCAATGACGCTTTGTCCCATGCCGTGCTCGGCGTCGACCTGCCTGCTTCGGGCTCCTATTTGTCCTTCGGCGGTGTGCGGTACGTCCTCGTGGAATGCACGACGCCGGCAGCCCTGGGCGACATGAGCATGTGGGGTCTAAACGGCGACGCACGGCAGCGAGGGTGGGAGGCGCACGTTGTAGAGCTATGACGGCCTCCCTCGACAACGCAGTGCGTCGCGCGATTCACTGGATGGTGATTCTTGCTGCGTTCTGCATTCATGCCCCGACTGTTCTCGCCGCACCCGCCACAGAGGCGCGTCACTTCATTCTCCTGCTGGACGACTCGGGCGACAGTCCATTGAGGCCTCGCCCGTATCGCACACCTGCGGCGGATGTGGCCGCCGCGCTCTTTCGACCGATCGACGGGGGTTCCAGTTTTCAGCCCGACCGCGACGTTCTTACGGTCGCGTTCTTTCAGATCCCTTATAAACACGACAAGGGTTGTTTCTCCGATCGTCCCTTGAGCTCGCTGACTCCGCGAGGAATGTTCGACTCAGTAGTACCGGACAGGCGCTCAATCGCCGATGTGCGGGCATTTGCTGGGTTCCTCAGCGCACAACTGACCAACCCCTGCCGTTTTCCAAAACACAGCTACTCCCCGATCGGGCTTGCACTTCAGATTGTGGTCGCCTTTGCTCAGGATCAACGATCGCAAACCGGTGAGGCGCCTTTTGTCTCGAAGGTGTACGTACTGCGAGCTTCGAACGATCGCGTGAACCCGCTGGGCGATGACGTCACGCAACTCCTGGATAGAGACAAGGGTCAGAAACTGGCGAACGATGTTGCGGAACAGTTCGCGTTCGTTCAACTTGACCGGACCAGTGGCAGCGACCCCGAGCTGCAAATCGTGCGATTCCGCGCCGACGCGAAACTGTATCCGGCCAGCCGTCCTGATGCCGCCGTGGAGCTGTCGATATCGATGACCCTGCACCGTACCGCGGTGGGGCGTGGACTGGTCCGCCTCGACGCGCCCGGGCAGGGAGTCATCCGCATCGTCCCGGCCGCGCGCCTCGCGCCGGTCGAAGTAGTGCTTACGACTCAAGCGGCGGGAAGCGGCGACGCCGCATGGTCGCTGGGCGGCATTACGCTCCCACGCGAGGTGCATATCCCGCTGAATCCGTGCCGCCGACCGTGCCGCCGTGGAGACGACGGCGCCTTTCTGATCGAGGCGTTTGCGGCGGTCTTTCCCCAGCGCAATATCGCCGCGACAAGTGCCAATCTGTCGAAAGGCGTTATCGGCGCGCGCACGGTATTCTCTTATGGCGATATCTACAAGGGGCTGCTGGTCGACGGGCCGCGTACGCGCTTTGAAGTCGATCCCGAGGAGGAAAGAAGGATTCCCGCTTCTTTTCTGTGGCCGACAGAGACAGTCATCAATAACGCGACGCTCGCCGACGAATACCGCCGCTCGGACGCCGACGGGATTGGGCAGGACATCGCAGTCGAGCGAATCGTGGGCCAACGTCGATATATGTTGACTGCAATCCTGATCGCTATTATTGCTCTGGCCGTGGCGTCGGTCTACCGGCGCTTTACGCCATCTCCATTCCTCGAAGCGCATACGCTACATCTCGATCTGAACGCCGCCAGTATTCCCAAGCAGGTCGATGCCGCCACAGTCGAGATCCGGAATACATCGCAGGCGTGGTTGCGGAAACTTCAATGGAGGCGCCGCGGTCCGTGGACTCTGCATGTCGAGCGAGTCTCGGCCGAATGGGCTTCCGGCCGGCAGCTGGAGGGAGTCTCCACCGCTTCTCTGCTGGCATTGCGGCCGTTCGATCAGACTCAGGGGACTGGCAATCGCATTGGCGGTTACGGAGAAGGTCGTGTCGTGCTCGTGCTCGATCAGCGCGAGCTCGCCCGCAGCCTTCCTCCTCCAAGCTGGAACGGCGCAGACGAGACCGCGACGATCCGTGTGTTTCTTGTGATCCAGCCGGGACAGTCGCGCAATGTGTCGCTGACGGTGCGTATCGAGCCGGAGCAGCCGACGCAACCGAAGCTCGATCTGGAGACGGTCCGTCGCGACGTGCAGTGGGACGCGGAGCACGATCTCGAGCTCGGATCGATCGTCCTCGCCTCGCAAGCGAGTCATCCGCTCGCCAGGCCGGCGTTGTTCGCGTATTCGTTGTCGGTCATCCGGAACGAAACGCCGATCTATATCAGGCATGGCTTCACGGAGATGGTCCCGAGCGGAGAACGCGTCGTTGTGCCGGTGATCGTTCCGCGCGGGGCGACTCCCAATCCCGCAGCGGCCGAGGAGACGTGGATACTGAAGATCGCGCCCACGGGGAGTGTGAGTGCAGAACGGCTGATCACCGTTCGTCGGGATGTGAAGGAGGTCTCACCGAAGATCAATATCGACGCTGCCGGGTCGATCGCGCCAGGATTACTGATCTGGAATGACGAAGGGCCGATCGTCACCTTCGGCTCATCGGCTCCCGCGGTACGGGGAGAGCGTTTGCGACTGCCCGGCAGCAACAGTCCGATCAGAATCGGGGGCGACACGCTGGATCTATGCACGCTGGAGGTCTCTCATGCTGTGCCCGAACTGAGAGGACAGTTTCAGGTGACCGCGCAGGCGACTCTCGCCGTCGCGGATAAGACGCTCGCCATTCCTTTGAAAGACACACGTGGCGAGTTGTCATCACAACGTTTGGTTCGTGCCAACGAGACTTTGGCGGTGACCGGCAAACTGTCGGAAGACCTGCTGTATTCGATCCTTCAGGACGGACACGCGCGCCAGAAGGAGGCAACTCTCACCATCCACATCGTTGCCGTCGTTCCTGCTGGCAACAGCCCTGCGAAGCGAACGGTCCTTATCGAAGTGCCGCTGCTCCTGGAGCGCGAGGAGCGGGGATCGATCCTCGCCATCGATCTCGGCAATTCGGCCATCGCCATCGGCACACTCATTTCGGGCGGTTTCGGCGGACCGGTCTTTCACATGACCGATTGCCAGTCAGCAGTCATCCGGGGGAGTGACCGTACGCTGCGGGAACTCGATCCCGCGAACGCCGAACGAAAATCCGAATTACTCCCGAGCGCGTTCTGTGTCGAATTTGACAAACGAACGCACGAAATTAGTTCGTTGAATGGGAAACCGGGCACGCACTGGTCTCGCCCGCCGACAGAATTCTCCGGATGCGATCCTCAAATCCTGAGCCTTCCGGCGCTGAGTGACCACTATTCCGCCTATCCGCAGCGAATCGTCCGATCGATCAAGCATCTGCTAGGAAGCGACTACACCAGCATGGATCTGCTCGACGCGTTGATGACGAAGCAGGGCGCGGTCGACGTGCTCGAAGTCGATGAATTACTCGCGGCAGTCCTGACGGCCGTCGCCCGTACCTATGCAAACGGGGTGAACTTTGAAAGAGTGGTGCACACCGTTCCCAACACATTTGCCGGATGGCAGCTCGAGCGGGCCACGCGCGCTATCCGCGCCGCATTTCCAAACGCCATCGCTGAATGGGTCCGGCCGCTCCGCGAATCAGACGCTGTGATGCATCACTATCTTGATCGACATGGCGAGCAGAGCGGCAGCTCTGTTGTGCTCTTCTACGACTTCGGATCGGGCACGATCGATCTCACGCTGGCTAGGATTGCCTGGGAGAAGGAGAAGGAGAAACACGAGGCTACGATCCTCGCGCGGATTGGCCTGGACCGTGCCGGGTCGTATCTCGACCGTCTTCTGGCCGAATGTATCCACGGGCACCTCGATGCGGCAGCGAATCAAGACCGGCTCCTCTATCGCTATCCGCTCTTTGGCGATGGGGCAACCGGCCCTGAACCGGAAAGCGCGTTAGCGTACTTCCGGCAGAGGCTCGGTGACGCAAAGCGCGAATGGAAGTTCGGAGACACGCTTAAAATCAGCCAGTCGCGCGATGCCTATTCGCTCGTCTCTAACGAGAAGTGGAAGCTGATGGCGAACGCGGGAATGGGAGTGAGCGGCGATCCCGATAACCACGCGTTGCTCGTCGCATGGGAGGCGATTCAGAACGATCCCGGCATCACGGAGTTCCTGCTGTTCGTCCGGACGGAGCTCATTTACGAATGCCTCCGATTGGGAAATGTGAGCGCCGGCGCGCTGACCAGAATTGTTCTGTCCGGACGAGGCGCGCTCTGGCCCGGTTTTACGGGCCTCGTCAAGGACACGTTCCCGAAAGCTGATATTACGATGATGATGGAGGACGATCCGGCGGCCATGAAGACGGTTGTTGTGCGGGGCGCTGCTGCGTGGATGAGAAACCGGGACAGGCTCGTGGTTCAGGAAACGCTCCCTCTCCCCACGTATGTGGCGTTCATCGATCTCGACGAAAAGCGGGGACACTGGGCAAGAATGGTCGTGCTGAAGGACGATTATCTGCCTGTCGGAGCGGGCGAGCTTTCGATAGCCAGAATCGATTTTGCCCTCGATGCCGCTCGCGTCAATGACCGCATGCGGCATCCACTGTGGAGCCGGCTCATTCGTCCGTATCCCGGCACGCGTCAGTGCAGGCCTGGTACAGAGGTGAAGGTCGAACGATCACCCGATGGCAAGGACACGATCGTGCTGCGGGAATCACGAGCGAAACATACGATCTCTCGACAAGACAAGAGGTGGTCCGTCGGCGAATGGTCGTACTCTTCTGAGTTCGGAAGCTAATTTGTTGTTGCAGTCCGAGCGGCCGTATCGAGGCATTCATGACGAACCTTCTTTTTGCACTCTTGCTCACGATTAGCGCTGAGCAAACGGAAACAGCATCCCCTCAGACCACAACAACGACGGAGCCGGCTGCGCCAACGACGGCGTCGGCTGCGCCAACGACGGCGTCGGCTGCGCCAGCGACGACGTCGGCTGCGCCAACGACGACGACTTCGCCGGCGCCGAAGAAACCGCAAAAGAGCAATTCGTCGATCGACAAAGGCCAGGGTAAGAAGAAGAGCGACAACACGGACAGTAAGCAACCTCCTCCTGAGCGCGCAGTCCCGCCACCCGAGCCGCCGGCGGTCACGGACTCCGGTTCACTGTTGATCATCATCAAGAAGAAGGCGCTCTACGCGACGCCGTTGCCGGATGGGACGTTTGCGCTGCGGCCCGTCGTCAATGAACCTGCGGAGCAGCTGCAACGCGTCTTCGGACCGAACACGGTCTCGGATGCAAACGGACGATTGACTCTGAACTGGAGGGCTTTAGACGCCGAAGTCAAGCAGGACGTGATCAACGCGTTTCCGGGCTCTTCCAATGAGGTTCTCGCGGAGCAGAGAGCTACTTTGAGAGCGCACACAGTTGCGGTAGACGGCCTGCGCGAGCGATTCGACATCCTGATCTTGTTATTGCTTGCGGTAATAGTGGTCGTTGCGGGCGTCATCTTCTTGCGTCGTATTCGTAGTAATAAGAATGTGGAGCGTCTCCTACGGGAGATTACGGGATCTGATGTCACCTCGGTTGAACAATCGCTCAGGCAGATAAGCAAGATCGTTGGTGCTGCAAAAACGTACTACGCCGGATTTGCCGAAACACTTGCCGATCCGTGGACGATCGTGGATTGGCGAAGGGAGGCGGCGCGAAAGTCACAAGTTGTCGATGCAGGGACGTCCGTATTGCGGAACCAGGGTGATTCACGCTCGCTGGACCTGTTCGCAACAGAGACGATTGCGCTATTGAAATCTGTTCACGCTGTTCTCTTCGGAAAAGAGAGTCAGCGCGACTGGAAGGACGTACAGAGCACTCTCGGGGAGCTCGCCAACGGCAAGGTGGGGGGCGCTCCGCTGCCGAAGGACACGGCACCCCGAGGATTGTTGGCCGTCGCGGGCGAGGCCGAACAGTTGCGGAGTGAACTGGCAAATGAGCGGCAAACTACGGCGCAGTGGAAGGAGCGGTTCGACAGAATTGGATCACTGCTTGCTGCGTGCGAGGTGAACGGCGAGAGCGCTCCGGCCACAATTGAGGACGCGGAGAAACGTGTCAAAGAGGCGATGAACGTGGTCACGATGATTCGAGGAAAGGGCGCTTCGAACGACCTGGGAGGCTGGATTGCAGACCTCGCGAACGCGCGCGATCAGTCTCACGCCGAGCTGGAGAAAGCGCGCGAAGAGCTGGAGCAGAGCAAACGTGATGTTGCCGTCGCGAAGGCTCGGACGGTCGAAGAGAATCTCCAGGTGCAACGCTGGCAATCGCAAACGCGAACCTTATTGGAACGACTGTCGTTGCAGGATGCTGGTGACGCGAGGGGCACAGCGTCGCCGCTCGATGGACTACAGGGAACTGCATGGACGGCTCATCTCGACCTGCTCGCCCTTTCGGGGGCGTGGCCCGAAATGACGAGGAGCATTTCACCGTCGCTCGCGTCGCTGCTCTATTTTAAGCAAATTCAACAGGAGCTGCGAGATGCAGTTGGCGCGCTCATGAGAATCGGAACGCTGGAATTGGAGGAGAAGGGAGAGGCGATCTGGCGCATCTTTGATCACGTTTCGAGGATTCTTGAGTTCCGAGATTGTTATGAACTGCATGAGCTCGAGCCGTTACGTCCGCGATTGGAACTTGTCCGTGCGGACTTGCAGAGTCGAATGGAGTCGTTCGGCGTCGAGTGTCGCCGGCCGAAGTTGTTCACAACTCCTTCAGCCGTCGGTAGTGATGACGACCACGACGATGGCGGATTGAAGGGTGATTCGCGGATTGCCGACCGAATACGGCTCGAGCTGCGAACTCGCAAGCGCTTTATCGTGGATATTGCGCAATCTGAAGTCTTACGGGACGGGAAGAGCATCCGCGAGGGAATTTATGTGCTCGTGAACCCATCGCGATGGGAGTGAGTTCAATGACGCGAGCGGAGGAGAATCGCACCGTTGTCCTCAAGACGATGGCGATGGGCACGAGTGACGCGCGCAAAGAGGCGCAGATGGAATGCCGGCGAATTCTTTCTGCCGGCGAGGGCTCGATCGATTTCCGGGTTGCGGTCAGAGCAATCCTCACTTCGATCAGTGCGCCCGAGCCGCCGGCGCGGCCGGACCCCCAGCACACGGTGCGACGGCTGACCACAAAGCTGCTTGAGTCGCGAGGGTTGCACCTGAACGCGGAACTCGCCTGTGAACTGGGTGAATTTGTGGATGGATCGAGCGGCCCTGTGTCTCCCGCAGAACAGTCGTTGATATCCCTCTGGATCGAGCGACACGAGGCGTTCTCGGCACGCCGTTGGCGGAAGCTGATGGAGCGGTACGCTCGAATGAAGCGCGCTCTCAAGGTGAGGTCAGGTTGAGTCTTGAGCAACTGCGCGTCTACGTGTCGTGGACTTCCCGCGTTAACACTCGAGAAAGCAAGTACACTATCCAGCAGGTCGCGCATTCGCGATCTGGAGTGCCGCAGAAGCATCGCTCCTCGCTCTTTGATGATCCAGCCGCGGGACCGACTCGACAGGTTGACGACATGCGCGCTGGTCTCTACCAAGTCTCTATTTTCCGTTCCACCCTGCACCAGACGGCTCCGGACAGCACCGGAGCCTCGAAATAGGCCGATCTGGAGCGGCCTGGAGCACGCTCCCGCCCGCGCAGCGGACTGTTAATCCGTTGGTCGGTGGTTCGATTCGTCGACAACGGCTCACGGCGATGGGCAAATGTGCGTTAGCATCGCTCGAAGCTCCGCAAGCGCCGCCCGGCCAACCGCATGTGGAAGTGGGAAGACAAAGATCGGGACATAGTGGGGCGTCGCACTCAGTGCGGCGTTGAGCGCCGCGATCCGGCGCGGGCCCACCGTCAGGACGATGATTGCCGCTGGCCGGTCTCCTGCCCAACCGTGTAACGTGTCGCGAAGCAGCGCGAGCTTGGGAACGAACACATTCTTGAGACGCTCGCCGCCGAGGTCCACCTCCACCGCGAGTGCTGCGTCGGTTTCGCCGGAGGCGATGTGCCGGAGCGCGAGCAGGTCGGGGATGGCAGCGGGCTTGAGAGCCGCGAGCTTCCGCCGGAGGCTCCAGCATGGTGCGATGTCCAGTCCCGCAGACACACGCTGCAACGCTAAGCCGGTATCAACGACCCAGAGCTGGTGCGCGAGATCCTTGAGCGCCACCGCCTTCTCTGGAACGAAGATCGCGCTGTCATCAACGCCGCGCTCCAGTAGCGCACTTCGGCCGGGCGCGGTCGTGCGGAGCAGGTTGACGCCCACGCGGTTCCAGCGCTCCACGGCGACATATCCCGCAGCGGCAAGCCGACGCACGCACCGTGACACGATCGTCGGCGATCGATCTGGGAAGAGCGCATCTTCGAGTTGGTACTGCGCGACCTGGTACCACGCGCTGATGTAGCGGAGCGCCTCGTAATCGCGCGCCGGCAGGCGCGCTGCATTCCTTGGATCGCGCGGCGGAGAGGCAATCGAAACATCCGGCGTCGCAACCACGTCCATCTCACGACTCGCTCACACCACGCGCAGCGTCGCCGAACATTGGTCGCAGGTGATGGTCTTGAACGTCGTTTTGCAGAACGAGCACCGCAGAACGGAACTTGGCTCCGTCGCACGACACTTGGCGCAGGTCGCCATGCGATTGAGCGGGTTCTGAACGTGGCAGTACGGGCACTCCAAGAAGCCCGTACGGATGCGTGCGATCGCGCGCAGGTCTTTTCGCAGATGCAAGATCCACTTGACGAGCAGCGCCGGGGCAGCGAAGAGGTACATGAGCCCGAGCCCGAGAATCTTCAGCAGCTGCTTTTCGGTCGAGGTCATCGTCACGCTCCGCAGGCGACGATTCGTCGCACCATGCCGTTCTCCCCGGTGCGTCGCTCGAGATGGCGCAGGCCCGTTGCGCTGCGCAGAATCTGAGCGCCGTTCGAACGGCATGGCGCGGCGCGATCGCCCGCCTGGAGAAAGAGAAGCGCTGTCAGAACGCCGTCGCCCGCGTCGGGATGAGTTCGAGGAACGCCGCCTCCTGGCGGAAGTACCGGCGAATGAAGGACTCGATCCGTGCGACCTGCCCGTCTGCCTCCTCCGCAGCGAGCGTTACGACGTAGGACCGAGACCGATCGCGCATGACATCGCCCGTTTCGGGCGAGCGCCACGCGCCTTCGACGTCGCCGCGGCGCGTGAAGCCGCCGCAGAGCGTCGTGAGGAAGTGCTCGAACGTCTCGAACGCAAATGGCGGGAATGGTCGTCCATCGTTGTCCGCGACCGGGACAAGGATGTCGACATGCATCGTGGAGCGCATAGGCGCGTGGGTTAGAGACCCGCGCGGCGCGCCGACGTCTGAGGGCGGTGTGTCCTCCCTTCCAAGCAAGATGAGGATCGGAAAGAACTGCGCCGCGGCCCCGCCATAGACGGGGGTGCGTTTCCGTTGCTTCGTGCCGAGCGGCTGCGCCAATGGCGAGCAGCAGAGCGGCAACGAACGTTCGCGCACCGGCGTGTTCCGGCGGGACCGCGCGCAGCTTGAGCGTTTGGATGGATGCCAGCATCGAGTTACATCCCCACCGGGACTTCCAGCTGCTTTGTATGACGTGCGGTGATCTCGTTCACGAGCGGGTTGATGCGCTCCTTGAACGCCTCGACGCGTTCCTCGTCGAGCGTGACTTCGATGGAGTAGTGCGCGAACGGCACGTACGAGAAGCCGTGGTACGCGCCCGGCTCGGGGTGGAGGTGGAAGCTGATCTCAGCATCGAACTCCTCCTCTGCGACGCGCGCGACGTCGGCCCACGCGAAGTACGGGATTTCGACGCGATCGCCATCGTCAGTGATAACCGGGATGACCCGGCGGATAGTGTCAGTCATACAAGTTCGGGTTAGGGATGGGGGGCACAGCGGCGAGTGCGGTGGGACGGTTCTCGAATGCGACATCCTCCTTTCGCTCAAGCTCATTAGTAGAACGGTGAATGTGCGGACATCGCGAGCACGTCCGTGCTCTCGATTCGCCGCTGCACCGTGATCGCGATGCGGCGTCCGTCCTCCCTGGCCACCGATAGTGGGCCGACGTGCAGGGACGCTCGGGCACCACTCGGGCTGTTCGGACGGTACGTTGCACCGCAGACATCACGGGCAGCAGGGACGCAGACGAACGGCCGTCGTTCACCACTAGCTCCCCCGCTCCGTCGGTCGGCGGGACTGCATCTCGAGAATTCCGAGTCGCGGCGTGATGAAGGTGGCATACGCGCTCGCGACATCATCAGCCTCCGTCGCCGTCACCGACATCGTCCCGATGATCGCGTAATGGCCATTGCTGGACGAGAGGAGCGAAACGAGCCGCCGAGGGCAAGTGCATGGGCCAGGAGGGTGATCCTCCAGGCGCATGGACGCTGCGAACAACTCTCCGGCACGCATCTGCAGCGCACGCCAGCCTTCGCTGTCTTCGAGGATTTCAACGGTGTCGCCGAATTCACTGAGCTTCGAGATGACGCTTGGGATTTCCATGAGCATGGGCCTACGAGTGAAGAAGTAAGAAGGCCGACGACCACGAGCGATGGTGAGCGCGGACCTCGTTTGCGTCCATTGCATGAAAGAGGACGTGCACACTACGGCCGCCCCTTTCCGGGGTTCCCGCCGCCGAGGATGGTCCGCAGCTGCTCGAGCCCGACCGGGGACTGCTGCGGCGTAGCCACTGGGGCTGCGAGAGCGCCGGGAGGAGCCGCGTTCGTCGCGACCTGCTGCTGCGCGACGACGTCGTTCTCCCACTCCGCGATGAGGCGCGCAGCGACGTCCATGCTGATCATGGAACGGGGCGCGATGGACCGGTCGAAGACCTCCAGCAGTTCCTCGGCCGAGCGTCGAACCTTCGTTGCCGGATCAGCGACGTTCGGCGTTCGGCAGGAGAAGGCGGGGTGCCCCTTCGCGAGGAAATAGAAGTGCTGCTGCGGGAGCGACTGCATGATGCGTTCGAACTCTCGGCGCCGCTCACCGTCCGTGCGTTGGTCCGTGGGCTCATGCAGGACGTGCGGGTAGAGCAGCTCGGCCTCATCCGGCCGCGTCTGGAAGATCGACCATGTGTGTGTATTCAAGAGGATGTTCTCGACCACGGGGCGCGGCAGCGTCCCGCTCAGGCTCTGCGCGCAGAGCGTCAGTGCGACGTTGAAGCTCCGAAGTGTGGCAAGCGCCGTCTGGATGATGCTCGTGACTTCGGGTGAACCTCCGGCGAGAACCGGGACCTCTTCGAAGAACATCGAGAGATGCGCATCGGTTGCGCGCCGGGGCGCGGCGAGCAGACGACGAATCACATGCCACCGGAATCGGGCATGGCCGAGCGATTGCGGCTGCGTGTTCGTCGTCCCGAAATTTGCGAGGATCCACCGCGGCCGCTTGGGTAACGCGAGTCTGTCGAGCTGCGCCGGCGGAACGCTCGTCGCGTAGCGATACTCCGGAAACGCCTGCTCGCTCCAGAGCCGGCGCAGGAACGCATCCTGCGTCTGCTTGGCCGTGATGTGCTCGAGTGCGGAGAAGTACTTGCGGACGTCCGGGCTCTTCACGCGCGTCAGCACGTGCGCGCGGTAGGCAGCCTCGCGAAAGAAGCGGAGGGCAAAGGGGAAGTTCGGCGGGTAGCGAAGGTCGTTCAGCAGGAAGCTCCACATGAAGAGGACCTGCCGGAGCGAATCGCTGTACGTGACATCGGAGGCTTCGATCGTGACGCGCGTGTGGAGCTCCGCCGCGTACGCGTCCGTCATCGCGCCGTCGCTGTTGTCGTACGGCGCGGTCGGCGTAATGCGGTCGCGCGTCCAGTCGATGACGTGGACGGCGCGGGCGATGTCTTCCCGCGTCGCCTCGTCTGCCGCGAGCCACCACGCCGCGATGTGCTTCTTGAGCTCGGTGAACGTTTCAGTCTTGGGGTCGAAGACCTCGCACTCGAATCCGCCGCGTAGACCGAGAGATGCGCGCTGCAGAAACCGATCGATGATCGCGCGCGTCTTCCCGCTCCCGGTCGCTCCGAGGATGACGTTGTGCCGATCGAACGCATCGAGCCGTACGCGCAACTCCTGTCCGCTTTCCAGCATCCCGAGCAACACGCCGTCCGCAGATCCGAGGGCGCGCCGTGCGAGATCATGTTTCTCGCGGACACTCAGCACGACGCCTGATGCATGTGACCGTTCGTACTCGAGGGCAGCGTCACGATGACGGTCTTCGCTGGCTTTGAGAAACCACGAGACGAGTTTCACGACCGCGATCCCCTGCCGCGGCTTGCCGCCGCCAGCCACGATCGCGCGACCGTCCCGCGATCCCCGACTGCGCGGTGCGTCCGAGCGAGGGTGATCCCTGCTCGAGAGCCCCGGCTGGTTGCTCGCGGTGACGGCCACGCGCCGCGTTCACCCGTCGACGCCGCGTGCCGGCTGCCTTGGTGTTCGGTGGTGAAACGCTCGCCTACGTGTTCTCTTCGTCTTCGAAGTCCATCAACCGATTGATTGCCTGTGTAAGGCGATTGAACAAGACGGTGTCCACCACGATGCGTTCGACTTGGTTGTCTGCTGTGATTGCGACACTGATCGCTGCATTGCGAATGGCCATGAGAAGCCGCGTCCGGCGTTTCGACCGTGCTACTGCTGATGATGCCTGGGGCATAAAAGGAGGTGGTAGTTAGAACCGATCCGATGGCAACCAAGCCAGCGGGTCGTACGGGTGCCAGGTGAAGGGGGCCGCTCATGGCTGCGGCCCCTGCGGCGGCTGGTTGTCCGCGAGGAACGCGAAGAGATCTTGCTGCCGGCGCGAACGCTCGATCGGCGTCTTCTCGGGCAGGCGCATCTGCTTCTTCGCCGGATCGTCGCGCAGCCACTTGCGAAGCGCGTACGACCCATACGCCACGGCAATAGCGAGGAGCAGCGCAGCCGTCCACGCGATCGGATGCTCCGAGAACCGCGCACCGACGCCTTCAGGAAAGAAGAGACCGACGATGAGCGAGGGCACGAGGGCGGCCATGAAGCAGAAGCCGGCCCATCGCCGTAGCGCCGCACCGAAACCGGTCATATGGATCGGCAGGCTGAGAACGAAGAGCGCAACTGCCGCAGCAAACAAGAGGCGGATCATGCGTTCCTCCGCGAGGATTCGTCCGCATGCAGCAACGTCGCAGAGTGACTACGAGAATGACTACCGAAATGACTACGAGGGGTGTCCGAACGGGGGTTATTGCGGGTTATCACGGGTGACTCCGTCCGACTCCTCATCGGGAGTGGCTTTGGCGGTAACCGCTTGATTTGTATCGGCTTGTCCCGCGGTGGGTGAGGGTGGGTTACACTCTATTTCGATGCTTGGATCGGGAGATCGTGGTTTTGCCAAGGTTGATGTCGCCGGTTCGAGTCCGGTTTCCCGCTCCAAACGACCATCCCCGAGGAGCCGCTCGTAACGAGCGGCTCTTCTTTTTCGTCCCAGCAGGCACAGCTTGTGATGCGGGTCACGTACACTGAGACGCATTGCAAATAATTTGAGCGTGCCCATGATCATCGTCCGCTTCGCACTTCTGTTGTTGGTTGCCGTGTCGTCGTACGCGGCGCCGGTCGTTCTGAACGTCAAGGACTTCGGCGCGAAGGGCGACGGCGTCACCGACGACTACGCCGCGATGCAGGCCGCGGCCACCGCCCTATGTGCATCGGACGCGGGCAGCCGGCTCGTGTACCCGCCGGGCACGTATCGCATCAACCGCTACCGCGTCTTCCGCGGACCTTCGCCGAACGGCGTCGACGACATCGTCTACCGCAACTGCAGCGGCGTCACGATCAGCGGTTACGGCGCGGTGATCGACGTGAAGGGTGATTTCCACCAGGGCGCCGACGTTTTCGCCGACGGATTCTGGTACTCGTACGTCAAGCAGGTCACGCCGTTCTTCATGATCGACTCCTCGGACTTCACGATCGAGGGCTTCGAGATGGTCGGCAACGTCCAGCAGATGACGCGGGATCCGCGCGCGCTGGAAGACTCCTGCGCCGGCATCACCACCCGCCGCTGCTCGCGCTACCTCCTGCGCGACATGAACATCCATCACTTCTCCGTCGACTCGGTGCAGCTCGGCTTTCTCGACTTCGACGACGCGTTCATCACCGACAAGGACGTGCGCATCGAGAACGTGAACGGGCATCACGACGGCCGCGTCGGACTGGTCATCGGCCACGTGCGCCGCGCCTGGATCGTCGATTCGATCTTCACGCATGCCGGGGAGACCGAGGGTGCGTTCGGCAGCTTCGTGCCCCAGGCGGGAACGGACATCGAGCCCGACTTCACCGTCGCCGACGACGGTGTCGACGTCGGCACGGGCGAGATCTACTTCATCAACAGCACCTTCAGCGCGAACAAGGGGCCCGACCTTCTGGCCTCGTTCCCCGAGCGCGTCGACACCGTGGTCGTCTACGGGACGAACGTCGTCTCCGCGCCCGACGGCTACTCCGCGTACGCGATGGTCGTCGGGGCGAAGACCGCCGTCGTGGAGAACTCCACCATCGACCTCCGCAACGGCAAGGGTCTGCTCCTCGGCACGTGGGACATGGGCTCGCTGTCCTCGATCGCGAGCATCACCTACGCGAACAATCACATCCGTCTCTCGACCAACGGCAGCCTGATCTCCGAAGGCTCCGCGCCGTACGACTTCGTGGGGAACGACGTCCGCGTCACCTCCGCCGGACCCGACGGCACGATCATGGACCTCGGTGACCTGCGTCGCCTGACCGGCAACAAGTTCTTCATCGATGCCGCGGGAAGTACGGGCGGCACCGGCCAGGCCGGGATCCGCACGAACGCGACCCAGACGGTGCTCAGCAACGAGTACCGCACCAATCGCACGGCCGGCTCGTTCACGACGACGTACGGCAACGGCAGCACCATTCGAGGGGAGCTGTTCCCGAACGCGCCGGCGTTCACGCCCGCGGGATCCGCGAACTGGAGTCCGACCGCTCCGTATCCGTCTGCCGCGACGACCGTCGCAGACAACACCGCACCGGCCATCAGCAACATCGCGGCGGTGCATCTCTCGGAGCGCACGCTGATCTCCTGGCTCACCGACGAAGCGGCGACCTCGGTCGTCGAGTACGGGCCGACGCAGTCGTACGGCAACACCGCGCAGCTCACCGGTCTGACCCGCTATCACCCGGTCTTCCTCACGAACCTGCAGCTCGGCGCGACGATTCAGTATCGCGTCAGGTCGACGGACGCGGCGGGCCTCACCACGACGTCCGGGAACCGCACGTTCACCGTGCCGTCCTCGCGTCCGCCGGTGGTCACGACCACGAGCGCGACGAACATCACCCCGACCGGCGCGACTCTCAACGGCACCGTGAACCCGGGCGGATCGACGAGCGTCGCGACCTCGTTCGAATACGGCCCGACGACGAGCTACGGATCGACCGTGAATGCGCAGACGCTGAGCGGCACGACCACGCAGTCGATCTCCGCCGCGGTCTCCGGTCTGACGTGCGGCACGACGCTCCACTATCGCGCGAAGGCCACGAGCTTCGGCCAGACGCGCTACGGCGCGGACCAGACCTTCACCACCGCGCCTTGCGCGTGCACGAGCTTCACGATCAATCCGGCCAGCGCCAATCCGTCCGCGGGCCTGGGATCGCAGGTCGTCACGATCACCGGCGCACCCGCGGGTTGCGTGGGCGGAAACTGGAGCGCATCGGGCAACGGCTCGTGGCTGACCGTCTCCCCCGCGAGCGGTAGCGGCTCGGGATCGACGACGGTTTCGTGGACGCAGAACACGTCCGTTTCCCCGCGCTCCGGCGCGGCGACCATCGCCGGCAGGTCCTTCACCGTCACCCAGCGCGGCACGAGCGTCGCCGCGAAAGCGTTCTCCGATTTCGACGGCGACGGCAAGAGCGACGTCCTCTGGTACCACCGCATCTCCGGCGAGACCTATCTCTGGACGATGGACGCGTACACGTCAGTCGCGGTTTCTCCGGTCGGCGTCATGCCGAATCTGAACTGGAAGATCGCCGGCCTCGGCGACTTCAACGCCGACGCGAAAACCGACGTGCTCTGGCGTCACGCCGGCACGGGCGAGAATCGCCTGTGGCTCATGAACGGGCCGAGCATCACCGCCCAGGCGACCATCAACTTCGTCGCGGATCAGAACTGGAAGATCGCGGCCATCGCCGACTACGACGGCGACGGCAGAGCCGACATCTTCTGGCGCCACGCCGTCAGCGGCGACAATTACATGTACCTCATGAACGGCTCGTCGATCATCGTCGGCACGGCCGTCCCACGGCTCTCGGACACGCGCTGGAAGCTCGCCGCGTCGGGCGATCTCAGTGGCGACGGCAAGGCCGACATCGTCTGGCGGCACACGGCCAGCGGCGAGACTTACGCGTGGCTGATGAACGGATACTCGATCGCCGGCATGGGAGGCATCAACACCGTGCCCGATCAGAACTGGACGATCGCCGGCGTGCACGACTTCGACGGCGACGCGAAGGCCGATTTGTTCTGGCGCCACCTCGGCACCGGCGAGAACTACATGTATCGCATGAACGGGTCGACCGTCATCGCGGCAGGCGTCGTCAACGACGTCACGGATCTGAACTGGAAGCTCTCGGCGATGGGCGACTACGACGGCGACGGCAAGTCGGGCGTGTTTTGGCATCACGCCGTGTCGGGCGACACGTACATGTACCTCATGGACGGCTTCACGATCGTCACCGGCGCCGACTCCGGGAACAACGACGACCTGAACTGGACGCCGGTGCGCTGATCGCGGCTACACTGCGCGCGTTTGAAACGCGTGCTCCTCTACGCCGCCGCCGGCGGCGTGCTGATCGCGGTGCTGCGGCTCATCGAGTACCAGCACTTCGTCCGCTTCTACCCGACTGAGGTCTACGGCGGCCTGATCGCCGTCATCTTCATGGGCCTCGGGATCTGGGTGGGCCTGCGCCTGATGCGCCCGAAGGTCGTGGAGGTCGAGGTCGTGCGCGAGGTCGAGGTGCGCGTCGCCGGACCTTTCGTCCTCAACGCGACGAAGCTCGAGGAGCTCGGTCTCACCCCCCGCGAGCACGAGATCCTGGGGCTGATCGCCGAGGGTTTGAGCAACCGGGAGATCGCGGAGCGGCTGTTCGTGTCGGAGAATACCGTCAAGACCCATTCCTCGCGGCTTTTCGAGAAACTGGAGGTCAGCCGGCGCACCCAGGCTGTCCAGAAGGGCAAAGAGCTCGGTCTGATCCCGTAAACGAAAGTAGTACGAGCGCAAAATCACCCGGAAGAGTGACGACAAACTCCAGCCGGTAGAGCAAGTTGACGCCATGAAAAAATTCGTTCTGACTTACGGTCTCCTCTCCGGACTCATCGTCGCCATCGGTTCCGCCATCCACCTCGTCATGATGGACGACAAGGACCATCTGGACCTCTCCGGCGGCCAGGTCGTCGGCTACACGGTGATGGTGGTCGCGTTCATCGCCGTCTTCTTCGGCATCCGCGCGTACCGCGACCAGCATCAGGGCGGGGCCATCACCTTCGGGCGCGCATTCAAGGTCGGCATCCTCACGGCGCTCGTCACCTGTGCGATGTACATCATCGGCTGGCAGATCCTCTATTACGGCTTCATGCCCGACTTCGGCGAAAAGTACACCGCCGCTTCCATCGCGAAGATGCAGTCCGAGGGAAAGACCGCCGCGGAGATCGCGACGGCGAAGGCGGAGATGGCCAAGTTCTGGGAGATGTACCAGAACCCGCTGGTCAACATCGCCATCACCTTCATCGAGATCTTCCCGGTCGCGCTGATCATGGTCCTGATCTCGGCGGGCATCCTGCGACGAAAGGAGCCGGCGGGCGAGGGTGTGCAGCAACTGGCGCGGTCCTAGTCCCCTTCTCCCCGCGTGCGGGGAGAGGGCCAGGGTGAGGGGCCGATCCTCGCAGCAGGGCACGGCCCCCTCACCCTAACCCTCTCCCCCGTCGGGCGGGGGAGAGGGGACTGGGACAACCCCCCGCGGGGCGAGGCGACGGGGGCGCCACGACGTAGCGCCTCACTCGTGTATCGTTGTCCGGCATGAACGAACTGCGCGGCGCGGGCGGCACCGAGGGCGGCATCGGGACGTTTCTGTTCGGATTCGTGATGGCCGTCGCCGGAGGCTACCTGCTCACGAGCCAGGTCACGGTCACGAGCGGCTACTGGCGCGTGTGGGGCTACAACGCGTTCGGCCTGACGCTGCTCCCGTTCGTCGTCGGGATCGCGTTTCTCTTCTTCGACGGGAAGTCGGTGATCGGCTGGGTCCTGACTATCGCCGGGGCGGTGATCCTGTTCATCGGGATCATCGCCAACCTGGAGATCTACTTCCGGGCCACGAGCCTCTTCAACACGCTGCTCATGCTCGTCCTGCTCCTCGGCGGGATCGGTCTGATTGCGCGCTCGCTGCGGCCCTCCGTCCGATCGTGATCCACACGAACTCGGCCGGCCTCAAAGGAGCCAAGCCGACCTCGATGTTCAGGACGCCGTTGTCGATGTCGGCCTGGGTCGTCGTCGATGGCCACCTCCGTGCCGGTCAGCGTACCATTCGGGCGCAATGCAGACGGCGCACGCCGGCCTTGTTCCGGGATCCATGCTCGACGGCAAGTACGAGATCGTCGGCCTGCTCGGTGTCGGCGGGATGGGGGAGGTGTACAAGGCGCAGCACGTCCATCTGGGCGCGTATCGCTGCATCAAGGTCATCAAGCCGTCGCTGATCGCCGAGGAGTCGTACCGGGTGCGCTTCCTGCGCGAGGCGCGGCTGGCCACGCAGGTCCATCACCCCAACGTCGCCGTCGTCCACGACTTCTCGATCATGGCCGACGGCACCAGCTACATGGTCACGGAGTTCATCGACGGCACGACCGTGCGTGAGTGGGAGGCGCAGAACGGACGCTTCCCGCTGCCCCTGGCCGTCGAGGTAGCGCTGCAGGTGCTGGCCGGACTGGACGCCATTCACCGCCGCGGCCTGCTCCATCGCGACATCTCCGCCGACAATCTGATGCTCGCCTACGACGCCGACGAGCATCTGGTCGTGAAGATCATCGACCTCGGCGTGGCCAAGGACGTCTCCGGACCCAACGTCGACACGACCCAGGCCGGCGTCTTCGTCGGCAATCCGAAGTACATGTCCCCCGAGCACCTCGGCGAGCTCGAAGACGGGCAGGCGCTCGACGGCCGCGCCGATCTCTACTCCCTCGGCGTCGTGCTCTACGAGATGCTCACCGGCGTGCCGCCGTTCGTGGCCCGCACGCCGAACATGTACATCGTCAAGCACCTCACCGAGCCGCCGCGGCCGTTCCGCGACGCCAACCCCGTGTTCGATCCGCCGGAGGGATTGGAGGCGATCGTCCTTCGCGCGCTGGAGAAGAAACGCGACCGCAGATGGCCGGCTGCGCGCGACCTCGCGCAGGCTCTGTCGAGCTACGCCGCCGATTCGGCCAGCTTCACCCGCACCGCCGTCCCGCGCATGCGCGCCAGCGAGACCTCGGAAGAAGAGCGCGCGGCGGCCGAGGCGTGGGGCGCGGCGGTCCTTGCGGACACGTACCCGGCGTACCGCGACTACCGCGCGCGCTTTCCCATGTTTCACGCGGAGGAAGCGGAGCGCGCGATCGAGGAGCGCCTCGACTTCGACGCCGCCTCCGCGCTCGACACGGAGGAAGCGTGGGCGGCCTATCTGGAGACGTGGTCGCACGACGTGCACGCGAAGACCGCGGCCGAGCGACTGGAGGCGGCGCGGGTCCGCGAGGAGACGGCGTACAGCGTCGCCCTGGAGATGCGCAGCGCCGGCGCGTGGCAGGCGTACCTCGACGAGTTCCCCGACAGCACCCGCAGCGCCATCGCGCAGACGTACCTGCGCGAACAGCAGGCCTACGAAGCCACGCGCGCCGAGGACACGATCGGTGCGTGGGGACTGTTCCTGCTGAACCATCCCGACGGGCTGCGCGAGCACGACGCGCGCGAGCGGATCACCTGGCACGAGCAGGCCGCGGCCCGGCGCGCGCTCGCGCGGCAGGCCATCGTCGAGGGCGACTTCAACGCGGCGTTCGAGGCCGGCACCATCGCCGCGTGGGATGAGTATCTCGCGCGCTATCCCGATGCCCCGCGCGCCGACGAGGCCCGCCGCGCGCGGCAGGAAGCCGCGGAGTACGAGCTCGCGGAGCAGATGAATACGAAGGTGATGTGGCGCGCGTTCCTGAAAGCGTGGCCCGAGGGCCGGCATCGCCTCGACGCGGAGCTGCGCCTGCGCGCGTAAAGCCGGCGCTACGGCGCGCGCCAGATCCACGGCCGCCGCGGGTCCGCGACGGGGCGGAAAGCGTCCGGGAAGTGCGTGACCACGAAGCGCCATCCCGTCCAGAACAGCGAGAGGATGTCGTAGCGCAACCGCGCGTGGGGGTGCCGCGCCGCGTACTGATCGCCGAGGCGGATCATCCGCTCGCGCTTCGTGCGGGTGACGGCCTCGTGACCCTCTCCCGCGGCGAGACTCTGCCGCGTCTTGACCTCGGCGATCACGATCGTCGTGCCGCGCTTCACCACCAGATCGATCTCGCCCGCGGGAAGGCGCGCGTTGCGCTCGAGGATGCGGTAGCCGCGCAGGCGATAGTGCCACGCGGCGCGGCGCTCGCCCTTTCTACCGAGGTCGCGGGAGGAGAGTCTGCGGCGGGTGAACATCACTTCCGGTGGAAATGCCGCTCGATGTCGAGGTGCTTGATGTCGACGATGATCGGGCGGCCGTGCGGGCAGGCGAACGGATTCGACGATCGCAGCAAGTCCGCGACCACGCGGGCCATCTCTTCGCCGGTGAGCGGGCGATGCACCTTGATCGCGGCCTGGCAGGCCAGCGACGCCGCGATGCGCCCGCGCACGTGTCCGACGTGCGAGGACTTCTCCTCGAGCGACGCGTCGATGACCTTGCGCAGGAACGACTCGACGTCGTTTTTCTTCACCAGCTCCGGCGGCACGGCGGCGATGGCGAAGGCATTGCCGGAGAAGCGCTCGATGTCGAAACCGACTTCGCGCAGCTCCTCGAGATGCGACTCGAGCACGCCGCACTCCGCGGCCCCGGTCTCGTACAGGATCGGGGTGAGAAGCTGCTGCGACACGGCGTCGCGGGCCTCCACGCGGGCGATGTAGCGGTCGTAGAGCACGCGCTCGTGCGCGACGTGCTGGTCGACGAGACGCAGCCCGCCCGGCGTGTCCATGAGGATGTAGCTGAGGCGGTACTGGCCGATGATGCGGCCCTGCAGCGCGCCGAGGTCGTGGCGCGCTTCTTCTTCCTCGACCGCGGGCTCCGCCAGCGCAACAGGCGGTTGAACCAGTGCTTCGGTTTTCTGGAAGAGCGGCGTGAACTGCGGCGTCCAGCGCGGACCGGAGTCGTAACGTTGCGGAGCGAAGAGGGATGAGTGCTGAGTGCTGAGTGCTGAGTGCTGAGTCTCGGAAGGTGTGGCGTCGCGGAGCAGCGCTCCGCCTTCTTCCGCGCCGCCGAGGGCGCGTTTGAGGGCCTGCTCGACGGCGACGTGCACCTGCGAGGAGTCGCGGAAGCGCACTTCCGTCTTCGCCGGATGCACGTTCACGTCGACGGCCTCGGGAGGCATCTCCACGAACAGCACGACCGCGGGATGGCCTTCGAAATCGAATGCCTCGCCGGCGCGGTTGGCGGCGTGGGTAAGGACGCGGTCCTTCACCAGGCGGCCGTTCACGAAAAAGTACTGATTGCGGCGTGAGCCGAAGCGCAGGCCGCGCGTGACGTAGCCCCTGGCGCGGGTCAGGCCGATCTCCGTCTCGAAGTCGACGAGCGACTCCGCGGCGTCGCTGCCGAGGATCTGCAGCGCGCGCTCGCGTCCGTCGGCGGCGGGGGGGAGGTCGAGGACCACGCGGCCGTTGTGCTCGAGCCGGAAGGCGCGCTCGGGCAGCGGCAGCGCGTACGAGGTGACGATCGTGACGACGAAGCGGAACTCCGCGTCGGCGCTGCGGAGGAACTTGCGCCGCGCGGGGACGTTCTCGAACAGCTCCCGCACGATGATGGTCGTGCCGCGGTCGCGCGCGGCGGGACGCACCGTGCGCTGCCCGGTCAGCGGATCGCACACGATCTCGATCGCGGCGCCGGTGTCGTTGTCGGAGGTGGTCAGCGTGAAGCGCGAGACCGAGGCGATCGAGGGGAGGGCTTCGCCGCGGAATCCGAGGGTACGCACGCGGGTGAGGTCGTCGAAGTTGCGGATTTTCGAGGTGGCGTGGCGCTCGATCGCCAGGAGCGCGTCCTCTTCGGACATCCCGCAGCCGTTATCGCGCACTTCGACGCGGTTCCGGCCGCCGGCCTCGAGGAGGACGTCGATGGTCGTGGCGCCGGCGTCGATGGCGTTCTCGATGAGCTCTTTGACCGCCGAGGCCGGGCGCTCGACCACCTCTCCGGCCGCGATCTGATTGACGAGATCGGACGGCAGGAGGTGGATGCGGGGCATAATTCTCCGGATTGTAAGGGTAACTGGCAATGGCATTGCTCAACCCGCTCGACGTGGCTCGCCGAATCGCTGCTCTCGCCGGAATCGTCGTTCTGATCGCGCTCGCCCTCTCTCTGCTGTGGCGCGTGTATCTGCACCATCAGCAGGCCGATCCCTACTCCCGGGAGGAGCCGGTGACGGTCGAACTGGACGTTCCGGGCTCGACAATCGTAAAAATTGCGAATCGATTGAGCTAAACTGTTCGGCGATCGGAACAACCAAATGTGGCATGGCGGGTGCTATCTCTGAGGGCAGGGAGAAAGCAAATAAACATGAAGCGCACAGTGAAAAGAGCCGTCGCAATCGCCGCCATGATCATGGCGCTGACCCCGGCCGCGCTCGCCGCCACCCCGCAGACCACTGACCTCACCAACACCTTCCGCGGCGCCGGGGCCGCGATCGACCGTCTTCAGGTGGTCGAGATCTCCGGCATCGTCATCATCCGCGGCCGTGCCGCCGACAAGGCCCAGGCCGAGGCGGTCGGACTCTACGCTCAGACCCTCGGCTACACCCGTGTAGCCAACCTCATCCAGATCTCCACTCACGACGACGCGCACATCGCCCGCCAGGCCGAGCGCGAGCTGTCCTTCCATCGAGCTCTCGATGGCTGCCAGTTCAGCGTCACCTCGGACCGCGGCGTCGTCCGCGTCGCCGGACACGTGAAACACGAGCTGCAGAAGGACGTGGCAGCGCAGGTTCTGCGCACCATCAACGGCGTCCGCTCCGTCGAGATGTCTCTCGAGAAATTCTGACGTACTCCTCACCTCAACGAACGAAGGGAAAACCGGGCCGCGAGGCCCGGTTTTTTCGTGAGGACCGCCGGCGGCCCGGCCAGCGGCCGGCGGTCCAGCTACCGCACCGTTCTGACCGAGAACCGGAACTCGCGTCCCTTGTCGATCTCGTCGGGGCGGCGCAGCGGGTACGCAAAGAGGACGCTCAGGTAGACGTCCCAGTCCTGGTAGCGGATGGCGGACTCGGTACCCAGACCTGCGTCGACGACGAGGCGCTTGCTGTTGCTGATCTGGTCCGAGAGGAAGCCGACCGTCCCCGCGCCGAGATAGCCGACGCCGTAGAGCGTGTTCCAGTGCAGCCGGCCGACGCGATAGTCGCGGTTGCGGAAGATGGGGACGAACACCTCGTTGGTGAGGTGGACCTCGTTGGTGCCGACGCCGGAGTCATTGCCGGAGATCGAGCGGAGCGCCTCGCGGCCGCCGAGGCGGAACAGTTCGCCCTGCGGAACCGCGTAGCACTTCCACGCCGCGAACTTCTCTCCGTCTTCGACCTCGCCGTCGCCGTCGAGGTCGTCGATGACCGGGTCGCCGTTCTCGAAGTCCTCGCACCGCGACTCGCGCCCGTCCATCTCTTCCTTGCTCAGGAAGGAGCCGAGGTGGAGGCGGGAGAAGACGAAGGCGGTGGAGGTGAGGTCGAACCGGCGCAACGCCTCGAATTCCAGCTTCGTGTACTGATAGTCGCCCGTGTAGACGCGCCCGGACTGGGTGAGGGCGACCGCGACGCCGGTCTTTTGGGGGCCGATGTCGCGGAAGGCGGTCAGCACCGGAGTGATGCGGCCGCGCTGCTCGCCGACGATCGCGTTCATCCGCTCATCGAACTGGGTCCCGTACTGGTAGCCGATCTTCGTGTAGATGTTGTTCTTCTCGTTGTCGGGACGGGTGGTGTCGCCGAAGGTCAGGCGGTCGTCCTGGAGGAGAACGAAGTAGCGGTTGTTGTAGTCCTTGGGGACGCCCACGAGCACGAGGCCGCCCCGGACGCGCTCGAAGTTGCGCTGGTCGTCGTCGGCGATGTCCGGAAACTCGATCGAGTCGAACACGCCGATGCGGTAGGTGTAATTGCGCGCGTAGTACTTGTAGCGGAGGAACGTGGAGATGTCGCCGTTGATGAATTCGTAGTCGATCTGGCTCTCGAACAGGACGTTGCGGATCAATTTCCGCAGCCGGACACTGGCCTCTCCCTCAGGAAGATATATATTGACACTGGGCAGCGACTCGCGCCGTTCGTAGGCGCCGCTGGCCGCGTCCGAGAGGACGCCGGGCGAGCCTGAAGGAGGAGGTGAGGGGGGATTGGGCGGTGGTGGAACCTGGCCGAAGGCGAGTGAGGCGGTAGTAATAATTACCGCAGTGAGCGCTGCGACGCGGTGTCTTGCCATGTCGTTGTCGATCCTTTTCCGGGCGGCCAAGCTTATACCGCCTGACTCAAGCTATGGTAAAGTCAAGTACTTGAAGTCTTTACGGAAATGACTCCCGATCGCTCTGGCATATCTTTTGTAGCGGCGCGAGCACTGTAGAGTTGCGGATCGTTGACCGTGCGAGTAATTTTGGAGGTGTGACTTGTTGCGTAGCAAGCATCGGCTGCTTTTTTCCCTGTTGTGCTTTTTGATCGTGGGCTCGACCCCGCTGTTCGCCCAGATGGACGAGACCGTCGAGATCAGCCGTGACGATCAGCTCCGGTTTTTCGCCCCCACGCACTCAGGGCAGACCGGTCTGTTCGAGACCGTGACGGCAGACACGCTTCGTCGTGGGCAGTGGTCTTTCGGCGTGTACTTCAATGACTGGGATCTCACCGCAGGTGAGGCCCGGGAGTTCGCGCCGCTGTCCGCCCGCGAGTATCAGGACCTGAGCTATGACCACTACCGCCTGAGCGGCTCCATCGGCGTCGGCATCACCGACCGGTGGGAGGTCAGCGCCATGATCCCGTGGGACCGCCTGGTCAGCAATGGCGGCGACCGCGCGGGGTTCATCAACGGGCACCTGTTCCGCGGTGAGTTCACCGAGTCCGGCCTCGGCCCGATCCGTCTGGCCACGAAGTTCGGGCTCACCCCGAACGAGAGCCCGACCCGTTTCGCGCTGTCCGGCTTCGTCGATCTGCCTACCGGTGAGGACGGCATTTCGTCCGGCGGCACCGACTTCGGGATCGGCGGTCACGTCACCCGCGGCATCGGCTCCGCGTCGCTGAAGTACGTCATGCGCGGAGATCACGAGGATGACGACATCATCGGCGGTTTGGGTGACGTCAGCATCCCCAACGAGCTGCGCCTGGACGCGGGCCTCAACATCCCCATCAGCATGTTCGGGACGACCAACTGGGTGAACGAGATCAACACCGTCATTTACACAGGCGGTGATCGCGCTCCGGACACTCCGGTGTTCCTCGTCAGCGGCTTTCGCCACTGGTTCGGCACGAGCGGCTGGTCGCTCAGCGCCGGCGCCCGTTGGAACGTCGCCAAGTTCATGGACAACAACGACGAGTGCCGGTTCACCGAGCTGGATGACTGCGGTCTGTCCGGCTTGGTCGGCCTGACTTTCGCCCCGCTGCTCTTCACGCGCGTCGAAGCCCCGCCGCCCCCGCCGCCGCCCGCGCTCCCGCCGCCCGAGGCTCCGACTCAGGCTCCGATTCCGCCGACGCCTCCGCCGGTGGTCACCCCGCGCACTCCGACCGACATCCGCACCGACGAGATTCATTTCGAGGCCGGCTCGGCGCGTCTCACCAACATCGCAAAGGCCATCCTCGACGAAGTCGCCCTGCGCATGAAGCAGGAGCCCAGCGCTCAGGCCACCGTCATCGGCTACACGGATGACCGCGAGAACGTCGGTCCGAACCGCGATCTCGATCGCCGTCGCGCCGAGGCCGTTCGCGACTACCTCGTCACCCGTCACGGCATCGACCCGTCCCGCATCACGGTCGAAGGCCGCGGCACCGGCGAGGCCGCCGGCGACAACACGACCGCGGAAGGCCGTCTGCGCAACCGCCGCGTCGTGATCCGTCTCACGCTCCCGTAACGTTCGACACTACGCAGTCGTGAAAGCCCCCGCGCAGTCCGCGGGGGCTTTCTTTTTGCTGAGGCACTTTGCCATGCGCCGTTTCGTCTTGACGTCGATTTTCGTCCTCGCCGCCTGCACCACCACTACGCCCCCTCCGCAGTCCGGTGGAGCGGCGCCCGCTTCGGGCGCCCCGGCGGCCACCTCGACTCCGCTCGCTGCAGGCTCCGCGGCCGCCGCTCCATTCCGCTCCGCGAACGCGCTCACGCCCGTGGCCGCGATGCCGCGCACGATCAACTCACCGAGCATTCGCGTGGGACTGCTCGTCGACCAGCCGGAGGTGGCCTTCCCCCGCACCGCGGACGGCTACTACCTCGTCACCGATCGCGGCCCGTCCACGCTGCGCCGCGGCTTCCGCGTGCGCGCGCCGCTCGCCGACGCGAGCGTGCGCTACGCCGTGCAGATGGCGGCGATTTCCGACCAGTCCAGCGCCCAGGCCCTGGCCGAGAAGATCCGCACCGACACCGGCCTGCGCGTCGACTACACCTTCGACCCGGCCAGCGGCACGTTCAAGATCCTCGCGGGCGACTTCCCCAGCTCCGAGGCCGCGACACCGGCCCGCGCCAACCTCACCGAGCGCGGATACGCCCGCGATCTCCTCGTCGTCCGCCGCCCGTCGGATCAGCCGTTCGAGAAACGCTTCGAGGTCACCGACGACGAAGGCGACCGCCACGTCATCGACGCCGCGGTGTTGCAGATCTTTCCGATGACCGCGGACACGCTCGTTCTCGACAAGCAGCCCTACCGCACCTCGGCGCGCCTGTTCATCAATCCCCGCGGCCTCATCAACGTCATCAACGAGCTCAATTTCGAGGACTATCTCCTCGGCGTCGTGCCCGCGGAAATGGGCCCGAGCATCTACGACGAAGTGGAGGCGCTCAAAGCGCAGGCCGTCGCCGCGCGCACGTACGCGATCCGCAACCTGCGCCAGTTCGAGAGCGAGGGCTACGACATCTGCCCGGGTCCCGCGTGCCAGGCCTACAAAGGCTTCTCCGGCGAGCATGAGCTGTCCACGCGCGCCGTGCGCGAGACGGCTGGTCTCATCGCCACGTACGAAGGCAAGCCGATCGACGCGCTCTACTCCGCCACCTGCGGCGGCGAGACCAGCGACGTCGGCACGATGTTCCCGGGCCGGAACGAGCCGTATCTGCGTCACGCAAAGTGCGTGGAGCTGGAGATGACCTCGATCGACGGGCGTGCCGACAGCGGCCTGCTCACCGAGCAGCAGCTCAACGGGCGCCTGTTCGCCGCACATTCGGGCCTCGCGGAGGCCACGAGCTGGAGCGCGCGCGAGGTGCAGCGTGCCGTGGCCGCCGCCATGAGCGCGGCCGGCTTCAAGGATCCCGGCGCCGCCGCTCCCGCTTCCTCGCGCCGCCGCGACGTGCTGACCTATCTCGACGCCACCCTCGGTCTCGCCGCCAAGGCGCGCGTCGTCCTGCTGCCGGAGGATCGCAAGTACTTCTTCCCGCAGACGGCGGACGTCGAGTCGACGCCCTATCTCGCCGCCGCGTTCCTGGTGAAGTACGGGATCTGGCCGGCCCAGTTCCTCGATCGTGTGCGTCTCGACGAGGCCATGCCGCGCGAAGAGCTGTACGCGCTCCTCGGCTCCTGGCTTCGCGAGCAGAATCAGCTTCGCGACGCGGAAGGAAAGATCCTCACTGTCGAGGGGCGCAAGCTCACGCTGAAGTCGAAGGGTGAGGTCACCTCCCACATCCTTCCCGCGAACATCCCCATCTTCCGCCGCCTCGGCGACCGCTGGCAGGAGTACAAGTCCGTGCCGGTCATGATCGGCGATCGGGCGACGGTCATCACCGGCACCGACAAGCGTCCCGCCGCGCTGGTCGTGCAGGCCAACTTCGACGGCGCGGCCTTCGATCGCACCTCGAGCTTCTCGAACTGGACGCGCAGCTATCGCGAGGACGAGCTGGTGACGGCGATCAACCGCCGCAATCCGATCAAGGACCTCGTCGACATCCGCCCGCTGGTCGTCGACGCCGCCAAGCGCATCGCCGAGCTCGAGGTGACGGCCGAGGGAGGACGCAAGTTCACGCTGAAAGGCTTGCCCGTGCGCTGGTCGCTCAACGTGCCCGACAACCTGTTCGTCTACGACAAGACGAAGGACGCGGACGGCGTCGACCGCTACACCTTCTACGGCAAAGGCTGGGGCCACGGCACAGGGATGTGCCAGGTCGGCGCCTACGGCATGGCCTTCCGCGGCTGGACGTTCGACCGCATTTTGCGAAACTTCTACACAGGCATCGAGATCGTGAAGGCCCCATAGGTCCCATAGGCCCCATAGGTCCCATAGGTCCCCGCCTTACGGCTCCCGCCCCAGCACCAGCGTCGCCAGCGCCACCAGCACGCGCCGGTCGATCGCGTCGTTGGTTACCTCGAGCGCGTCGCCCTCCCGGCGCAGGATGCGCGCGACGGGAAGGCCGCCGCTGGTGACCTCGACGTCGGTCTCGAAGCTGCGGCTGAACTTTCCGAGGAGCTTCCGCAGCATCGCCCCGAAGAAGGACGACTCGTGCGCCTCACCCACCAGCCGCCCGCCCTGGTGGATCCTCCAGCGATTGCGCCCCAGGCAAGAGACGAACGACTTGCGTAGCTCCGCGAGCTCCGCGCCGTTCGGCGCGGAGACGGCGTAGACGGCGGACGGAAAGATTGCCCGCTGCGCGATCGTCAGCGCGGGCGTCGATTCCTGATACAGCGTGACGTTGGTGCGCGGCGCGAGGAGCGCAATCACGATGCTGAATGCGGACGTCAGCGCGAGCGCGATCAGCGCGCGCACGAACGACTGCTCGTAGACCAGGAGCAGCGTGGCCGCGACGCCGGCCAGCGCGACGATGCCGGCCATGAACGCCGCGATCACGCCGACGATCGACGCGAAAGCGCGATAGGTGAGCAGCACGTCGCCGTTCGCGTTGCGGACGTGCGCCGTCTCGCCCGCGTGCAGTCCGGAGGTGAAGTGAAACACCGGGCTCGCGAATGCACCCATCGCCGACTCGATGGTGCGCCGCGGCGAAGGCGGGTTGTAGACGGGATTCGTGTCCGGGGAGATCGGCTCGGTCGGCGGCGACACGTCAGCTACTTTTTTTTTAGCTCGTCCGCGGCCACTTTCTCGTGCGGAACCGTGGAGAGGTTCACGCGCTCGATCGTGGCCGTGGGCATGACGTCGATGGCCGCGCCGAGATCCTCGGTCGCCGGCGGGATGGGCTGATCGAACGGTTCCGGCGCGGCCGCCAGCGGCGCCGCATCCGCCTCGGTCGGCAGCTCCTCGGAGAATCTTCCGTAGGTGTTGCCCATGCGCAGTCGCGCGCCGTGCGTGAGAGGGGCGACGCGAATGCGCTTGCCGTTCACGTACGTGCCGTTCGCGCTGGCCAGATCGTGCAGCACGAAGAATCCCCGCTCGAAGACGATCTCGGCGTGATGCCGCGAGACCTTCGGGTCGCGAAGGATGATGTCGTTGCCGGGGTCCCGGCCGAGGGTGAACGGTCGGTGCGTCTGGAGGCGGTAACTTTTTTCCGCCCCGTCGAGACCGACGAAGAAAATCTTCGCCATTCGCGGCGGATTGTAAGCTATTCCGCTGCGGCGGTTACGCCGTGCGCGCGGGCCATTTCCGTCACCAGCTCATCGACCGTGAGCGGCTTGGTGAGCCAGGAGCGGATCCGGCGCGGCAGCGCGTTGGGCGCGGGCTGACCGCTGATCACGATGATCTCGATGTCGCGCGTGCCGTCCTGCCCGTCGAGGCGCTCCACCACTTCGCGCCCGTCCATGAGCGGCATCATCCAGTCCAGAAGGATGTAGTCCGGGCGTTCGGTGGCCACGCGGTCGACCGCCTCGGCCCCGTTGGCGGCCAGCTTCACCTCGAAGCCTCTCTGGTTGAGCCCGATCGCGTACAGCCGCCGGACATCCGCGTTGTCTTCGACGAGCAGCACCTTCGCTCTGGAGCTCATGGGAAGGGCGGACTGCAGGTTTCTTACCAACCGGTCGTAACGCTACCAGCGCAGCCTGCCGCGATTGCGCCTTGCGTGAAGCCATTCTGCAACCTATAAATAATTGTGGCAGGAGAGAGGAAACAAATGATCCGCAGGTTGTTGATTCCATTGGTCTTCGTGTGTCTGTGCGCCGTCGGGGTGAGCGCGCAGCCCATTAACGTTACTGGACACGCCCATCTCTACGCCGCGAACTGTCCTCCGGGTTTCCCGTACTGCTACCACTTCTCGAACGGCAAGATCAAATTGTGCTCTCCCACTGCGGCGGGGACGCCGTCGAACAGTTGCTCGACCTTCACGACGAACGCGACGGGCTACTTCAGTTTCAGCGTCGCGCCGGGCAACTACTTCGTGTATCTGTGGTACGACGGCGAGCCGTATTACGGCAGTCCGGACTATCCGCATTTTTTCGGCACGGCGCCGGCACCTCCTTCGTATGCGATCTGGGAAATCCAGGTCCTTCCGCGTCCGTATCCGCCGCGCGCGATCTATCCGCCCCACGGCGAGCATGACGTTTCTGCGCCGGCGATTCAGCTCGAATGGACGGCGGGAATCGACGATCCGCAGCGCAACAATCCCGCATTCATCGTGACCTACGACATCTACGCGAGCGGCCAGGAGTTTCCGGAGATCAAGGTGCTGTCGGACGTGGCCTGTCCCCTGGCGTACGTGAATAATCGCTGCAGCATTCCGATCGGTAATCTCGTGCACGAAGTGCGGTACCAGTGGCGGGTCGTGGCGAAAATGAGGTCGTCGCTGCCGGTGCAGGGGGCGGGCGTCGAGAATGCGTACTTCGCCCAGAGCTCTCCGACGTTCCGCTTCAGCACGACCTGGAGCCCCACGTCGCCGCCCATCAACATCCTCACTGCCAACAACAGTTACTTCAAAGCGCCCGACGGCGGTGGCGCGGGCACGCTGGCGGCCAACGGCACGTCCAACACCTGGGAGACGCAGTTCAAGTTCCAGGACATCAACGGCGGCACGCTCAACGCGGGTGATTCCGTCTGCATCTACTCGAACCGCGGGTACTACCTCCAGGCCATCGGCGGTCAAGGCACCGTGACCACGAACACGCGCTCGTGCGGGGCGTACGAGACCTGGGCCTTCGAGCCCGTGAACGGCGGCGTCGCGTTCCGGCACACCTGGTCCAACTACTACATGTCCGCGACCAACGGCGGGGGAGGGACCGTCACCGTTTCGGCGACCACGCCCGGTCCGAACGAGACCTTCAAATTGCAGTAGAACTTCGTGCTATTCTCCGCGCGCCTCTCCGGCACTCCGCTATGAATGTTAAAAAGCGTTTGTTGGACGGCGCGCGGATGAATCGCGCGATCCGTCGCATGGCTATCGAGGTCGTGGAGCGCAACCGCGGCCTCGATGATCTGATGATCGTCGGCATCCGCAGCCGCGGCGTTCCCATCGGCGAGCGCATGGCCGCCGAGATCGAGCAGATGGAAGGACAGCCGGTCGCCTTCGGCATCCTGGACATCACGCTCTATCGCGACGACCTGACCACCATCGCCCCGCAGCCGGTGGTCAAGCCGACCAAGTTCCCCGAGCCGATCAACGACAAGGTCATCGTGCTCGTCGACGACGTGCTCTACACCGGCCGCACGGTGCGGGCCGCCCTCGACGCGCTGATCGACTTCGGCCGCCCGAAGCAGGTCATGCTGGCCGTGCTCATCGACCGCGGACACCGCGAGCTGCCCATCCACGCCGACGTCATCGGGAAGACCGTTCCCACCGACGCCGAAGAGGTGATCAAGGTCAAGCTCGCCGAGACCGACGGCGAGGACGAAGTGCTCTTGATGGAGAAATGAGAGCCGCCGGAACCGCACTGCGCTCGAAAGACCTCCTCGGCATCGAGCCGCTCACTCCGGAAGAAATCACTCTCATTCTCGACACCGCCGAAGGCTTCAAGGAAGTCAGCGAGCGGCCGGTGAAGAAAGTGCCCGCCCTGCGCGGGCAGCTGATCATCAACCTGTTCATGGAGGCCTCGACGCGCACCCGCGTGTCGTTCGAGATCGCCGAGAAACGCCTCAGCGCCGACACGCTCAACTTCTCCGCGTCCGGCTCCGCGGTCGAGAAAGGGGAGACCCTCATCGACACCGCGGACAACCTCGTGGCCATGCGCCCGAACATGATCGTGATGCGCCACAAGCATCCCGGCTCGGCCAGGATGCTGGCCGAGCGCTATCCGCACATCGCCGTCATCAACGCCGGCGACGGCGCCCACGAGCATCCCACCCAGGCCCTGCTCGACGCCTTCACCATGCGCGAGCGCCTGGGCCGCCTCGACGGCGTCAACGTGACCATCGTCGGCGACATCAAGTACTCGCGGGTGGTGCGCTCGAACATCCACCTCCTGACGAAGATGAAGGCCAACGTTACCCTGGCCGGCCCGCCGTCACTGATCCCCGTCGAGATCGAGAAGCTCGGCGTGCGCATCGTGCACTCGCTCGAGGAAGCGATCGAAGGCGCGGACGTCGTCATGATGCTGCGCATCCAGCTCGAGCGGCAAGGCAAGCTCTCCTTCCCCTCGCTCCGCGAGTACTACAACACCTTCGGACTGACCCGCGAGCGCCTCCGCCGCGCCAAGAAGGGCGTGCTGGTCATGCACCCCGGCCCGATGAACCGCGGCGTGGAGATCGCCTCCGACGTCGCCGACGATCCGAACTACTCGGTGATCCTCGAGCAGGTCACGAACGGCGTCGCCGTGCGCATGGCCGTCCTGTACCTCCTCGGCGGAGCACACGCCGAATGAGCTCTCTGCTCATCACCGGCGCGCGCGTCGTCGATCCGAGCCAGAAGCTCGACGCGACGCTGGACATCCTCATCGAAGACGGCGCCATCGCCCGCGTCGACAAGAAGATCAAGGCCCCCGTTGGAGGCCTCGAGACCATCGACGCGACGGGCCTCGTCGCCACGCCCGGCTTCATCGACCTGCACACGCATCTTCGCGAGCCGGGACAGGAGCACAAGGAGACCATCGCCACCGGCACGCGCGCCGCCGTCGCCGGCGGCTACACGGCCGTCTGCGCGATGGCCAACACCGTGCCGCCGAACGACGAGCGCGCGGTGACGGAGATGGTGCGTGCCGAGGCGCAGCGCAACGGGGCGTGCCGCGTGTATCCGATCGGTGCGGTGAGCAAAGGCCTCAAAGGCGAGGAGCTCGCCGAGCTGGCGGACCTGCACGCCGCCGGCTGCGTCGCCGTCAGCGACGATGGCAAGCCGGTGTGGAACGCCCAGCTCATGCGCCGCGCGCTCGAGTACTGCTCGATGCTGGGGATGCCCGTCGTCGCGCACGAGGAAGACGCGAACCTGAACGAAGGCGGCGTCATGCACGAGGGCTTCTACTCCACGCTCCTCGGCATGCGCGGCATCCCCGCGGCGTCCGAGGAGACGCTGGTCGCGCGCGACGTCATCCTGGCCCGGCTCACCAACGCGCACGTCCACATCGCCCATCTCTCGACCGCGGGCGCGATCGACGCCGTGCGCCGTGCGCGTGCCGAGGGGGTGAAGGTGACCTGCGAGGTCACGCCGCATCACATCGCCCTGACCGACGACGCGGTGCAGTCCTTCTCCACGAACCTGAAGATGAATCCGCCCCTGCGCAGCGACGCGCACCGGCAGGCCATCCTCGAAGGGATCGCCGACGGCACCGTCGACGCGATCGCCACCGATCACGCGCCCCACCACTTCGACGAGAAGAACGTCGAGTTCGACCTGGCCCCGTTCGGGGTCATCGGTCTGGAGACCGCGTTCGGCGTCTGCTACGACCGCCTTGTGCGGACGAAGGTGATCACGCTGGGGCGCCTGATCGAGCTGTTGACCTCCGGACCGGCCGGCGTGTTCGGTCTTCCGGGCGGGACGCTGCGGGCCGGCGCGCTGGGCGACGTGACCCTGATCGATCTCGAGGCCCGCTACGACGTGGCGGCGCCGTTCGCGTCGAAGGCGGCCAATTCACCGTTTCTCGGCGCCACCCTCCAGGGACGGCCGGTGATGACGGTCGTCGGCGGCGTGATCCGGCACGATGCTCGCGTCACGACGGCGGCGAAACGCAAACGCAAATGACCACCAAGCGCATCGTGATCGTCGACGACTCCGCCTCCTACTGCGACCTCTGGTCGAACTTCATCCTGGAGCGCTACCAGGACGTCGCCAACATCGAGACCTACACCCATCCCTACGACGCCCTGCCCAAGATCGACGACAGCATCGACCTGCTCATCGTCGACTTGGAGATGCCGGGCATGGACGGGAAGAAGTTCGTCGAGTACGCGCGCATGAAGGGCCTCTCGCCGCGGCGCATCGTCGTGACGTCGTCGCACTCCGCCGACGTGCTCCATCAACGCTTCCGTATCGGCGAGACCATCGCCGTCATCAACAAGACGGAGCCGAAGCAGCAGGAAGCGTTTCTCATGATTCTCGACAGTGTCATGCGGAGACAGTGACTTGTTGTCGGTTCTCAGTTGTCAGTTCTCTGCGGTTCCTGGCGTCAAGCCGATGCTCCGCAGACAACCGAGAACCGACAACCGACAACATATAATCGGGCCGTGACGGCCGTCCCCGAGCAACAACAACAAGCCCCTGCGTTCTCCCTGAACGACCTGCTCGTCTACATGTCGAAGCAGCAGGCGTCCGACCTGCATCTCAAGCCGATGCGGCCGCCGCTGGTGCGGGTGCACGGGAAGCTGATCGCGGTCAAGACCGAGCCGCTCAAGCCCGCTGACCTCGAGCGCATGCTCCTGCCGCTCCTCAACCGCGCGCAGAAGGAGAAGTTCGACGCCACCCAGTCCGTCGACTTCGGCTACGGCGTGCCCGGCGTGGCCCGCTTCCGCGCGAACATGTACATGCAGCGCGGCACGGTAGGCGCGGTCTTCCGGCGCATCCCCATCCAGGTGCAGTCCATCGAGCAGCTCGAGCTGCCCGAGGCGGTCAAGGATCTGACCCGCATTCCGGATGGACTGGTGCTCGTCACCGGTCCTACCGGCTCCGGCAAGTCGACGACCCTCGCGGCGATGATCGTGGAGGTCGCGGAGCACGAGCCACTGCACATCGTCACGATCGAGGACCCGATCGAGTTCCTCTTTCAGGACAAGGTCGCGGCCATCTCCCAGCGCGAGGTCGGCACCGACACGCCGACGTTCAAAGAGGCGCTCCGCAACTCGATGCGCCAGGACCCGGACGTGATCATGGTCGGCGAGATGCGCGACCTCGACACGATCGAGACCGTGCTCACCGCGGCGGAGACGGGCCACCTGGTCGTCTCCACCCTGCACACGAACAACGCCGCGCAGACCCTGGACCGCATCATCGACGCGTTCCCGCCCGAGCAGCACAAGCAGATCCGCTCGCAGCTCGCGCTGGTCCTGCGCGGCATCGTCTCCCTCAAGCTCGTCAAGACGACGACGGGCAGGATGACCGCGGCCGTCGAGATCCTCAAGTCGACGCCGCGCATCGCCAAGCTGATCGAGGACGGCCACACCAAGGACATCCTCGAAGAGATCGAATCCTCGGTCGGCCTCTATCGCATGCAGTCGATGAATCAGTCCCTCATCGCCCTGCTCGTCCATCAGAAGATCACCTACCAGGACGCCATGGAGCTCTCCAGCGACCCGGACGACCTGTCGCTCAAGCTCCGCAAGCTCTTCCCCCAGATCGAAGAGCGCGTCCGCCAGGGAGGAGACATGGCCCCCAGTTACTCCGATTTCTCGCAGATCACTGAGCTGATGGACATCAAGCGCCTGTACGAAGAGCAGGAGTCGCAGTGGCGCCAGCGCATGGCCGACCGCGACGAAGAGCTCGAAGGACTGCGCCACGACATCGACTACCTGCGCACGCAGGTCGCCCAGAATCAGGGCGGCGACCGCCAGAAGGACGAGGAGGTCGCCCGCCTCCGCGCCGAGGCCGAACGCCTCCGCGCCGACGCCCAGGCCAAGATCACTCAGCTCCAGGAACGCATCAAGGAGCTGAATCAGAAGCTGATGCAGTCGGGTGGGTATACCAAGCGGTGAAATTGTTGTCGTTTGTCAGTTGTCAGCTCTCTGAGACTGGTCGCCCGGGCGATGCCCCGCAGACAACCGACAACTGACAACCGACAACATGAGCACGAAACCTTCAAAATCGCTCGAGACCTTTGCCAACCCCAACCCCCAGCGCGACTACGAGATCGCGTTCGAGGCGCCGGAGTTCACCTGCCTCTGCCCGATGACGGGACAGCCGGACTTTGCGACGATCCGCATCCGCTACGTGCCCGATCAGAAGTGCGTCGAGCTGAAATCGCTCAAGCTCTATCTCTGGTCGTATCGCGACGAGGGCACGTTCCACGAGGCGGTCACCAACCGCATCGCCGATGACCTCATCGGCGCCCTCGCCCCGCGCTACCTGATGGTCGAAGGCGACTTCTACGTGCGCGGCGGCATCTCCACCAAGGTGAAGGTAGAGCACCGCAAGTAACGCCGGCGATCCGGCCGGCCGGATCGCCGGCGTCCCGCCGGCCTCCCCCCGCCGTCGAACGGAACCGCGTGATATATTTCGCGTTGTGCCGCTCACGGACACTTCGCGAGCCGTCGAGGCGAAACAATTCGAGCTCTATCGCACGCTTTCCGCAGCCGAGCGCGTTCAAATCGCCGTCAACTTGAGTGAAGCAGTGCGGCAGACTGTGATTGCAGGAATCCATCGTCGAAATCCTGCCTATACCGATGCTGAGGTCGCGGAGGCGTTGCGTCGGCTACTCTATGGGTCGACGCACGCAAGCCGTTGAGTGTCCCTGACGTCCTCGAGCGCCTTCGCGACGTGCTGGACGCCCTCGCGATTCCATATATGGTGACACACGCCTGTCCAAAACAGATGTAGAGAGGGAGAGGTGAAGCACCGCCGAGTCCCCGTAGAATCGGGTTGTCGAAGCTCGAGACACGGAGGTGCCCGGCGGTGCAGAGATTCTGTAGCGTTTTCCATCAAATTCTCAAG
>DATLOL010000057.1:0-9253 GCA_035536275.1 Thermoanaerobaculia bacterium
GGCCGCCGTCGATAGCTCGGCGGCCGGAGCGGCCGCCGCTCCACAGGTACGTGTGATCCGGCATGACACGTCGCGCGGTCGCGCGGAAGCCGGCAATGCCGGGGTGCGCGCCGCGTTGAACACGTTCGTGGTCTTCCTCGACGACGACGATCTCTTCTACCCCGAGCATCTCGAGACGCTCGCCGCGGCGGCTCAGACGCAGCACGCAGCGTGGTACTCGGATGCGATCTCCGCGCAGTTGCGCGTCGGCGAGAGCGGCGCGTACGAGACCCACGCGCGCCACCGCGTGTACGCGCAGGATTTCGATCGCGATCTGCTGCAGGTCGACAACTACATCCCGCTGCCCACGGTGCTGATGCGGCGCGACGACTTCATCGACGCGGGCGGTTTCGATCCGCAGTTCGACCTGTTCGAGGACTGGGACTTCCTGCTGCGACTCGCGAAACGTGGCGACTTCCTGCGCGTCCCGCGCGTCACCTGCGAGATCCGTCACTTCGAGGGTGGCACCTCCGCGGTGCTCGCCGCGCCGGAGGGCTCGGACGCGTTCCGCGCCGCCAAGCTGCGCGTGTGGGAAAAGCACGGCATCGATCCCATGACCTTCGCGCGCGCGATCGAGAAGCAGAAGCGCCGAACGTCGGACGTCTTCAGCAGCGCCTTCACCATCCGCGGCGAGGTCGATGCGCTGCGCCGCGACATCGATCGACTGACGCGCGAGAAGGACGAAGTGATCGCGCAGAACGCCGTGGCCCAGAACACGATCAACGGGTACGCACTGCGCGTGCGCGAGCTCGACGCCACCGCGCATTCGCTCAGCGCCATCGCCAGCGACTATCACAACAAGACCCTGCTCGCGGACCGCGTCGTTCGCGAGAACGGCGAGCTGCGCGCCGCCAACGCGAGCGTGCACGAGGAGCTCGACCGCGCGCGCGTGGAGATCGCCCGGCTCAACGGCCTCCTCGACATGATCTATCGCTCGAAGACGTGGAAGCTGCATACAACGCTCGAGCGCATCCGGGGACGCGGATGAGTCGCGTCATGCTGGTGTGTCCCGAGCCCCTCGGACACGGACAACCGGCCGGCATCGGCATCCGTTTCGTGGAAATCGCCCGCGTCCTGCGCGACGACGGACACTCCCTGACCGTGCTCTCCCCGGACGCAGGCGAGATCGCAGGCTGCACGTCGGGCTACATCAATCCCGAAACGCTGCTGGCGACGAGCGAGAACAGCGACGTCGCGGTGGTGCAGGGTCACGTCGCGAACGCGTTCTTCCTGCAGGCGGCGCCGATCCCGACGGTCGTCGATCTTTACGATCCGTACATCATCGAGAACCTCCATTACTACGCCGAGCGCGGCGCGGAGGTGTTCCAGCACGATCACTTCACGCTGATGAACTCTCTCGCACGCGGCGACTTTTTTCTCTGCGCGTCCGCGGCCCAGCGGATGTTCTATCTCGGCGCGCTCCTCGCGGCGGGGCGGCTGAATCCGGCGGTGTTCGAGCAGGATCCGGAGTTGCGGACGATCATCGATGTGGCGCCGTTCGGGGTAGGCGCAGAGGCTCAGAGGCTCAGAGGCTCAGAGGGGTTCGAGGTCCTCTTCGGCGGCATCTACGACTGGTACGACCCGGTCCTCGCCATCGAGGCGACGAGGCTCGTTCCGAATGCGACGCTGACGTTCACGCGTCATCCGAACCCGGAGCTCACGCCGCAGGGGAAGCTGGCCGAGGCGATGGAGCATGTGCGCAGGAACGCGTACACGCACGTGCGGTTCGAGCCGTGGGCGCCGTACGAGGAGCGGGCGGCGTTCTTCGCGCGCTTCGATCTTGCGCTGCTCACCTTCCCCCACTCGCTGGAGACCGACCTCTCGATGCGCACGCGCGTCTACGACTACCTCTGGTGCGGGCTGCCCATCGTCACCAGCTCCGCGCCGGGCACGGACGTGATCCTCGAGCGCTATGGCGCGGGCGTCGTCGTGCACGAGGAGACGGCCGAGGCGTTCGCGGCGGCGATTCGCAACGTGCCGCGCGACGGCGCGTTCGAGCGTTTCGTCCGCGAGCATCGGTGGAGCGAGACCCTGGCGCCGCTGCGCGCGTTCTGCCGCGCCCCGCGCTTCGAGAAAACGAAAGATGCCTTCGCCATGCGGCCGTCGATTCCCGAGCGCCCCGTGTCGATCCTCCGCCGTCTGAAGCGGCGGCTGCGCGCATGACCACGACCGAGATCATCATCGTCAACTGGAACAACCGCCGCGAGACGCTGGAGTGCGTGGTCGCGGTCGAAGCGCAGTTGCGCGACGGCGCGTCCATCACGGTCGTCGACAACGGCTCGATCGACGGCAGCGCCACGGCGATCACGGCGAAGCACCCCAACGTGAAGCTCTTCGCCCTGCCGGAGAATCGCGGCTTCACGGGAGGTCTCGCTGCCGCGCTCGCGGGGTCTACGTCGGATCACGTCATCTTCCTCAACAACGATGCGGTGCCCGAGGGGGGATGGCTCGATGCGTTCATCGAGGCGATGGATAGCGCGGCGGAGGACGTCATCGCCATCGGCGGCAAGATCGTCGATCCCACGGGGACGCAGATCGACTTCATCGGCGGGATGCTCACCTTCGACGGGCACGCATTTCAGAACGGCTTCCGCTACCCGGTCGGCTCGCGTCCCGAGCCGAAGTCGGGCGACGAGATCCTCTTCGCCTGCGGCGGCAACATGATCGCCCGCCGCGCCGCGATGATGGACCTCGGCGCATTCGACGACGACTTCTTCGCCTATCTCGAGGACGTCGACTTCGGCTGGCGCGCGTGGATCAGCGGCTTCCGCGTGCTCTTCGAGCCGCGCGCGTGCGTGCGCCATGCGTCGAGCACGACCAGCAACCGGCTGGGCGATTTCGAGCGGGGCGTGCTCTTCGAGCGCAACGCGCTGCAGACCGCGATCAAGAACTACGAGAACCTCGGCGAGAGCGCCTCCTCCGTGCTCTTCGCGTACCTGCATCGGCTGCATCACTACGCGACCACGCGCAATCCCGGAGCGGACGAGCTGACCCGCCGCTTCGGCGCGCCGCGCAGGAAGAAACGGGCGTGGCCGAAGCCACCCCTGGCCGCGATCGACGATCCGCTCACGACGATGCAGTTCCGGGCCTTCGACTGGATCGTGAAGAACGACGCGCGTCTGGCGAAGAAGCGCCACGACGTGCAGCAGCGGCGCAAACGCAGCGACCGCGAGATCTTCGAGCGCTTCCCGCTGCAGTTCGTGGCGACATATCCCGGCGACGCGCAGCTCATGTCCAGCGCGCTCTTCCGGCTGCTGCGCCCGTCGCTGCCGTCGGAAGACAAGTCGCTCGAGGAGATCATGAAACCGTGACCTGGGCGCGGCGGTTCCGCCCTCACGGCGTCTTCTGGCGGCAGCTCTTGCGCCTGGCCGTGCTTAACGTGCCGTACTGGCTGGAGGCGCCGCTCCTCGGCTTCTGGGCCATGCTGTTCATGTTGTGGCGGTCCGGGCGCCGCGGCGTGATGGCCAATCTGCGGTCGATCCTCCCCGGCTCGTCGCCGTTCGCGAACTTCTTCCGCGTCTATCGCGTGATGTGGAACTTCGGCTGGACGATCGACGACAACGTGCGCTTCAAGGAGCTGCGCGTGGTGCCGGACTGGGAGTTCGTCGGGCGCGAGCACTTCGACCGTCTCGTGAACGAGCCGGGCGGCGCGATCATCCTCACCGCGCACATGGGCAGCTACGACCTCGGCGCGCACCTCTTCGCGCAGACGTCGAACCGCAAGATCGTGACGGTGCGCGCACCCGAGGTCGATCCCGAGACCCGCCGCTTCGAAGAGGAACGCCTGGGGCGCACGCCCGTGCAGGTCGATTTCTCGACGCGCTCCACGGAGCTGGCGATCGATCTGCTGCACGCGCTGCATCGCGGCGAGATCGTGGCCATCCAGGGCGACCGCGTGACGCCCGGCATCGCAACGCTGCCGGCGACATTTTTCGGACGCCGCACTGCGCTTCCGTCCGGCCCGTTCGCGCTCTCGATGGCCGCGCGCGTGCCGGTTTATCCGCTGTTCATCGTCCGGCTCGGACGGCGGCGCTATCGGCTCGTCGTCGGCGAGCCGTTCGACGTGCGCCGCACGCGCGATCGGGCCGAGGCGTTCGAGACGGCGATGGCGCGCTGGACGCGCGAGCTGGAGAAGGAAGTTCGCGCGGGCTGGTTCCAGTGGTACACGTTCGCGCCGTTCGCGGAGGAGCAGGCGGCGTGAAGATCGTGCACGGACGCGCGGATGCGCGCTGGCTGCCGTCGCGATTCAACTTCGCGCTTTTCCGTCTCATCGCGTACGTGCGGATGCGCTTCGCGACGCCGGAGCATCGCGACGTCACGCTGATCATCGACCACAACCAGAACAACCTCGAGAGTCATCTGATCGGCGCGTGGAGCGCACTCACCCTCACCTGCTGGATCGCCGGCGCGCTGTTCGCGTCGTGGCCGCTGCCGCTGGCGCTGATCGCAGCGGTCCCGGTCGCGATCACCTGTCTGGAAATCCCGGTCATTCTCGGGGGCCTGTTGCGCAAGTGGAAGGACAACATCGACCTCAACTCGATCGTAGTGATGTCGCTGCTGATCGTGGCCGCGCTCTACTTCGCGCGCGCGCACTCCTGGATCCGCTTCGTGGCCTGGCAGTTCCTCGGCGGCGTTGCGTTGAACGCGCTGGCTGCGCCGATCGTGTTTCTCCTGCGCGGCGGGATAGCGGAGATGGAGAACGCGGTGGGGGGTATTTCATCCGAGCTCTGATCCTGGGATTCGCGATCGTCGCGCCGGTGGCGCTGGTGCTGCTGTGGCCAGTCTCGCCGCTGCTCGGTCTGGGCGTGCTGGCGCTCTCGCACGCGCTCCTGCTCTATCCCGTGCTCCGTCCGAACGTGCAGTGGTTCGGACCGGTGGTCACGCATTTCGCGACGCCGCGGAAGGAAGTGTGGCTGACGATCGACGATGGGCCGAGCGAGGATACGCGGGCGGTGCTGGACCTCTTCGACCGGCACGACGTGAAGGCGACGTTCTTCGTCAAAGGCGAGCTCGCGGAGGAGGATCCGGATGCGGCGCGGGAGATCCTCCGCCGCGGTCACTCGCTCGCGAATCACAGCCACACGCATCCGGCGGGAAGCTTCTGGTGCTCGCTGCCGGGACGCGTCGCCGAGGAGATCGACGGGTGCAATCGCGCGATCGCCGCGGTCGCGGGTGCACCGCCGCGCTGGTTCCGCGCGCCGGTGGGGATGAAGAATCCGTTCGTGCATCCGGCGCTCGATCGCCGCGGCATGCGCCTCATCGGCTGGACCGCGCGCGGCTTCGACGCCGTGCGCTCCGACCCCCGCGAGATTCTCGCGCGCATCCTCCCCCACCTCCGCCCCGGCGCGATCATCGTGCTGCATCAGGGGCGCGATCACTCGGTGCGGGTGCTGGAGCACGTGATCGTGGCGCTCGAGGAGCGGGGGTATGGGTTTGTGATTCCGGGGGATGGGGAGCTTTTATAGGACCTATGGGACCGATGGGCGCGTGAAGACGGCGAAGTAGGTGTTGTAGGGCATGCGGCCCCACAGGGGGCGCACGTTCTGCGCGAAGCCGGTGAAGGGCGCCGTCAGCTCTTCGCGGGTCGGGTAGTTCAGTGCCTCGGCGCGCATCCAGTGGAACGTTCTGGCGAGGGAGTCGACCGTTGCGGTCAGGCGATAGCGCCAGGAGTCATCACGCAGGGGCTGGCGGATGATCACCGCTCCGCCGGGAGGGACGGCGCTGGCGGCGTTGCGCAGGATTTGCTGCTGCGACGCAGAGTCGAAGTAATGGAGGATGTCGAGGATCACGACGTTGTGGCCGTCGGGAATCGGATCGCGGGCGTCGCCGACGATGAAGTCGACTTCGCGATAGCGCCTCGCCGCCTCGCGCGCGAGCCCGATCTTGCGCTCATCGAAGTCGACGCCGATCACCGGCGCCTTGTAGCCGTGCTCGCGCAGATAGAACGCCAGCAGGCCGACGCCGCAGCCGAGATCGACCAGCGGCAGATCGCGTCCCTGCAGCGCGTCGAGTGCAGCGCTGTACGCCGGGTCGGTGCGCACTTTCCAACGCACGTAACCCTGCAGCGCGCGGCGGTCGTAGAGCGCGGCCAGACGGTTCGAGAGCGCGATCTCCTTCACGCCGTCAGGTGCTCGATCAGCGTCATCAGGTCGGGCAGGTTGAACGGCTTCGGCAGGATCGCCGCGACCCCCATCTGCAGCAACGCCTCGGGTTGCACGCCAAGATGCGCGGAGACGACGACGACCGGGATGCGCCCGAGATGGCCGGTCTCACGGAGGCGCTGGAGGAAGTCCCAGCCGTTGACGCCGGGCATGGCCAGATCGAGGAGAACGATGTCGGGATTATGAATGGAGAGGGCGCGATGCCCTTCCGCGCCGTCGCCGGCCAGGAGCACCTGAAATCCATGCTGCCGCAGCGCGGCCGCGAGCATGCCGCGGATCGGGAGATCGTCGTCGATCACGAGCACGCGCTTCTTCGCGACCTCGCTCAAACGCTTTTCCCTCGTTCCGGTCTGCTCGCTTCCGACGTTCATGGGTGACGCATTCTTCCGACGGATGAGAGCGGCTTGCAGAACATGAGCCATCAGAACAAGTCGCTGTCGCCCCACGAGTAATACAGGTCGTCGCGCATTTTCGAGACGACGTCGGGCCACGCGAACGGCACGCACATCACCGAGAGATCCTGCGGCTCGGGACGGGTCTCGAAGCCCAGGCGGCGCAGGGTTTCGTCGAAGAAGCGGGGCCGCGGCGGGAACCAGGCCTCGATCTCGTCGATCGGGTACGCCGGCACCACGTGGCGGAGCACGACCTCGACCGCATCGAGGTGGTCGGGATCGAAGAACGCGTCGCCCCAGGTGAAGCGATTCTCACGGATGCGGAAGACGATCCAGCCGACCAGACGCCGCCACTTGCGCACGGCGACGACGTGGTAGCGGGTGTCCGGACAATCGAGATAACGCCAGCGCACCCAGCTCGCATCGCGCCGGATGAGGAAGCGATACGCCGTTGCGCACCGCGCAAACAGCGCGTCCCACTCCGCGGTGGTCTCGCGCACCAGCTCGAGCTGAAAACCGCGCAGCCAGCGCGCGTAGTTTTTGATCGGGCGGGGCCGGGGGGCCACGCGATAGGTGACCGGCTCCACGCGATCGCTGCGCAGGTAGCGCAGCGAGATCTTCTGGATGTTGCCGACGTTGAAGCCGTAGTTGAACGCGATCCGTCCTTCGCAGAAGCGGGCGTAGAAATCGAGCGCGGTGCGGCCGAGGATCGTGGTCGGGCCACGGCCGATATGGCGAATCGAGACGTCGGTCATCGTGTCGCCGATCTGATGGGCGAGCACGTTCTCGCCGTACGCGAAGAACGGCACGACGTATCCGGCGTAATGCGCGACCAGCTTCCCCTCGTCATCGAACGAGAGGCTGATGCGGTCTTTGCCGAACGGGTTGCGGCGGTACTTCCACTGGAAGTGCTCGAGCGAGCGCGGTGCGTGAGGAAAGGCGCGCGCGAAGAGGTCGAGGATCTGTGCTTCGTCGCCGGACGCGTAGGCCCGCGTCTCAACGGGCATGCGTCGGTTCCACGGAGCGGATGGCGCGCGAGTGCACCGCGCTGCCGGAACGCCGCCGGGCCACGATGCGGATCGAGCCCGTGCTCACGATCGCCGGATCGGGCGCGACGCCGAGGAGCGCGCGCGCGAACGGGGCGAGGATCGGATGGTGCGCCGCGAACCAGTGACGCAGGAATTTGTGGTCGCGATATTCGAAGTCTGGTCCGATGTCGATGATCTCGAAGCCGGAGTGCTCGAGCAGCTCGATGAGCGCCGACCGCGAATAGAGGATCAGGTGCGCGCGGAAGTTCTGGGCCATGCGCTTCCGCTCCGAGATCATGTAGATGAGCCCCTCGGTGTCGAACGTCGACAGGAACAGCACGCCGCCGGGCTTGATCAGGTCCTTGATGCGCGCGAGGGCGTCGTGAGGATCGGCGATGTTCTCGAAGACGTGGAAGAGCGTGAGCGCGTCGAAGGCCGGCCCGACGTTCACGAACGACGACAGCGAGGCGCAGTAGACCTCCAGCCCGCGCGCGCGGGCCTGTCGCGCGGCCGCGGAGGCGGGATCGATGCCGACGTACTCGTAGTCCTGCGACGCGAGGAGGCCGAAGCTGCCGTCGCGCACCCCCACCTCGAGGACGCGCGCGCGCGACGGAAGCTGGCGGCGCACCCAGTTGAAGCGGCGCTGGCTGGTGCGCTCACGCGCGGGCGGCGCATGCGACTCGTAAGTCGGACTCGCGGGCGCGTCGTGGGCGCGGAGCACGCGCCGCACCGGATGCGTTCCCTCGTCGTCTGCGAATTGATTCAGGTAGCGACATTTGCAGCGCCGGCAGGCGCGTACGACGTTGCCGGGGATCTGCGCGCACGTCCAGACCTCGGACGAGAAACAGACCGGACAGCGGCGCGCCGCGCGATAGGCGTGCCTGCGATTGGCGATGCGGACCTTCAGCGCCGGGATCACGCCTCCGCATGGACCGAAGGAGCGCGGGTGCTCGTCCGCGTGCACGACGAGATGCTCGATGCGGAAGCCGTACTTGTTCGCGAGATACGCGTGCTCCAGCTCGCAGCCGCCGTCGCTCAGGCGCGACTCGCCGACGACGATCTTGCCAGCGGTGTTCGAGAACGCCGCGAGCTGAATGGTGCGGTCGGGAAGGATGGGCACAAGCAGCCAGCGCAGCGGGCGCGGTCCGGCGTAGTCCGTGCGCGTCGACCCGAAGACGACCTCGCACGTTCCCGCCTCGACCATGGCCACGGCGTCGCCGATCGCACTCACGGGATAGGGCAGCCTCGGGTCGGCAATGACGATGACCCGCCCCTTCGCGTCGCTCACGCCGCGGCGAAGAGCAGGGCCGAGCTCCTCCCCTTCCGGCGCGAGGACCTCGAACGTGAGGCCGGTGCGCTCGAGGTACTTCTCGAGCGTGGTGACGTCGGGGCTGACGCCAGGCCGCCGCGGCACCACCACCGACACGCTGGTCGACGTCATGGCCTGATTTTATAGCGGAGGTACAGCCGCGAGCCTTTCAGTGAGGCTTTGACCTCGGGGGGCACGTCCTCGGCGAAGCCGAAGAAGCCGGCGGCGGTCTCGAAGTTCTCGAGAGGCGAAGCCTCGGTGACGACGCCTTCCTGTGGAGCGGCGGCCGCTTCGGCCAGCGAAATCTCGACGGCGGCCGAAGCG
>DATLOL010000058.1:0-6075 GCA_035536275.1 Thermoanaerobaculia bacterium
CCGCTTGTAACCGGTTACAAAAAAGCGACCCCGCCTTTCGGCGGGGTCAGGGGTGATTCTTACTGGATGGTTGGCGCGAACGGCTCGGGTGGCGTGATTTCAGGGTCGGTAAGATTCAAGGAAGAGTTCAAGAGGCAGTAAAACAAGGCAGGCTTGTACGACAGAAAGCAGCCCTCGCCTGCCCATCCAGTAAACCTTGATTCATCGTTGCAGCATTATACGCAGACTTCTGCGACTTTGTGAAACTTTTCTCAATGTAACGGGGCTGTGACAAGCCCCAATCCATCAAAAACATACGGTAGTTTGGGTGATCGATCGTATTCGTAAAGCCAAACGGTCGTTCGGTCCAGATTACTCCCGTTTCCGATACTGAATGAATGGTCGTTCAGCGGAAACGCGGATCCACCAGCGTCGCCCGCGGCACCAGCGACCCCGACAGCGACACATGCCCCGCCAGTGTCTCCGCCGGCGTCCCGTTCACCACGATCCGCACCCGGCGTGCATCCGCGAAGTTCGCGGTGAGGGTCTGCACCAGCGCGTAGGCGGACATCAGCTCGTCATGGCTGCCGGTCCCCCACCCTTTGGTCAGGGTCGTACCGCCGAGGTCGACGACCACCGTGCCGCCGGGGAGGAGAAACGCGCCGCGCACGACCGTGTCGGCGGGAAAGACGCGGCCGAGGGGCGGTTTGGAGGGGCCCTTCATCAGCTCGCGGACGACCATGGGGATGGCCGCGGCCGGGCTCTCCGGCAGGGCGATGTTGCGCGTTTCCGCCTCGAGCAGCATCTGCGGCGACTCGAAGTACAGCCGCACCGGCCGCACGCTGACGCGATTCGCGGCGTTCAGATTCGCGGCCGGGTTTTCTTTCTTGCTGCAGGCGGCGCCGAGAGCGATGAGCGCCAGCGCCGCCACCGCGAGCACAGTAATCAGCCGGAGACCACCCCTCACCCGGGCCCTCTCCCCGCCAGCGGGGAGAGGGGACTGGTGGTTAGCCACTGTGCGCCCCCAAGTCCCCTCTCCCCGCCCCGCGGGGAGAGGGTTAGGGTGAGGGGTCGTCTGCGCAGCGGGGCTCGGCCCCTCACCCTGCTGGTGGTGGCTCACTAACGCTCCGTCCTCGTCTGTTGTGGCGTTGCCGGGGCGGTGGTCGTGGTGGTGGGAGCCGGCGCCTTTGGAGCGGGTGTGCCCGCGGCCGGCGCGGCAGGCGCCGGCGCCGCGGGCTGGATCAACCCGATGCGCGTCTCGTAGTCGGTCTTGTAGCGCTGCACGGCGCGCGTCAGCGCCTCCACCATGAGGTTCTGAAACTCCTGGGTCTGCAGCTTCGCCTCTTCCTCGGGGTTGCTGATGAAGCCCACCTCGACCAGCGCCGCGGGCATCGTCGCGCCGACCAGCACCTTGAACGGCGCCTGCTTCACGCCGCGGTTGGCGACGCTCGTCGCCGAGTTCATCTCCTCCTGGATCGCCTGCGCGAAACGGCTGGACTCACCCACGTACGCCTGATGCGCGAGGTCCCAGAGGATCAGATTGAGATCGCTGACCGAGCTCGATGCCGAGGCGTTCTCCGTCTCCGCGGCCTTCTTCGCCAACTCATCCGAGGCCTCGAGGGAGAGGAAGTACGTCTCCGAGCCTTTCGCGTTCTTCACCACCGCCGCGTTGAGGTGCACGGAGAGGAAGAGATCCGCCTTGTACTGGTTCGCGATCCCGGTGCGCGCGTCGAGTGACACCACGCTGTCGTCCTCGCGTGTCAGCACGATGCGCGCGCCCGTCTTCGCCGCCAGCGCATTCGCGAGCTTGCGCGCGATGGCGAGCGTCAGGTCCTTCTCCATCAGGCCGTTCGGTCCGACGGCGCCCACTTCCTTCCCGCCATGACCCGGGTCGATGACGATCGTGCGGATGCCCGGCAGCTCCTGCGGCCTCGGCGTGCCCTGCAGCGGAACCGGTCCGCCCTGCACGGGCGCGGCGGCCTTGCGCAGGTCGAGCACCACGCGCGGCGGGTTGTCGAGCTGATACGCGTCGCCGACGACGTCCGCTGCCGTGAGCTGGATGCGCAGATCGCTCGCCGTGAAGGTCACCTTCGCGACGTACGGATCCTCGTAGGTCTGCTCCGGAAACGGCGCGCGCACCGGCGCGCGGAACCGCACCACGTAGGCGTTCGGCTCCTTGACGATGTTGTATTCAGCCGGCGCGCTGAGGGTGATGACGATCTTCGAGATGTCCTGAACGCTCGCCACCGAGACCTGCACCGAGATCGCGTTCCGCTCCTGCGGCCGCACCGCCAGCACGCGCGTGCTCCCGTCCCACGACACGTCCATCGCCGACACCTTCGACAGCATCCCCTGGTAGAACTGCCATGGGACGTAGGCCTTGCCCTCGATGACGATCGGCGGGACGGGCATCTCGATCAGGTCGTCGCGGATGACGCCGAAACGCGAGTCCGGACCGAAGGCCGCCGTGCTGCCTCCGATGGTCACCTTCGTGCCGTTTGCGTCCGCCGCAATGGTGCCGCCCAGCGCGGCTGTGACCTGTTCCGCGGAGACATACAACTGCCCGCCCTGCTCGACATACGTGAACGGACGATCCCCCGACGGCGTGCGCAGCGTGGCCTGGCCGGAGGTCTGCGCGAGCACGATCGAGGCGATGGCGAGAAGGAGGAGCGCACCGAGAGGGAGGAGACGTTTCATGGCGACGGCGGGCGATTATCGCACGTGGTAGTCTTCGACCATGCTCCGTCGCACCCTCCTCATCGCGCTCTTTCTCGTCGCCGCCTGCAAGCGCGGCGACGACGTCGAGATGAGCAGCGACCCGACCAGCGTGCGCGGCTGGGTGACCGACGTCCAGGGCGCGAAGCGCGCCGAGACCATCGAGATGGAGCTCGGCCGCCGCGCGGAGCTCTTCGCCTCCACCTCGGTCTGGGTCGAGAACGTGGCCTACGCCTCCGGCGGCATCGCCGAGAACGGCGCCTTCGTCGTCCTCGACGTTCCCCCCAACAGCGCCACCCTCGGGTTCAACGCCCCCGGCGCCGAGACCGCGCGCATCGAGCTGCGCAACGTCCCCGCGAACGCGGACGTCCTCATCCCCAACGTGATCCTGCGCCCGGGCGGCGCATCCGTCCTCGATCCGTCGAAGATCGTCGTGCGCGTTCCCGGCAGCGGCGACAAGGTGACGCCGACGGGGAAGAAGGCCACCGTGGCCGGCTACGAGGTCGAGATCGTCGAGTCGCCACTCTCGCAGATGGTCGACCGCCGCGACTACCCCTCCGTGCCGGGCATCCGGCCCGTGGCCACGTTCAAGTAGCGCTCCGCCTCTTCCGCGTTTCCCATCGCCCGCAATGCATCGACGATCGCGCTCCGCGCGCGTGCATGCGCGGGATCGACGTTCAGCGCCTCGCGATAGGCATCGATCGCCCGCACGAGATCGCCGCATTCGCGATGAGCATCGCCGAGGCGGACCCAGGCCGCGGTGAGGTTGGGACGCAGGGCGAGGGCGCGCTCGTAGAACGGAATGGCCTCTTTCGTGTGCCCCGCCTCCGCCAGGAACACTCCCGCGTTGAACACCGCCTCGGGACGTGTGAGCTGCGCCAGCGTGCGGCTGGCGGCGAGGCGGTCGCGGTCGACGGCCATGCGCGCCAGCGCGAGCCACTCGCGGGCGAGCTCCTGCCGCGGATCGCGTTTGAGGATCAGCTTCGCCGTCTTCTCCAGCGAAGACCACTGCCGCTGCCGCAACTGCGCCGCCGCCAGATCGAGGTACGGCTCGATCTCGGCCGGCTTGCGCGCGGCGAGGAGCTGCTCGAGCCGCCGCACCGCCGCCGCGTTGTTCGTGACGCGCACGAGCGCGATCGCCGCGTATAGATCGTCGCCGGCCTCGACGCGCGTGATCATCGGCTCGCGCTCGCGCAGCGGCGCGAGGAATCCCGACGCAACGTCACGCCGGATGAAGTGATCGGTCATGACCGTGTGCACGACGTCCTGCGGCCGCCGCTTCGGCATGTGACACGACGTGCAGTCCTCATTCACGCGATGCGGCGTCGCGTGACAGGACATGCAGGCCTTGCGAAAGTGCGCGGCGTCGGTGACCTTGCGATGCGGGTCGTGGCAGGTGAGGCAACTGAGCCTTCCCTCGCTCTCGGTGAAGCAGCGGCTCTGCTCGAGGCGGTACGGGTGATGGTTGATCTCGAAGCGTTGCGCGCGCGGCATCTCCGGCTCGTCGACGTCGAGCGCGACCGCGTAGTCGCTCAGAGCCTGGCCGGGTCGGAACGAGTAGATGTCGCGGCCGAAGCGGCGCAGCCCGGCCAACATCACCGTCGGCTGCATGTGGCACTCGTAGCAGATGTCGTTGCGCAGCTTCACCGGAAGGCGCGCGGGATTGACGATCGACGCGCGCGTCTGCGTCCGCGCGTGCTCCGCGCCGGGACCGTGGCAGCGCTGGCAGCCGATGCCCTGCGGCAGCTCCGCGGGGAACGACTGCGAGCGCCAGTACGACAACGGCTCGCCGGCCGCGTTCGGATAGGCGTTGTGGCAGAACATGCACTCGTGGCGCACGCGCCGGGTCACGCCTTCGTGGTCGGCGCGGTCGTAGCCGGGCGACATCTGCCACTCGCGCGTCTGCGAGTACCAGGTCAGCGGCAACTGATACAGCTCGCCGGACGGCACGCGGTAGAGATAGGTGCGCGCGTGGTTGCCGGAGCCGATGATCCAGTCGACGACGCGCTCGTAGACGTGGATCGGCGCGCCGTCAGCCGCGACCTGCCAGCGCCGGAAGACGACGTCCTCGCCGCGGCGGCGCATCTCGAAGTACTGCCGCGACGGCTCGTGGAAGAACGGCGGCGCCCCGAAGTCCTCGATGACCTGCGACCCGCGCGCGGCGTAGAAGGACTTGCCCATCCCGACGTGCGCGTACGTCTTCGCGCGATCGGCGTGACAGTTCGCGCACGCGGCATCGTCGATGTAGCCGCTCAGAAGGAGGGCGGCGAGGAGCATGCCCAATTTTATCCCGCGTCTTCGCGCGGGATAAACTATGCAACCAGCTCGCAGAACTTCTTCAGATCGATGTTCCCGCCCGACACCACCGCCACCACCGGCCCATCCTTCTCTTTCAGCGCCGCCGCCACGCCCAGCGCGCCCGCCCCCTCGGCGATGACGCGCGTCTTGAGCGCCATCAGCTTCATCGCCTGACGGACCTCGTCCAGCGTCACCACGACCGAGCCGTCGAGCACGTGGCGGATGCGCTCCCACATGCGCGGGAAGATGCTCTTGCCGCCCGCGCCGTCGACGAACGACGCCTGCCAATCGTCAAACACCGTCGGCGCGTTGGCCGCGAACGACTTCGCGCCGGGCGCGGCGGTCTCCGGCTCCGCGCCGAGGATGCGCACGTTCGGGGCGAGGCCGCGGATGGCGGAGCCGATCCCCGACATCAGCCCGCCGCCTCCGATCGCGCCGATCACGGTCTTCACCTGCGGCAGGTCTTCGAGAATCTCCAGCCCCGCGGTGCCGTTGCCGGCGATGAAATTGTGATCGTCGAAGGGATGGACGAACGTCCCCTCGATGCCGGGATACGCGCGGTCGTCCATGGCCTGCCAGCACGCGTCGAACGGCGCCTTGACGAGCGTGGCGCCGAGGGCGCGCATGCGGTCGATCTTCGTCTCGGGGGCGGTCTCGATCACGAGCACCGTGCACGGCACGCCGGCCTCGCGCGCAGCGTACGCGACGCCCTGTCCGGCGTTCCCCGCGCTGATCGTCCACACACCCTTCTCCCGCTCCTCGGCCGAAAGCATCGCCACCGCATTCGCGCCGCCGCGCAGCTTGAAGGCATTGATCGGCTGCAGATTCTCGAGCTTCAGCCAGATCTCCGGCGCCCCGTCGATCCCATGCAGCAGCCGAACGAGCGGAGTGCGCGCGACGACCCCGCGGATCCGCTCGCGCGCGGCACGAATGTCGTCGATGGTGACGGGACGGACGGGAGGCGGTGTGGACATGGCCGGGGATTGTAAGTGCTGAGTGCTGGGTGCTGAGTGCTGCCGAATCGAAGAGATCCCGGGAGTGCGGTAAGAGCCGCACCGGCGTCCGTTCCTGTGGAGCGGCGGG
>DATLOL010000059.1:0-2078 GCA_035536275.1 Thermoanaerobaculia bacterium
GTCGTGCGCGAAGGTAACGCGCCACGGGTCGAATTCCTGTAAGCGGGCGACCCATGGCGCGTACTCCGGATGCGCACGGCCCTCGCGATCGAGCTGCCAGGCGTACAGGTCACGCGCATACATCGCGGCGTCCTGGAACGCTTGGCCGGCGATGACGATCCGCCCTTCCTTCGTGTCGATCACGAAGGACTGATGACCCGGTACATGACCGGGCGTCGGCACGATCCGGACGCCGGGGACGATGTCGGCCTCGCCCTCCAGCAGCTCGAACCGAGCGCCGTCGAACTCGGCGACCGGTCCCGCGAGCGTGTAGTTCGGCGTCGCGACCGCCTCGCGCTCGACCTTTTGCGCCAGGATCGGGACGCCCGGAAAGCGGAAGTTGTTGCCTGAATGGTCGAAATGCATGTGGCAGTTCGCGACGGCGCGGATCCCACCAACGGACACTCCAGCGTCGCGCAACACGTCATCGAGCGGACGCCGCACCGGCTTGTAGATCGTCTCCACGTCGGGCAGGCCGACGCCGATGCCGGTATCGAGCAACACCGGTCCGCTGGGATGGCGCACCAGGAAGGCGTCCACGACGACCGCGGCTCCGGCGAAGGGCAAGTGGTCAGGCGCGGTGAAGTGGCCCATGCGCAGCCGGATCACGTCGCTCGCTCGCAGCACCCCTTAGCCAGTGCGCAGGCGGGGATCGAGCGCGTCGCGCAGCGAGTCGCCGAACAGGTTGAATCCGAACACCGCGAGGCTGATGGCCAACCCGGGTGCGATCGCGAGCCACGGCGCCTGGTCAAGGAACGCCATGCCCTGGCCGCGCAGCATCAGCCCCCAGGACGGCTCCGGCTCCACGACGCCAAGCCCCAGGAATGACAGGGACGCCTCGAGCAGGATCGCCTGGCCGAGAAACGCCGTCAGCAGGATCAGGAAGGGCGCGAACACGTTCGGGACCATGTGGCGGAACATGATCCGCGGCGCCTTCGCCCCGATCGAGCGCGCCGCCTCGATGTACGGCATCTGCACGACCGCAAGGCCGCTCGCTCGAACGACTCGTGCCACCCGCGGTATGACCGGCAGCGTGACGGCCACGATGACGTTCCCGGTGCCCGGTCCCAGCGCGGCGACGACGGCGATGGCGATGACGATGAGCGGGAAGGAGATGAGCACGTCCATGAAGCGCTGGATGACCTCGTCGATCTTTCCACCGAAGTAGGCGCCCATCACGCCCAGCACCAGTCCGAATGAGGAGCCTACGAGTGACGATACGAATCCCACGAGCAGTGCCGTACGGGCGCCGTAGAGGAGGCGCGAGAAAACATCTCTTCCGAACGGATCGGTGCCGAGCAAGTGCTCGAGGCTCGGGGCCGTCGGAAGTCCGGTGAACACGCCCTCATCCGGGCCGTATGGCGCCACGATGTCGGCGAACGCCGCGGCGAAGATCATCACGACGATGATCGCGGCGCCGATCGCGCCCAGCGGCCGGCGCCGCATGAAGTGACGGACAGCGCGCCGGAACCGTGGCCAGCCCTGGTCGTCCAGATAGCGTCGGCGCGCGAGCTCCTCAGCGTCAGGCGAGATCGTCGTGACGTTCACGTGTAGCGGATCCGCGGGTCGAGCACGCCGTAGAGGAGATCGACGATGAAGTTCACGAACACGAACACGAACGAGAAGATGAGGACCAGCGCCTGCACGAGCGGGTAGTCACGGTGGGCGACGGCGTCGACGATCAGCTTGCCGAGTCCGTTCACGTTGAAGACCTGTTCCGTGACCACGAGCCCTCCGAACAGGAACGCGAACTCGAGACTGATGACCGTGATGACCGGTAGGAGCGAGTTGCGCAGGGCGTGTCGGACGATCACGAGCGTCTCGCGCAGGCCCTTGGCTCGCGCGGTCCGTACGTAGTCCTCGCGCAGCACCTCGAGCACCGAGGAGCGCGTCATCCTCGTCGCGACGGCCGAGTAGCGGTAACCGACCGCGAGCGCCGGCCAGATGAGCTGGCCCAGGTTCGCGGCGGGGTCCTCCCATATCGGCCGGAAGATGAGCGGCGGTGCCCATCGGAATACCACGACGAGGAAGAGGATCAT
>DATLOL010000060.1:0-56544 GCA_035536275.1 Thermoanaerobaculia bacterium
CCCCCGCCGCTCCACTCGTGTTGAGCCTCGAGAAGTTCCAGGACCTCCGCTATGGCGAGAACCCGCATCAGACGGCTGGCTTCTACGTGCCGGCGGGTGAGCGCCCGTTCGAGCAACTGCAGGGTAAGGAGTTGTCGTACAACAACCTGCTCGACCTAGACTCCGCGATCCGACTGGCGAACGCGTTTCGCGAGCCCGCGATCGCGATCATCAAGCACACGAACCCGTGCGGCGTGGCCCGCCGCGACACGCTCGCCGCCGCGCTGCGGGCCGCAATCGATGCCGACCCGGTCTCGGCGTTCGGCGGGATCATCGGCGCGAATCAGACCTTCGACGGCGCATGCGCGCGGATCATCGGGGACTTATTCCTCGAGGTGATCGTCGCGCCGGCGTTTGACGATGAAGCGAAGACGCTGCTCGCGAAGAAGAAGAATCTCCGGCTCGTCACCACCGTCAACCGCCATCCGCCAACCGACTACCGGAGCGCGGCAGGCGGACTGCTCATCCAGTCACGCGACACCATCGCGGGAAGAGATGGGTGGAAGGTCGTCAGCGACCGCCAGCCGACGGCCGAGGAGCTGGACGGGCTGGAGTTCGCGTGGATCGTCTGCGCGCATGTGAAGTCGAACGCCATCGTGCTCACCAATCAATCGCAGTCCGTCGGCGTGGGTGCGGGACAGATGTCGCGCGTCGATGCCGCGAAAGTGGCGATCATGAAGGCCGCGACGAAGGCGCCGTTCGCAGCGTCCGATGCGTTTTTTCCCTTTCGCGACGGCTTGGACATCCTCGCCGACGCCGGCGTCACGGCGGTCATTCAGCCGGGCGGCTCCGTGCGCGACGCGGAAGTGATCGCGGCAGCGAACGAGCGCGGGCTGGCGATGGTGTTCACGGGAGAGCGGCACTTCCGCCACTAACTCTCCAGTCCCCTCGCCCCCGCCGCGCGGGGAGAGGGGACTGCGCGATGCGCTACCATTCGCGCCCATGCCCGGCGCCGCGTACATTCGCCTGATCATCTCCGACGTCGACGGCGTGTGGACGGACGGGAAGATCATCTACGCGGGCGATCGCACGGAGATCAAGGCCTTCCACGTCCGCGACGGACTGGCCGCCAAGCTCGCGCAGCGCGCGGGCATCACCATCGCGCTGCTGACCAGCAGGCACTCGCAGGCGCTGGACCGTCGCGCCAAGGAGCTCGGCATCACGGAGATTCACCAGGGCGCGGCGAACAAACTGGAGGCCACGGAGCGGATCGCGCAGCGCCTCGGCGTTCCGTTCGACGAGATCCTGTACGCCGGCGACGACCTCCCCGACCTCGCGCCGATGACGCGCGTCGGCATCTCCGCTGCGCCCGCCGACGCCGCGCCGGAAGTGCGCGGCGTGGCGACGTGGAAACTGGACAGCAACGGCGGCGCGGGTGCGTTCCGCGAGCTCGTCGAACGCCTCCTCCGCGAGCGCGGAGAGTGGGAGAACCTGATTCGGGAGTTCGCCAGTGGCAGGCCCGAGGCTTCGAGCATTTAGGGAGCGGACGCTGTATCGCGCGCTCGTCGTCGTGAGCGCGGTCGGCCGCCGCATCCCCCTCCCCCTCGGCCGCGCATTCGGTCGCGCCCTCGGCTCGCTCGCGTGGCACGTGGCGCGCCGCGAGCGGAGGAAGGCGCTGCGGCACATCGGCATCGCCTTTCCCGACTGGGACGACGCGAAGCGCCGCGACACGGTCCGGGCGATGTTCCGCCACCTGGGCATGTCGCTCTTCGAGATCACCTGGATGCGCAACATGGACGTGGCCATGCGCGACCGGCTCACCGTGATCGAAGGCGCGGAGCCGCTGCTGAAGCTCATCGACGAAGGCCGCGGCGTAGTCGTGTTCACCGCGCACTGCGGCAACTGGGAGTGGATGTCGTACGCCGTCGGCCTGTGGGGACGCCCCACGACCGTGCTGCAGCGCGAGCGGGACGCGCCGGAGATGAACCGCTACATCACTGAGCACCGCGCGCGCTCGGGCGTGCGCACGATCGATCGCGGGTCCGCGGCCGCCGGGCGCGAGCTCATTCAGTCGCTGGGACGGGGCGGCATTCTGGCGTTCCTCATCGATCAGAACCTGCGCACGGACAGCGTGCAGGTGCCGTTCTTCGGGCGTCCCGCGCTCACGCCGATCGGTCCGGCGAAGCTGGCGGTGCGCACGGAATCAGTGGTCGTGGATATCCTGATCGAGCGACTGCCCGACGGACGCCACCGTATGAAGGTCGGAGAGCCGGTGCAGACGAAGCGCGACGCCGATCCGGTCGCGCTCACCGCGCGCATGACCCGCATCATCGAGGAGCAGATCCGCCGCGTGCCGGAACAGTGGGTGTGGATGCACGATCGCTGGCGCGACCGCCCGCAGTGGGATGTGGGGCGGACCGGTCAGGCCCGCCCCAGCGAGGACTAGGCAGCGTTCGGGTTGTACTGCGCTTTGCCGAAGCCGAGCATCGGATAGAAGACCGGTCCGAGGAGCGCCAGACCGAGTCCGTAGCCGGCGCCTTTGCCGAACTTCGCGGCGACGGAGATGCCGAGCATGATCGCGATGATGAAGTTCACGAAGGGGATCAGGAACAGGACCACCCACCATGCCGGCTTGCCGGCGATCTCGAGCAGGACGATGATGTTGTAGATGGGAATGATCGCCGCCCAGCCCGGCTTCCCGGCCTTTTCGAAGACCTTCCACATGCCCGCGATCATCAGCACCACGATCGCGAACCACACGACCATCATGCCGACGCCAATCCCTGCCGCGGCAGCTCCTCCAACCTGATCCGCGGGGACATCCTGGAACTGGAACCAGAGACTCATCACGCTCCTCCTTATTCGAGACCACGCGCGCCTCATTTGTCTGCGGCAAAGCGGAGCAGGCGCCTTCGCCACCGCCGTGCCGTTCGTTTGTTTGGATCGACGTAAAGGTACGCTGTCCGCGCACGGCGTGCAAGGTGAGAATCGAGCGGGCCGGCACGGCCGGCAGCGCTGGTTGGCCTAGCCTGACCGCACGCCTGTCGCCCGAATCGCGCGTCTCGTGAAGGCGCTAGTGTTTCGTTACCTTTCACTCCCCAGCGGCCACTCTCCGCGGAGGAAGTGGCGGATCGCGCCGAACACGGTCACCGGATCTTCGAGCCATGGCGCGTGCGCGGCGCCGGGGACGGTCACCAGGCGCGCGTCGGGGAGCGACTGGGCCCAGGCCTGCCCGCCGCTGTAGTGCGCGTTGCGGTCGCTCGTCCCGTGGATGACCAGCACCGGCATCGTGATTTTGCTCATCTCCTCCGGCGTCAGCGAGGCCACCTGGATCGAGGGCCAGAGGTGCTGGAACGTGGCGAAGAAGTGCTGCTCGTTTGCCAGCTCGCACGAGGAGCGATCGAAACGGGACGCGTACTTCGGATCGCCGACCATGCGATAGGCCATGACGTTCAGGAAGGCCTCGCAGACCTGGCGGCTGGGCGGCGCGTTGGCGGCGCGGAGCTCCTCGAGCTTCGCCACTACTTCCGCGGGCGCGCCGAACGTCCCCTCCTCCATCTTAGGCATCTCGCCGAAGCGGTTCGCGCCGGGACCGAGCTGAATCACGCGCGCGACGTGCTGCGGATACGCGGCCGCGTACATCGCCACGACCTTGCCGAGGTACGAGTAGCCGAGGGGAATGAACTTGTCGAGGTTGAAATGGGCGCGGACGGTCTCCAGGTCGCGCACGTCCTGCTCGATGCTCAGCAACCGGCCCTCGGAAACGGTGGAACGTCCGCGGCTGCGGCCGTCGTACGTGATCACGGTGGCCAGATCCGCGAACTGGCTGAGCGGCTCGTGGAGCATGAAATCGAGCGGCGCGATGATCGTGATCGGACTGCCGCCGGAGAGCTTGCGGTAATACAGCTTCACGCCGTCCGGTGTGGTGGCGAAGCCTTCCTCGAGCTTCACCGCGTTCGCGGGCAGCGGCGCGCGCGGCGCCCCGGGACCGTCGAGCACGACCTTCCACGCGCCGTCGGCCTGCTTCTGCCACACCGACGTGTAGTAGCCGCCGTGCTTCGCGTTGGCGTCGTAGATCGGCCCCATGGAGAAGCCGATCTTCCCGCCGGCGGTGACCTCCACGCGCTCCGGTCCCCACGAGAATGGCGCCACGGGCACGTTGTCGAAGAAGCGAGACCAGCGCTCGATCACGGCCGGCTTGCCGCGGAGCGTGCCCAGGCCGCTGAGAAACACGGCGTCGTCGGTGAGGAAGGAGAAGAACCTGGCCTTGTCGCGATCGGCGAACGCTTTCGCGAACGCGATCTCGGCCTGGCGGACTTCTTCGACGGTGTCGGCGAGAGCGGGCGTGGAGATGAGGAGGGCGAGGACGGCGGCGATGATTCTCATGCGCCGTCGAGTGTAAGGCGTCAGCGCCGCACGAGATTTTTCAAAATGAACAACACGTTCGCCGGCCGCTCGGCCAGACGGCGCATCAGGTACGGATACCACTCCGTCCCGAACGGGATGTACACGCGCATCCCCCACCCGTCCTTCACGAGCTGCTCCTGCAGGTCGCGGCGCACGCCGTAGAGCATCTGGAACTCGAACTCTTTCGCGGGGATGTTCTCGGCACGGGCGAAGGCGATGGTCGCCTCGATCATCTTCGGATCGTGCGTGGCGATGCCGTGGTAGACGCCACTCTTGAGCATGAACTTCATCAGCCTGACGAAGTTCGCGTCGACGTCGGCCTTGTCCTGAAACGCGATCTCCGGCGGCTCCTTGTACGCGCCCTTGCACAGGCGGATGCGGATGTGCTGCTGGCAGAGATCGTTGACGTCTCCCTCGCTGCGATGGAGGTAGGCCTGGATCACCGCGCCGACGTGGTTGGCGTGGCCGGGCTGGCGATGCAGCTCCTGGACGATGTCCAGCGTCTTCTGGGTGTACGGCGAGCCTTCCATGTCGATGCGGACGAAGTTGCCGATCCGGGCGGCGTGAGACACGAGCTCGGCGGCGATTTTCCGGGACTCGGCTTCATCGACGTCGAGGCCCATGTGGGTAAGCTTCATGCTCACGTTCGCATCGAGCTTGCGGGCGTCGATCTGGTCGAGCATCTCGTGGTACAGCCTCGCGCTGTGGCGGGCTTCCTCGAGATTGGTGACGTTCTCGCCGAGGTTGTCGACGCTCACGCTCATCCCTCGGGCGTTCGTGGCTTTGGTGGCCTCGAGCGCGTCCTCGACGGACATGCCGGCCACGAAGCGGCCGGAGACGCGGCGGCCGATCTTGGACCGTTCCGCGACGGAGCGCAGGCGTTTGCTTTCGGAGAGGGCGATGAAAAACGCTCGGGTCATGCGGTGGAGGTCAGCTCGCCTTGGCGACGGTGATGGCGCAGACGCGAGCGGCGCCGGCGCGGCGAAGAGCCGTGGCGCAGGCGCGCAGCGTCTCGCCGGTGGTGCAGATGTCGTCGACGACGAGTATGGCTTTTCCTTTCACGCGGGATGAGGCGGCGAAGGCACCGCGGACGTTCGCCGCCCGCTCGCGCTTCGGCAGCATGGACTGCGTGGCGCGCTCCTCGCGGCGTGTCAGCAGCGTCATATCACAACCCGCGCCGAGGCGACGGGCGAGCGCGCGGGCGAGGAGCTCGGCCTGGTTGTATCCGCGGCGGCGCTCCTTCGCACCCGACATCGGCACGGCCACGATCGCGTCGAAGCTCGTGTCGCCGCGCCCGCGGATCGTCTCCTCGAGCAGGGAGGCCAGAGCGTCGTCGAGAAAGTCGTGACGCTCGAACTTGAGCGCGTGGAGGACGCGCTCCATCGAGCCGCGGTACTCGCATGGGGCGTCGGTCCAGTCGACCGGGAGGGGGTCGTCGATGCAGGAGATGCAGAGGGTTGTTGTCGGTTGTCGGTTATCGGTTGTCTGAGGGGCGTCGCTCCGAGGAACAGGTCTCGAAATCTGCAGGTCGCCGGATGCTTCCGTTTCGCCTGAAGCCACAGACAACTGACAACCGACAACCGACAACCGGCGCAGCGGCATTGCGCAGGACTCACACTTCGCCCCCTCGATCCGCGGCAGATCCGCCCAGCAATCGCGGCAGCAGGACGCCGTCCGCTCGCGCCACGGGAGGTCCTTCCCGCAGGCCACGCACCACGACGGCAGAACGATTCGCAGCGCCTCGCGTCCTACTAACGACAACGCGCTGGCCAGCGTACGCACGCGCACATTTTATGAGGGGAGTCTCGACTTTGAAGAACCAGAACCCATCCCGTATAGTGCCGGCCATGAAACGGACCCTTTTTCTGCTCGCGCTGCTGATCGCGAGCGCCGTCCCCGCCCTGGCGCAGGAGACGACGGATTTCGGCATCATCATCGGCGGGAGCCGCCGCTTCGTGGACGGCGCACCGCATCAGAACTCGGGCGATTTCATCGAGAGCAACTTCGCTTTCGGGAACACCTCCATCGAGCTGTTCTGGTCCCTCCCCATCGAGCCGGACCTCAACCTCAAGTTCAAGGCCGGCCGCATCGACACCGAGATCGCCATCCCCTACGAGGTCGCCACGCCGACCACCGAGAACCCCAACGCCGTGACGATCAACCGCCGCGACGTCGAGGGTGAGGTCCAGCACGTGGAAGCGCTGATCGAGTACGAGTTCGACGAGCCGTTCGGTTCGAGCGGCCTCTTCGCCGGCCTCGGCTATTACCGCCAGGCCGCGCCGGGCGAGGACACCCGCATGAACTGGGGCGTGACGGCCGGCGTCAATGCCGACTTCCCCATCACGCCGCGCTACGGCGTCCTGCTGGAGGCCTCGTATCACTGGACGCGCGAAGAGTTCGATCCGCGGTTCATGACCGTCGGCGGCGGCTTCCGCATCTCGTTCTGAGAAGCGGAGGCGGCCGTGCCGCCGGGAACGCGTCTTGCCCCTCTTCCCTCTGTATTGAAGGAGGAAAGATGGCAGATCGCAATCGCCACATCCGTGACGTCATGACCCCGAATCCCGACTGTGTCTCGGAGAAGGACAGCATCCGCGACGTCGCTCGCATCATGAAGGACCAGGACACCGGCGTCGTGCCGGTCGTCGACGGCAAGCGCATCATCGGCCTGATCACCGACCGCGACATCGTCGTCCGCGGGCTGGCCGAGGGGAAGAACCTCGAGAACGTGCGCGTCAACGAGCTGATGACCACGAGCGTCCGCAGCGTCCGCGAAGACGCCTCGATCGACGAGGTCCTGAACATGATGGGCAGCTCCGAGATCCGGCGCGTGCCGGTCGTGAACAGCAACGACGAGCTGGTCGGCATCGTCTCGCTCGGCGACATCGCCGCGCAGGGCAACAAGGACGGCAAGGTCGGCAAGGCTGTCGAGAACATCTCGGAAGCCCCGCCCAACAACTAGTAGTGAAGTGGAGCGGCGGGCTTCAGCCCGCCGGCAGCCCGTTCGGCGGGCTGAAGCCCGCCGCTCCACCGTGCCGGCCGGAATGTCGCGCCCGCCCCTCCCCGTTCACCTCCGAGTGAACCGGCCCATCCTTCTCACCCTCACGCTCCTCCTCTGCGCGCCGCTGTTCGCCGTCGACGTCGACCCGAAGGTCGATCAGGCGGTTCGATCGGCCCTGCCGATCTGCTCCGTCGGAGCAAAGATCTCGTACGACGACTCGGCCTTCAAGATGCCCCAGGGCTTCAAGGCCGTCGGCGTCCGCGTCACCAGCGATCGCCCGACCTGCAGCGGCCAGTTCGTCGCCGTCACCTCAGCCACGAACGGCTTTTTCCTCGGCTCGGTGTGGCCGATCGGGAACGACGAGGGAGCCACGACCGAAGAGAAGCTGCGCAACTTCGCCGAGCGCAACATGCGCGAGGCGGTGGAAGTGAAGATCGATCGCAAGGCCAACGAGGATGGTCTCTTCCCCGCGACCATCACCCAGACCACCGAGGCCGGCAAGCTGCCGCTTTCGGGTTTCGTCGATCCGCAGGGGCGCGTTTACTTCTTCGGCAGCTTCCGCCGCGGCGACCTGCAGGCCCAGCGTGCGAAGGCGTTCGACTCCTATCTCGCCGCCTCACCGGCGAAGGGCAAGGGCGACATCACGGTTCTCGAGTTCTCCGACTTTCAGTGCCCGTCATGCCGCTACTCCTCCGGCTACGCGGACGCGGTGATGGCGAAGTTCGGCGATCGCGTTCGCTACGTCCGCTACGACCTGCCGCTGAACGGTCATCCATGGGCGTTTCCGGCGGCGCTGGCCGGCCGGGCCATCTATCGCCAGAAACCGGACCTGTTCTGGGACTACAAGAAGGCGGTGTACGCGAATCAGGAATCGCTGAACGCGTTCACGTTCTGGGACTGGGCTCGGGCCTGGGCCGAGGATCACGACCTCGACATGAGCAAATACGACGCGGATCTCAACAACGCGGAGATCAAGTCGCAGCTCATGACCGGAGTCGGCCACGCGTTCTCCAACGACGTGCGCGCGACGCCGACGTACATGGTGAACGGCGTCATCGTGGACGCGGGCGACGAGGGCAAGAACCTCATCGCGTACGTGGAGAAGCTGGTCGGCGCGAAGTAGCTCAGCAGAACACTCAGTCCGCCCACGAAAGAAACCGACCGGGAGGCCTCCGGCGGGGGCCGGCCCGGCCGGCAGCGCTTGTCGAAACACGTGCGGCTGCCGAGAGCCGCGTTCAGTGGGTCAGGCGTGCGGTCTGGCTAGGCCAACAAGCGCTGCCGGCCGCACCCGCCGGAGGCCTCCTCGTCGTCTCTCTGTGGGGCGATTGAAAGCGTTCTGCTTACGGCGTGACCGTGATCGTGGCCGCATAGAGCTGGAAGGTGCCGCCGCGCGCATCGGGCCAGATGGCCAGGAACGTCTCGCCGTCGGCGGCGAGGCCGTAGTAGTCGCCGCCGTGCTCCCAGCGCTCGTAGGCGCTCCGGTTCGCGGGCTGATTGCCGCAGGAGAGGTCCTCGGAAACGGGCGCGGGCTTCGAGAAAGTACGGCCCTCGTTTTGGGAGACGCTGAACCAGAGTCGCGTGCATCCGGCCTCGACTTCGATCCAGGTCGCGCCGATGTCTCCGCGGCTCGATACCGCGATCGCCGGACGGAACGCCGGCGATCCGGCGCTGCTCACGCGCACCGGCTCGCGCCACTTGTCGTCGATCGACGCAACGATGGAGACCGTCCGCGCATCGGCGGTGCCGCTGGCGATTGCGCCCGCGATCCCGGTTTGCGTCGTCGCGAAGTGAGCGTTGCCGGAGAAGCGACGGGGAACATCGGCGATTACCCGCGGCGTGCCCCAGGTGCGGCCGAAATCCCGCGTGTCCACGACTGCGATGCGCGCGCTCGCCAGCGGCTCCCCGTAGTCGACATAAGGAACGACGACCGAATCGCCGCGCCACAGCGGATTCATGGCGTTGTGGCCGAGCGTGCTCGGCCTGAAGACGCGCGGCGCGCTGAATGTGCGGCCGTCGTCACGCGAGCGGAGGATCGCGATGGCGTTGCGATGCTCCGCGGCGATGACGACGTCACGGCCGCGGGCGATGACCGTCGGCCGGTCGAACGAATGCTCGGAAGCGATTCTGGAGCGCCGCGTCCACGAAGCGCCGCCGTCGCTCGAGCGAAACAGGATGATCCTCGTCCGGGGATCGCCCGGCTCGATGACGAGAAAGACCGCGTACGCGACGCCGGTCGGCGAGAACGTCACCCACGCATCGATGGCGTGCTCCACGCGACCGGTTGCCAGCATAGTCTCCGCCCACGTGCTCCCGCCGTCAGTCGACATCAAAGCCACGGCGACGACCGGCTTCGACGCGTCGAACCGCGTGGCGACGGCAATGCAGTTCCCGGCCCGCGCGCTATTGCAGGCAACGGACGGCTCGACGTACGGCGCGTCGTCGCGCGAGATGCGCCGGTTCTCGCCCACGGTGATGCTGGGATCAGCGACCGCGGAGACAGCACCGAAGAGAAGAATGACGAGTATGCGGATCATCAGATCGCCTGCCACACCATATCGAGAAACGCCTTCAGCATCCGTCCCGTGAGGCCCCAGATCTCGTAGCGGCCGTAGGCGTAAAAGTACGCCGGGTACTCCTTCCCGCGGAACGGCACATATCGCACTTCGGGGTTGCCCACGTCGAGCAGCGCCTCGATCGGCACCTCGAAAATCTCCACGACCTCCGACTCCTGCATCACGTACTCGACCGGCTCGTGAATGACGCCGACGAACGGCGCCACCAGAAAGCCGCTGTGCGTGATGACGTCGTCGAGACGCCCGATCAACTCGACCGACTGAGGTGGGATCCCCACTTCCTCCTCCGCCTCGCGAACGACGGCCTGCTCGAGCGTCTCGCCCGATTCGACGGCGCCGCCGGGAAAGGAGATCTGGCCACTGTGCGCGGCGAGGTTCTCGCTGCGCTGCGTGAACAGGATGGACCAGCCGCCGCGATTGCGGATCAGCGGGATCAGGACGCACGCGCGACGGTGTTGCGGCGCCACGATCTCGATAGCCGGACGGCGCGAGAGCAGGCCGCGGAGCTGCTCCAGCGCCGCGTCATGGAACATTGGGGATGTCCTGCAGGGCGAAGTGCAGCGTGAAATCGGTGGCTCGAGGGTGGAGCTCCACGGTGTCGCCGGGGTGCAGGTCCTTCAGGAGGGACAGCCATTCGTCGCCGGTTGCGGAGCGAACGATGATGCGGAGCTCGGGTTGGGCGTAGGTGCGGGTACGGAGGGTGGTTGTGCCTGCGTTGCGGAGGACCAGCGGAGTCTTCGAGATGACCTCAATTTTCGGGAAGAGGGGGAGCCCCTCACCCTGGCCCTCTCCCGGCTTGCGGGGAGAGGGGACTAGGGCGGTTAGGTAGCCTTCGATGGTTTGGGCGAGGGATGCGGTTTGAGTGAGCCAGGCGCGCTGCTTTTGACTTGGGTCGTCGAGGTCGTCGAGGAAGAAGGAGACGAGGCGCTCGACTTCGCCTGGGCCGAGGGGGATCTTGAACACGATGTCGTCGGGGAGCTCGGCGAACTGGGCGTAGTCGCTCACCGCGACAGGTTTGCCGGCGTCGAGCGCGCGGATCAGCGTGCCAGAGGTTTCGCCCGCGGTTGGATAGCGGAGGTTCACGAAGCGGTCGGCCAGCGCGTAGTAGCGCGGGAAATCGTCGTCGGCGACGTAGCCGGTGAGGGTGATGCCCTCGCCTTTCAACGCATCGACGTCGATGTTCGGCGCAGGCTCGCCGACGATCAGGAGCTCCAGCCGTGGGTCCTTCGCTCTCGCGATGCGAAACGCCTCCAGCACCACCTCGGCGCGCTTGGCCGAGGTGAGAAAGCCGAAGAAGCCGATGACGCGCTTCCCGTCGTCGCGGCGGGGAAACGTGCGCGTCTCGGGAACGTACGGGTGCGGCACGATGTGAATCGGCGTCGTCACGCCGAACGATCGAAGGCGCTCCGCCGCGTAGCGGTTGTGCACGATGACGCTCTGCGCTCGCTGTGCGACGTCGACCGAGGCCGGGAGGAGAAAGTTTCCCATCTCGCTGTGCAGGCCGGCCGCTCGTCCGCGGGCCCAGGCCGCACCCGCTTCACCGTGACTGGCCCGCAGCGCTGCGACATATCCCTCGGCATCGCCGCGCGCGAGGGTCATCTCCACGATGAGGTGATGGAGCACGAGGTCGTGCAGCACGACCACGCCCGGCCTCCTCATCGCCTCGGCGTAGATCTCCTCGTGATGCGGGTTGTTGCCGAGCTGGTAGATGACGACGTCCGCGTCCTTCGCGTCGACCAGCTCGACGCGCTTCGCCAGCGCGGGCAGCACCATCGAGGCGTAGTGCGCGACGCCCGTCCGCGCCGGGGGGAGCGGAGTGAGCATCGCCACGCGCATCGCTAGTCCGCCGCTTTCCGCACCTGCGCCGCCAGCCAGGCCTCGATGAACTCGTCCAGGTCGCCGTCGAGGATGCGGCTTGGATCGCCGACCTCGTGCTGCGTGCGCAGGTCCTTCACGAGCTGATACGGCTGCAGGACGTACGAGCGGATCTGGCTTCCCCAGCCGATGTCCTTCTTCTCGCCGGCCAGCTTGTTCTGCTCTTCGTGCTGCTTCTCCTGCTCGAGCGCGTACAGCCGCGCGCGCAGGAGGTGCATGGCCGTGGCGCGGTTCTTGTGCTGGCTGCGCTCGTTCTGGCAGGTGACGACGATGCCCGTCGGCAGGTGGGTGATGCGGATCGCCGAGTCGGTGACGTTGACGTGCTGTCCGCCCGCGCCGGACGAGCGGTACGTGTCGACGCGCAGGTCCTTGTCGTCGATGTTCACCTCGATCGTGTCGTCGATGTCGGGCATGACCATCACCGACGCGAACGAGGTGTGTCGGCGCTTGGCCGCATCGAAGGGCGAGATGCGCACCAGTCGATGCACGCCCGTCTCCGCTTTGAGGTAGCCGTACGCGTAGTCGCCGCGGACCATGACCGTCGCGCTCTTCAGACCCGCTTCCTCGCCGCCCTGATACTCGAGCATCTCCGTCGACCAGCCCTTGCGCTCGGAGTAGCGGAGATACATGCGCAGGAGCATCTCCGCCCAGTCCTGCGACTCGGTGCCGCCGGCGCCGGGATGGATGTTCAGGATGGCGTCACGCTCGTCGTGCTCGCCGGAGAGCTTCATGGTCAGCTCGAGCTTGTTGATCTCCGACTCGAGCTGTCGCACGAGCGTTTCGAGGTCCGCGTCGACGCTCTCCCCTTCCTTCTGGAAATCGAGCAGCACGTCGAGGTCGCCGTTCTTCGACTCCAGCGACTGGCTGGCGTTGATGCGCTTCTCCACGCGGGAGCGCTTGCGCCCCACGTCCTGCGCCTTCTCCTGGTCGTCCCAGAAGCCGGGCGCGGACATCTCGCGTTCGATCTCGTCTAGTGTTCTTCGCGCGCCGGCAGGGTCAAAGATAACTCCGGACGGAGTCGAGTCGGGTGCGCAGGTCGTCGATCTTCTGAGGCAGGTCGTCTCGCATAGGCGGGACGATGATATCAGCCGCGCTGCGCTACTCTCCCCACATGACACGCTCTCTTTCGTTCGCCGCTCTGATCCTGGCCGTGATGAGCGGCTGCGCATCCGCTCCGCCTCCCCGCCGCCCGTCGAGCTGACCGCCGACGCGTACGCCGCCGCGCACCGGCTCGCGCGCCGCGGCGATGTGCCGAAGATGGTCGCGCGCAAGGAGCCGTACGTGCCGCAGGAGCTTCAGGGCGTGGCCAGCGATGTGACGCTCGAGCTGCTCGTCGATCGCAACGGTGTCGTCCTGGGCAGCCGTCGCACCGCGGGTGACCCACGCTTCTACCCGGCCGCCGCGACGGCCGCGCAGCAGTGGCGATTCGAGCCGCTGCTCGTGAACGGCGAGCCCGTGGCGTTCGCGCTGCCGGTGCGATTCGTCCTCACGTGGCCGGCCTCGCGCCGTGGGGACATTCACATGAGTTACGTCATCCCGGAGTGACGCGGCGCCGCGCGATGAACAGCGCGAACGCCACACCCGCGATGGCCGCCCACGCAAACCAGTCGCCGAACCGCACGTACGGCGTCTTCTCGGTGCGCGGCTCGAACTTCGCGTAGATGATCCCTTCCTTGCCCATCGGGATCCACGACTGCACCTGCCCGGTCGGATCGACGAACGCGCTGATGCCCGTCGTCGCGGAGCGCAGGAGGTAGCGGTCGTTCTCGACCGCGCGCATGCGCGCCTGCCACAGATGCTGCGCGGGCGCGGAGCCGTCGTACCAGGCGTCGTTCGTGATCGTCACCAGGACGTCCGCGCCGTTCTTCACCTGCGTCCGGGAGATCTGCGGATACACGATCTCGTAGCAGATCGCCGGGCCGTACTTCAGCTTCCCGCCGAGGGGAAAATCGTTGGACCCGAACTCGAACTCGCCGACGGCGCGCACGAGCTTCTCGGCGAAGAACAGCACCCGGCGCAGCGGAACGTACTCGCCGAACGGCACGAGGCGGATCTTGTCGTAGTGGCCGATCGTGCGTCCGCCGCTGGCGAGAAATGCCGAGTTCCACAGCCGGTTCGGCTTGGAAGGATCGGTGGCGACAGAGCCGAGGATGATGTCGATGTCGTAGCGGCGGGAGAGCTCCTCGATCTCGCTGCGATAGAAGTGTGTCTCCGTGTACGACAGGGGCACGGTCGACTCGGGCCAGACCACGATCTTCGCGCCGCGGTCCGCCGCCTCGATGGTCATCCCGATCATCTGCTGGTAGATGCGCAGGACGTTGCTCTCGTCCCAGCGCATCTCCTGCGCGATGTTCGGCTGCAGCAGCGCCGCGGTCACGGTGGCCGCGCCGCGCGGACGCGCGATCAGCTTCGTGGCCACCAGCCCGGTCCCCCACCACACCAGCATGATGATGCCGAGCGCGCCGACGACGATCACCCTTCCCACCCCGGCCACACGCTGCGTGACCAGCCAGGCGATCACGACCGACGGCAGCACGACCAGCGCGCCGAGAAAGTACGGTCCGGCAAAGCGGTCGAGTTGCACGAACGACGGGTAGTCGATCAACGCCGTGGCGATGAGATTCCAAGGAAAGCCGCTGAGCAGATACGTGCGCGCGTACTCGCCGGCCGCCCACGCCAGCGGAATCGCGAGCCACGGCAGAAAGCGCGGCCCGAGACGAAAACGCTTCACCAGCCACGCGAAGAGACCGCCGTAGAGTCCGAGGATTAAAGCCATCGCGATGAGGAGCAGCACGCCGACGGTGTGCGGCAGCCCGCCGTAATGCGACATCACCCGCACGACCCAGGGCACCATGATCAGCCAGGCCGTGGTCAGCGCGATCCATCCCTGGAGGAACGCCTCTCGCCCGCTCCCCGCGCGGACGACCGCAATCAGCAGCGGCGCAAGCGCCACGAACGCGAGCCAGCCAATGGCGACGTTGGGAAAGGCGAAGGCGAGGAGGGCGCCGGAGGTCAGCGCGAGGAGGAAACGGACGATCATTGTTGTCAGTTGTCGGTTGTCAGTTGTCTGAGAGCTCTCGCGCTGCCGCACAGACAACTGAGAACCGACAACCGACAACAGTGACGCGTAGCGTCACTTTTTAAACAGGGCGTCAAACGCCTTCCGCGCGTCGTTCTCCGACATCGGTTTGGTCGCTTTGTCCGCCGAGAGGTCTTTGATGATCTTCGGCTGGAAGAATGTGCACTCGTTCTTGGCGTTCTTGCCGACGACGCGGGCGGGGATGTTCTCGCGGCACTCCCACAGCGTGGTCGAGTCGAAGAAGCGGCAGTTGCCGCAGGTGTGGAGATCGCCGCCGCAGCCGGCGCAGGCCTCGTCGTGCTGGAGGTCGCCGAGAGTGTGGCGGACCAGTCCGCACTTGGTGCACTTGAAGGCATCGGGACCGAAGCCGCCGGCGGTGCGTCCGCGCGGCGCGTCCTCCATCCGTTGGCGCTGCGGTTCCGGACGCGGGCCCATCGGGCGCTGCGCTCCGCCGGTGTGCGAGCCGAAGCCGCCGCCGTCCTGATAACCACGATGCCTGTATTTGCGATCGCTCAAACGTTCACCTCGCGAGGAAGAGCCAGAGCACACCCGCGATCACGATGAGAGTGATGATGAAGAAGATCACTTTCACCGCAATTTTGGCCACCTTCAGCACGATCCAGAGAACGAGGACGGCGACCAGGAGGGTCAGGAGCTCGGGTGCGCTCATATGGGGATTGCGCATCTAGTGTAACGCGGAACTAGTCGACGTAATTGCCCACGTTGCGCGTCGTCCCATCGGCCGGCGCAACGACCAACGTCGGATCGTTCGTCTGATTCTCGGTGATCGTGTAAAACGGCACGGCAGCGCCGCTGTACGACAGCGTCACCTGATCGCCGGGCAGCAGCGCCACGCCGAGGAAGTCGGCGATCGATTTCATCTCCATCCATCCCGCCGGGAAGCTCGTCGTGCGCAGGCCGTCGAGACGTCCGTCGGCGCGGCGGATGATCGACTGCACCGTCGTCGCCTCCAGCGTGCGGATGCCGACGTTCACGCGGAAGCGCGCGTCGGGCATGCGAATCTGCATCGACGCCGGACGCAGATAGTCGTACGGGAACACCGGCGTCGTGTACGTGCCGAACGTCCCCATCGACGTGTCGTTGTACAGCCGCACGCTCACCTCGGGGACGCGATCGATCGAATCCGCGTCGGGGATGATCTCCAGCGATCCCAGTCCGCTTTGCCCCATCACCGCGACGATGTCGTCGTGCGCGATCACGCGCCGGTCGACGAACGAGTACGGGATGGACGGATCGTCATCCGTCGCGACCTTCCCGGCCGGATGAAAGACGATCCGTCCATGCTCGTTGGCCGCGCCGCGAAGCTCGATCGCGGTCTTGAACTGGCCGCCGAACGCGCCCGGCGTCGACCCGACGGCGGGCACGATCGCCCGTCGCGTGAATTTCTTGAACGAGGTGTCGGCGCCGACGAGCACGTCGATCATTCCCGTGCAGGCGTCGGCCCACGAAACCGCCGTGAGGCGCACGCCGTCTTCCACTTCCGCGGTGACGATGTAGCGCACGGTCATGTTGTCCGAGGCGCGGTGATCGACGGTGACGAACGTGCGGGTCGTCGAATAGTAGAACGGCGCCTTCAGGCCGCCGTAAGTCTCGAGGACGGTGTAGCGCACGGCGCCGGGGATCGGCTGCCAGCGCACCTCGCCGTTTTCGTAGCGCAGGTCGAGGTCGCAGAACTCCGCCGCGGCGGCGGAAAACGAGAGAAGAGCGAACGAGAGAAGGAGGAGGACCCGGAGTTTCACTGCGCGTTATTGTAACGAAAGGTCAGGCGCGTTGCGCCGCTCGAAGCCGAGATGGCGTCGCCCGACGGCTGGTGCCGGAAGGCGCAGCAACCAGCGCTGCCGGCCGTGCCGGCCTACATCACCAGCCGCAACGGCTGCTCGATGTACTGCCGCAGTGTCTTCAGGAACTCCGCTCCGCTCGCGCCGTCGATGATGCGGTGATCGCACGACATCGTGATCTTCATCCGGTCGCCGACGACGACCTGGCGATTCGCATCGGCGACAGGACGCGCCTCCGCCGCGCCGATGGCGAGGATGGCCGCATTCGGCGGATTGATGATCGCCGTGAACTCTTCGATCCCCCACGCGCCGAGGTTGGAGATGGTGAAGGTGGAGCCCTGGTATTCGTCGGGCTTGAGCTTGCGGTTCTTCGCCTTGTCCGCGAGCGCGCGGACCTCGGTGGCGATGTCGCTGACGGCCTTCTGATCGGCGTTGCGGATGACGGGAGTGATCAGCCCGTCCTGCGTGGCGACGGCGACTCCGACGTGCACCTCACCGTGCTGCGTGATCGCGTCCTCGCCCCAGCTCGCGTTGACGTTGGGATGGTGGCGCAGCGCCAGCGCGATCGCGCGGAGGATGAAGTCGTTCAGACTCACCTTCATCCCGGTCATTTCGACCATCTGCTGGCGGATGGAGATGAGGTTCGTCACGTCGTAATCGACGGTGAGATAAAAGTGCGGGATCGGTCCCGTCGACTCGGCGAGGCGCTTCGCGATCGTGCGGCGCATGGCCGTGAGGGGAATGATCTTCGTCTCGAGCGACGGTGCGGACGTCAGTGGAGCGGCGGGCTTCAGCCCGCCGGATGTCCCCGGCGTCGATGCCGGCGGCCTGAAGGCCGCCGCTCCACCACTCTGCGCGTTCTTCACGTCCTCGGCAACGATCCGTCCGCGAGGCCCACTCCCCTGCACGTCCTCGAGGCTCACGCCCATGTCTTTGGCCATGCGGCGCGCGAGCGGCGACGAGCGTTTGCGATCGCCCTGCGCTTCCGCCTCCGCGGGCCCGGCCGTTTCCGGAGCGGACTTGTCCCGCCGCGGCCCCTTCTGCTCGATGGCCTCGTGATACTCGCCGGTCGTGTGCTTGAAGCTCTCCTTCTTGTCAGTGGAGCGTCGCTGCGGCGCGGCATCGTCTTGTGGAGCAGCGGCCGCGGAGCCTGCACTGAGCGAAGTCGAAGTGGCCGCCGGAGCCGGAGTTGCCGCCGGCGCCTCGTCCTTCTCGCCCTCGGCCAGCACGTTCACGAGCACGACCCCGACCGGGACCATGTCGCCTTCCCTGGCCTGATGCTGGCCGAGGACGCCGTCGCTTTCGGCTTCGAGGTCGAGGTTGACCTTGTCGGTCTCGATCTCGGCGACGGGCTCGCCGCGCTTCACCGCGTCACCCGGTTGCTTGTACCAGCGGACGACCTTGCCCTCGGTCATCGCGTCGCCCGCTTTGGGCATGATGATCTCAGCCATAGTTCTCCAGTGCTGAGTGCTGCGTGCTGAGTGCTGAGAGGACGCCGAGCGACCCGGGCGGGCGGGACTCAGCACTCAGCACTCGGCACTCAGCACTACTCTGCGTACATCACCTTTTTCACGCCGCGCACGATGTGCTCCTCGTGCGGCGTGGCCAGAAGCTCGAGATTGCGCGCGTAGGGCATCGGCACGTCCTCGCCCGTCACGCGATACACCGGTGCGTCCAGATCGTCGAAGCAGGCCTCGGTGATGCTCGCCGCGATCTCCGCGGCGGCGCCGAACGGCTTCCACTGCTCCTGCACCACCACCGCGCGATGCGTTTTCGCCACCGACGCGTACACCGGCTCCATGTCCAGAGGCCGCAGAGTGCGCAGGTCGATGACCTCGCACTCGATCCCTTCATCCTTCGAGAGCTTCTCCGCCACGGCCAGCGAGAGCTGCATCATGCGGCTGTACGAGACGATGGTCACGTCGCTGCCTTCGCGGGCGACGCGCGACTTCCCGAACGGCACCGTGAAATCGGGATCGTCCGGCACTTCGCCCTTCATGCCGTAGAGCGCAGCGCTCTCGAGGAAGATCACCGGGTCCTTGCCGCGAATTGCGGTCTTGAGCATCCCCTTCGCGTCCGAGGGCGTGCCCGGGGCGACGACGTGAATGCCGGGGAAGTGCGCGTAGAACGACTCGAACGACTGCGAGTGCTGCGCGGAGAGTTGCACGCCCGCGCCCTGCGGCCCGCGGATGACCATCGGCACGTCCACCTGTCCGCCGCTGAAGTAGCGAACCTTCGCGGCGTGATTGAGGATCTGATCGGCGGCGACGATGGCGAAGTTCATCGTCATCATCTCCACGATCGGCCGCAACCCGAGCATGGCCATGCCCACCGCGGTGCCGGCCATTCCCGCCTCGGCGATGGGCGTGTCGATCACGCGTTTGGGGCCGTACTTTTTCAGCATGCCCGCGGTGATGCGGAACGTGCCTTCATAGACGCCGATGTCCTCGCCCATGATGAGGACGTTCGTGTCGCGATCCATCTCTTCCATCATCGCGTCGCGGATCGCGTCGCGGTAACTCTTCTCACTCATGTTCGCTCTCTCGCACGGGGATCGGACCATGCTCCGCCACCACGTCTTCGAACAGCTCGTGGGGCTCGGCCAGCGGCGACTCCTCGGCGAACTTCACCGCCTTGGCCGCCTCCGCAGTCGCCCAGTCGTCCATCGCCTTCACGTCTTCGTCCGCCAGCCCGCATACCTCGGACAGGCGATTCCGAAGGATCGCGATCGGATCGCGCTGGCGGTGCTTCTCCACTTCTTCCTTCGCGCGATATGGCTGCAGCAGATCGGCCGCGCCGTGTCCGGAGAAGCGGTATGTGACGGCCTCGATGCAGTACGGCTTGCCGGTCTCGCGCACCTGCCGCACGACGCGGTCGGCCACGCCGCGCACGGCGAAGATGTCCTGGCCGTCGACCTTCTCGGTCGGGATGGCGTACGCACGGACGCGCGCCGAAAGATCCGTCAGTGCGGAGTGGCGCTCGATGGACGTGCCCATCGCGTAGCCGTTGTTCTCGATGATGAAGATGACTGGGCACATCCCCTGGTGGCCCCACAGCCCGGCCATGTTCATGGCCTCGTGGAAGGAGCCGATGTTCATCGCGCCGTCGCCGAAGTAGCAGACGACGATGCGGTCCGTGCCCTGATAGCGGAGCGCGTACGCGGCCCCCGCGGCGAGGGTGAGATGACCGCCGACGATGCCGTAGCCGCCGTACAGGCCGTGCTCGGCGTCGAAGAGATGCATCGAGCCGCCCTTGCCCTTCGACAGACCCGACCCTTTGCCGAACAGCTCGGCCATGATTTTACCGGGATCGGATCCGAGGGCCAGGGCCTGGGCGTGATCGCGATAGCCGCAGAAGACGATGTCGTCTTCGTTGAGCGCGCTGATGACGCCGGAGGCAACTGCCTCCTGGCCGATGTAAACGTGCAGGTAGCCGCCGATTTTCCCTTTGCGGAACTCGCGCTCGGTCGCTTCCTCGAAGCGGCGGATGAGAGTCATCTGCCGCAGCAGATCGGTCCATTCAGGTGCACACGCCGGGTCGGCGACCGCGGCGGAACTGCTTTCTTTCTTTGCTTTTGCCATGTCACTCGTGCGGCGGGAAATGCACAACATACGCCGTGGCGGCGGATTCTATATTCGCGACGGTAGGGAAAACCACGGCGCCGTCACTCGCTCGCGGCCACGGGCGCCAGTGCCCGCCGCGGCTCAGACGAGTTGATCGGCTACGCGCTCGACGAGGAACGTCACTTCCTCGCTCCCGCCTCGAGTTTGATCGCACGCATCCGGCGGAGCCACGGCGCGATGTCAGCCGCGCGCAGTTGCGCGTCGCGCACGAACGCGTGATCGGCCTCGTCGTCGATGCAGTACACGCGGCGTCCCTTCGTCACGATCGCCCGCGCCAGCTCCGGCGGTGCGTCGTTGAGGATGACGACGTCCGCGTCGCGTCTCAGCAGATCGTTGAGACGGGAACCGGCCATGACGCGGAAGTCGAAGCGATCGCGCTCCGTCGGATGAACCGCGCGATCGAGCAGAAATCCGAGATCCACGTCGCTCTCGCCATGCTCCCTCCCCTCGGCGAAGCTGCCGAACAGATACACGACCAGCGTCCCGGGTAGCTCACGCGCGACGGCGTCCACGGCAGAATCGACATCCACCACGAGGCCAAGTCTATCCCGCCGGCTGCTCGTCCAGCTTCGTCCCGCGCAGGATGAAGTACGCCGCGACGATCGCCAGCAGCGTCCCGTTCACGGCCAGGGCGATGGTGATCGACCAGCGCTGGGCCACGTAGCCCGCGATCAGGCTGCCGAGGGGCATGCCGCCACGGAAGGCGAGCATGAAGATCGACATCACCCGGCCGCGCATCTGGTCGCTGGTCGTGAGCTGCACCAGGGAGCTGTAGAGCGCGATGACTCCGACGATGCACGCGCCGGCGAGGAAGGCGATGATGTGTGCCAACGCCAGCGAGCGCGCGAATGCGAATCCGACCAGGAGGAACGCGAATGCAAGCTGGAGCTCGAGCGCCAGCTTTCCCTTGCGCGGACGATGCGCCGTCGCCGCGACCATCAGCGCGCCGCTCACCGATCCGAGGCCGTACGTGGCCATCATCCACGCGAAGCCGGTCGCGCCGAGACCGAAGATCTTGGTCGTGTAAAACGGCAGCAGGGTGATGATCGGCATCCCCAGGAACGTGCCAGCGAAGGCGAGGAACGTGAGGACCAGCAGTTGCGGGCGGCTGGTGACGAAGCGGAAGCCCGCGCGCATCTCGTCCATGATTCCGCCCTGCGCCACCGTCCGCTCGACGTGCGGCGTGCGAATGAGCAGCAGCGAGACGATCACGGCCAGGAACGACAGTCCATTCAGCCCGAAGCAGATGGCCGCGCCCCACGCCGCGAGCGCGAGGCCGGCCAGCACGGGTCCGATGACCCGCGCCAGATTGAACTGCATCGAGTTCATGGCGATTGCGTTCGGCAGGTCCTCGCGCCGCACCAGAAGCGGCAGCAGCGAGATGTACGACGGCCCGCTGAACGACTGCGCGCTGCCGGTGAGGAACGACAGCAGCAGGATGTGCCACACCTCGACGTTCCCGGCCCAGATCAGCACCGCCAGGATGAAGGCGAAGCTCATCTGCAGGTATTGCGAGAGGAGCATGATCTTGCGGCGGTCGATGCGGTCGGCGACGACGCCGCCGAAGAGCGAGAACAGCAGGATCGGGCCGGTGGAGAGGAAGCCGTCGACGCCGAGGAGAAAGGCGGACTTGGTCATGTGCAGCACGACCCAGCCCTGGGCGACGGTCTGCATCCAAGTGCCCGTCGTCGACGTGAACGCGCCGAACCAGAGCAGCCGGAAATCGCGGTAGTGCAGCGCGCTGAACGTGCGCGACAGACGGCTGCGCTCGCGCGGAGGCGGCGGCGTCCGGCATTCGTTCTCGAGTGCTTCTTCCTGGGGCAGCGAGGCGCTCATGCTCTCAACTTCAGACGCGCCGTCGTCGCCGCCGTGTGCGCGTGACAGATGGCAATCGCCAGCGCATCCGCCGCATCAGCCGACATCTTCAGCGCCGCGCATCCCGGGAGCAGTATCCGCACCATCTTCGCGACCTGTTCCTTCTCCGCGTTTCCGTACCCCACCACCGCGCTCTTCACCGAGCGCGGCGCATACTCGAAGACGTCCAGTGACGCCGACCGCGCCGCCAGCAGGGCCACGCCGCGCGCGTGGGAGAGCTGGATCAGGCTCTTCACGTTCGCTCCGGCAAACGGCGTCTCGACGGCCACGGCCACGGGCTGCGTCCGCGCAATCACCTCGCGCAAGCCTTCGTGGATCACGGCCAGACGCTCGGGGAGCTCGGCGCCGCGACGGGTATTGATCGAGCCCTGCTCGACCAGCGTCAGGCGCCCGCGTTCGGAGTCGATTACGCCAAAACCGGTGCAGAGGGAGCCGGGGTCGATGCCGAGGATTCGCACTGAGACGATTATGACGGACTTTCCGGGTTTAGCTCCGAGCGTCGTTTTAGCTCCGAGCGTAGTCGAGGAGCCAGCGCGGGCGGCGCGATGTTCCAATTGGCTCCTCGACTGCGCTCGGAGCTAAGGGGAGCTCCAGAACCTCACCTCGTAAATCGGCCGGCCCTCGGCGCGATACTTGGCCTCGTAGTTCGTCCGCGGCGGATCGTCGGGACCCGGCACACGACGCTCGGCGCGGAATTCAGCCTCGATGAGGGGCGCCGCGGCTTCGAAGTACTCCTGGTGATCGGTGACGTAGATCCCCCCGGCTTCTTCCTTCATGACCCGCCGGAACTCCTTCAGCGCCTCCGGACGGATGATCCGCCGCTTCTGCTCTTTCTTCCGCGGCCAGGGATCGGGAAAGTAGATGTGGATCTCACTCAGCGACGCATCGGGGATCATGTCCCGCACGACGAGGAACGCGTCGTGGTTGATGAGCCGGATGTTGGTGATGCCCCGCTTGGCGATGCGATCGCGAATGACCCGGTGATAGTGCAGCGACTTCTCGATGCCGATGACGTTCACGTCCGGCCGCTCGGTGGCCGTGTTGATGAGAAACCTCCCCTTCCCCGACCCGATCTCGAGGATCACCGGATGCTCGTTGCCGAAGAGCTGTGCAAGGTCGAGACGCTGAAAGCCGGTGTCGCGGGGGTTGATGGTGAAGGGGGCGTCGGTCATGCGTGGACGAACTATAACGGCGTCGCTCAGGCCTCCGCGGCGCACCAGAACGGAGTCGCGTCCACCATTGCGCGGATCGACACGATCAGGGATGGGTCCTGGCGCAGGCGTGAGCGCACCCAGCGCACGAAGCGCGAGTCGCCCGCGGGGTCGCCGGATGCGCGCAGGTGGGCGAGCCAGGCGTCGGGGTCGCCGTCGAAGACGCGCACGAGGACGTGATAGCGGATGAACTCCGCCACGACTGAGCCGTCGCTCACGGGCATCCGCACGACGTTCGCTGCGGGGACGACGGAACGCCTCGAACGCGGCCGGGCGATGTAGATCTCGGTCACGTGCTCAATGACGTCGCCGCGGCGCTCGATGCGTTGCTCGACCGACGTCACCCGCAGCGTTTTCTTCGTCAGGCGGAGCGCGTCGCCGGGGCCGACCGGCATCCATGGGCGGCGCGCCACGCGGCGCGTCAAAACCGCCTTACGGCTGCCCGGTACGAACACCGTCAGCACGTATAAGTTCCTGATCTGCCTCAACTTGACTCCTATCGGCGTCAAACGCACTCCCTCCCCTACGGAGTGTGCGGAAATCCATGTTTACCTACCTCCGCCTCGTGTTAAGGTCGCAAAAAATTCGGACATGAGACCATGACTTCGCCGACGACCGTCAGGGTCGACGATCAGCTTTTCGAGGCCGTATACGAGCAGTACTTCCCGCTCCTCACGCAGATCGCCGCCTTCAAGTTCCAGGTTCCCGATACCGACGCCGAGGCGCTGGTGCACGACGTGTTGATCAGCTATCTGCGGAAAGCGCACGACATCGTCGACCTCCGGCCGTGGCTCATCGGCGCGATCTGTTATGCGAGCCGGCATTACTGGCGACTGAACGGCCGCACCACCGGCGCGGAGGCGGAAGTCGCCGGCGATCGCGTCGATCCGGCCTCGCTGCGCATCCTGGACAGCCTCCCCGATCAACTGGCCGCGCGCGAGGCGCTGGAGTGTCTCGGTCCGCGCTACCGCGAGATTCTGCACATGCGCTACTTCGAAGGCTGCACGGTCAAGGAAGTAGCCTCGCGCCTCGGCGTGAAGACGAAGTACGCGCAGAAGCTCATTACGAAGTGCCTCCGCCGCGCCGAGAGGCTGTACAGCCAGAAGGGACGCACGCGATGAACGACCGTGGAAAGATCGTTCAGATGGGCGGACGCCGTGCGCCGCGGCCGCAGCTCGTCACCGAGTTCGCGGAGATCGCGCGGCGCATGCAGGACGAGCGCGTCGCCGCGGCGAACGTGGTCGAGCGTCTGTTGCGGGACACGCCCACGGAACAGTGGCGCGACCTCGCCGGCCGCCCGGAGTTGCGCACGTCCGGCGCACTGGAGAAGCTCGGCAACTACGTGACCCAGGCCCTGGGCCGCGATCCGCGTCAGGCTCTCACCGCCGCGCAACTGGCCATGACCCTCTGCGAGACGCTCGACGGCGAATATCCGGCCGTCGTCGTTGCGCAACTCTCCGCGCACGCCGCAAAGGATCTCGCCAAAGCCCTGCTCTACCTCGGGCGTTTCGACGAGGCCCTGTCCGCGCTCGACGTCGCGGAAGCGCGCGTCGCGGCCCACGGCGCACTGGCCCACGACCTGGCTATCGTCCGGGTCGTACGCGCCACGCTGCTGCACGAGATCAATCGCTACGACGACGCCTTCGCGCTGCTCGCGGAATGCAAGGAAGTGTTCCGCGAGCATCACGACCACAAGCGCCTGCTCCTGTGCGGCATCAACGAAGGCGTGCTGCTGCATCGCATGCGCCGCTATCGCGAGGCGCGCGAGGCGTATCTGCTGCTCCTCCCCGCCACGGCCGACTCCGGCGACCGCGACGCCATGGCCTGTCTGTACAACGTCATCGGACATTGCTCCGTCGACCTCGGCGACTTCACGGCCGCGGAGATGTATCTGTCGCGCGCCATCGAGTTGTTCCACACCCTCGGCCAGCCGCTGCAGGCCGCGAAGGCCGAGCTCGGGCGGGGGCGGATGTTCGTCCGCCGCGGCGACGTGCAGCGCGGCATCGCACACCTCCGTCCGATCCGGGCCGACTTCATGCGCCATCGGATGACCGAGGAGGCGGGACTGTGCGGACTGGAGATCGTCGACGCGCTGCTCGCGCGCAGCGCTGCCGGAGACGCGGAGGCGCTGGCGCGGCAGATCATCGTCGAGTTCACCGCGGCGGCACTGAATCAGCGCGCCATCAGCGCCCTCGGATATCTGACCGAAGCCATCGCCGCGCGCAAGGCGTCGCGGGACCTGGTGACCACCGTCCGCGAATACATCGTGTCGCTCCGGACGTCTCCGGAGCGACCGTTTGCATTCGTATAGCTACGGTCGCGGGAGCGGGGGCGTGAGCCCGTCGCCGAGCCCGCGAACGATCTTCTTGAGCATCTTCACGACCGCGGGAACTTTCTCCTTGCTGCGCTCCCGCTCGCGCGGGGCGGCGGAAACGGTCCCCGCGAAGATCACGACCACGGCCACGGCAACGAACGAACTGAATACACGACGCATAAGCCCTCCTCATCCGGCTCTGCCGGCGTTTGTTTGATAGGGAGGGCGCCCTCTACTTGGCGGTGTGACGGAAATGCGACTTATGCCACCCCGTGCGGAGTGCAGTGGAGTGCGCACGCTACGAAGCGAGGTCGTTCCAGAGCCGCGCGTACGTCTCGTAGCGTGCGGCATTGATCTCGCCACGCTCGACGCGCTCCTTCACCTCGCAGTGCGGCTCGTGGACGTGCGTGCAGTCCGTGAAGCGGCACAGCTCCGACGGCTCGGTGAGCTCGGGGAAGTAGTCGCGGAGCGTGTCGCGGTCGAGATCCCACAGACCGAACTCGCGAATCCCGGGTGTGTCGATGAGATACGTCCCGTCGCCGAAGTCGTAGAGCGTCGACGCCGACGTGGTGTGGCGTCCGGTCGCGCGTTTGCGATGGAGCGTGTTCGTCGCGAGCTGAAGCGACTCGTCGAGCGCGTTCAGAATCGACGACTTCCCTACTCCGCTGTGACCGACCAGCGCCGCCAGCTTGCCCTCGACCTCGCCGCGCAGGCGCTCCAGCCCCTCCCCCGTTTTCGTCGAGCAGCCGATGATCGGAACGCCCAGGCCGAGGTAGGGCTCGAGCTTCTCGAGCTCGCGGTCGAGCTCCGCGGGTGTGAGCAGATCGACTTTGTTCACGCACAGGACGGGCTTCGCGCCGCCGCGCTGAATGGCGATGAGGTAGCGGTCGATGAGCCGCGGGCGAAGTACGGGCGCTTTGAGCGACACGACGTGGATCACCACGTCGACGTTCGCGGCGATGAGGCGCTGCCGGTGCGCGTGCAGCGGATCGGGACGCGCGAGCACGGTCTGGCGCGGCAGCACCGACTGCACGCGCACGAGCCCGCCCTCGTCGGAGAGGATGACCCGGTCGCCGACGGCAAGGACGCTCTTCTGCTGCGCCGCCATGGCCGGCGGCACCATCGCGTCGAGCTCGAGGCCGTCGCGGAACACGCGACAGCGCGCCGAGGCGACGCTCATCACGATCGCCGCATCGGCGGGATCGGCGTCGTGGTCGTAGAACATCTCGCCAGCGACGACCTGCTCCTCGATCGACGCGCGCTTCGCCTGCCCGTGCTGGTCCAGGAGCGTATCCCAGTTGTCCTCGGTGAGACGCTGCGCACCGGCGTCGCCTTTGTCTTTGCTGCGCAGGATGGGACGGCGGCGGCGGGATTTCATGATCGTCGAGGCCTATAGGTTACAATCCGGCAACTCGTCCTGAGGAGTCCCACCACGTGGAGAAACCGTTCGTTCTGCTGGCGGAGGACAACGACGCTACCTGCACGCTCATCCAGGCGCTGCTGCGAAACGAGTTCGTCGTCGACATCGCCAGAGACGGACTGCAAGCCATCGAGAAGTTGAAGAGCAGGCATTACGCGGCGATCGTTCTCGACCTGCGGATGCCCATCGCCGACGGCTTTGCCGTCCTCGACTTCATGGCCGCCGAACGCGCCGATCTCATGAGCCGCGCGCTCGTCGTCACTGCGTCGTTGTCGCCGCGCGAGCTGGAACGCGTCTCCCAGTATCCGGTGGCGGGCGTGATCCGGAAACCGTTCGAAGTGGACGTGCTTCAGAACGCCGTTCGCCGCTGCGCGCAGCCGCATGGGGAGCCTCATTTCCGCGCGCCCCTCCTGTCGGGCAGCATGCTTCTGCTCCTGGCCGATCTGTTGCGGCGCGTGTAGGCCACTACAGCCGCAGGAAGGCGATCAGCGACGAGCCTCCGAGGAGCGTGGCGTAGGCCATGGTCTCGAAGCCGCTGCGGCCGCGGATGTCCGCGCAGGCCGCGACGACGTCCGCAATCTCGAGTGGATCGAAGGGTTTCTTCACGATGCCGTGAATCTTCGACGTGTCGACGCGGTCGAGCACCTGCTTGCCCGCGCCGCTCACCACCAGCACCACCGGCGGATCGGGCTCGGTGCCGATGGCCTCGAGGACACCGAAGCCGTCGACGCCGGGCATCATGATGTCGAGGAGGACGACCGCGTAGTTGTTGCTGCGGAGCATGTCGATCGCGGACGCGCCGTCCTGGGCTTCGTCGATCTGCAGAGACTTCAGCCGCAAGGCCGTCGCGAGGATGCGCCGGACCTCGGGATCATCGTCCACGATCAGAACACGTCGAAGCGGATCAGTCATGCTCGCGCGAGGGGGATACTGCATTCGGATCAATCCAAAGTCAACCTCAACCGATCGGTTGAGCCCGACGCTGCGATGGGCACGCGCGCCATCGCATGCAGCGCCTCTTCGAACTCCTCCGGCGTCAGCGGCTGGCTGTACAGATACCCCTGCATTTCCCCGCATTGCTCGCGGCGCAGAAAGTCGAGCTGCTCCTGCGTCTCCACCCCTTCGGCGATGACGCGCAGGTTGAGCGCGCGGGCCATGGAGATGACCGCGGAGATGATCGCCGCGTCGTCGGCGGTGAGGTCGCGGACGAAGTCCTGGTCGATCTTCACCGTGTCGATCGGGAACCGTTTCAGGTAGCTGAGCGACGAATAGCCGGTCCCGAAGTCGTCGATGGAGATGCGGATGCCCATGGCCTTGAGGCGATTGAGGATCGAGAGCGTGAGATCGGCATTCTGCATCGCCGTCGACTCGGTGATCTCGAGGTCGAGGTACTGCGGCGTGAATCCGGTGTCGGCGAGGATGTGCTCGACGGTCGACACGAGCTCGCGGTCGGCGAACTGCCGCGGCGACAGGTTCACTGCCACACGCAGCCGGGGATGTCCCGCGTCGTGCCAGGTCTTCATCTGTTTGCAGGCGGTGCGCATCACCCACGCGCCGATCGGCACGATGAGCTGGGTCTCCTCGGCGAGAGGAATGAAGTCCTCCGGCTGAATGAGTCCCTGCTCGGGGTGACGCCAGCGGACCAGCGCCTCGGCCCCGACGACACGGCCGGTGGCGATCTCCACCATCGGGTGGTAATGCACGACCAGCTCGTCGCGCTCGAGCGCGCGATGGAGGGCGCGCTCCATGGCCAGGCGGCTCTCCGCCGGCTCGGCCAGCGCGGAGCTGGCGAACTGGAAGTTGTCGCGCCCGAGCTCTTTCGCCCGATACATCGCCCGGTCCGCGTTCTTGAGCAGAGACTCCGCGTCCATGCCTTCGTCGGGAAAGACCGCGATGCCGATCGAGGTCGTGACGAAGAGCTCGTGCTCGTCGATGGTCACGGGATGGCGCACGGCCTCGAGCACCTTCTGGGCGACGACGCTCGCCGCGCGGCGATCGGACAGTTCGCCGAGCAGGATCGTGAACTCGTCGCCGCCCATGCGCGCGACCGTGTCCTCCGCCCGCACGCACGTCACCAACCGCGCGCCGATGGCCTGCAGCAGACGGTCGCCGACGGTGTGTCCGAGGGTGTCGTTGACGAGCTTGAACTGATCGAGGTCGAGGAACATGACCGCGCTGAGGCGGCCGGTGCGCTTCACGTGCGCGAGGGCGAGGGCGATGCGGTCGCGGAACAGCAGGCGGTTCGGCAGCGCGGTCAGCGAGTCGTGATAGGCCTGATACTCGACCTGCTCCTGCGCGTGCTTGCGGTCGGTGATGTCGATGATGGTCCCTTCCATGACGTCTTCGTCGCGGAGGGTGACGTTCTCGAGGACCCAGACCGTCGCGCCGTCGCGCCGGCGCAGACGGAGCTCGAGGTTGCTGACCTGCTTCTGCTCGCGGAGCATCTGCACGATGCGATCACGCTCGCTGTCGTCGAAGTAGAAGTCGTGCGCGTTGGCGCCGAGGAGCTCCTCTCGCTTCTCGTAGCCGAAGACGCGCGCACACGCGTCGTTGCAGTCCAGGATGCGCCCGTCGGACATGCTGCGGTAGACGCCGGCCAGGTTGCGCTCGAACAGCAGGCGGTAGCGCGCCTCGCTGTCCTTGCGGTCGGTGACGTCGCGGGCCACGCCCTGCACGCCGACCGCGCGTCCGTCGCGATAGATCAGCCGTGAGCTCAGCTCGACCGGGATCCGGCGCCCGTCCTTGGCGCGGAACTGCACTTCATAGAACGTCGCGGCGGCCTCGCCGCGCATCTTGCGCTCCATCGCGTCGCCCGCGCGGTCGCGGTCCTCGGGTACGAGCAGGTGGTGAATGTGCGTCCCGATGATCTCGTCGCGCGTGTAGCCGCTGGTGCGCTCGCCGGCCAGGTTCATCGACGTGACGATGCCCTCGAGGTCGTGCGTGTAGACGATGTCGTTCGCGTTCTCGAACAGCTCGCGATACCGCTCTTCACTCTGGCGCAACTCGTCCTCGGCGCGCATGCGCGCCGTGACGTCCTGGGCGATGACCAGCCGCGAGCGGCGCCGGCCGGAGACGAACTCGAACGACGTGACCTCGACGTCGATCAGGGCGCCGTCCTTCCGGCGATGTCGGAAATGCGACGGCCCGCGCCGCGATTCGGCGGTCTTGAGGGCCTCTTCCATCGCCGGCAGTTCTTCCGGCGGCCGGATGTCGCGGATGGTCAGAGTCAGGAATTGGTCGCGCGACCAGCCGTAATGCCGGACCGCGGCGTCGTTGACGTCGGTGAATCGCAGCGTGTCGAAGTCGTAGACCCACATCGGCAGCGGATTCATCTCGAAGAGCGTGCGGTAGCGGTGCTCGCTCTCGCGCAACGCGCTCTCGGCGCGCTTGCGCTCCGTGAAGTCGCTGGCCACGTACACGACGGCGACCGGAGCGCCGTCGCCATCGCGAAGGAACGACGACGCGGCCAGCACGTCGACGGTCGTGCCGTCCGCCGTGCGCCAGGCCATGGTGTGCTCGAGAACGCCCAGGCTGTTGATGAGCTGCCCCGTGCTGAGGGTCTCGTCGCGCGGGAAAATGCGGCGAATGTGTTCGCCGTGCAGTACATCCGGGTCGTACCCCAGGAGCTGGCCGGCGGCGCGATTCACGACGCGGATGACGCCGGCCATGTCCGCGACGACGACCGCGCCTTTCATCGTGTCCAGGATCTGCGTGGCCGCGAAGCCGGCGGTGATGCCGGCCGATTCGAACCGCCACACCGCCGTCCCGGCGACGACGATGTAGACGAGCGCCGCGAAATAGCCGATCGGCTGCAGGTCGAGGCCGACCGACGGCAGGTAATCGACGAGGCCGAGCGCGCCGAAGATCGCTGCGAGCAGCAGCACGCCGCCGCGCTCGCGATTCTTTCCCTCGGTGTCGCGATACGCCCGCCAGAACAAGACGATGCTCGCGACCATGATCGAGGCGACGATCAGCATGACGACGCTCGCAATGGGTGCCGAGCGCGGATACCAGCCCCACGCGTACTGACGGACGCCGGTGAGAGTGATGTTCGTGAAGAGACCGACGAGAGCTGCAACGGCGCTGGCGATCCAGGCGACGAGGACGGCGTTGCGATAGCGGCGCTCGCCGCCGAGGAGGCGTACCGCGAAGTGCAGGGCGGCGGCGCTGATCATCACGCCAAATGCGCAGCCGACACGTGCCCACGACAGTGCGTCGCCGGCGCTCGCACTGGCGAACATCGCCACCCACGCCCCCTGCCACCCGGAAGTCACGAGGGTGAGGATGAATAAGGAGCGGCTGGCGCCGCGGCCACGGCCGCGCCAGAGCACGACCGCACCGATCGCGAGAATGGCCACGGCCGACAACGCCGTCACGATCGACAGCGCTGTCGCCTGATATGTGCTTCCCGAGAAAAGACCTGCGAGATCCGGCACGGTATGCCGGCGATGTTACTCGTAATCGCGTTTCCGAAAGAACGAATCGCGCTTCGCGCCGCCCTCGTCCGAGGTCACGTTCTGTACCGGATCGTACTCGGCGGTGGGCCCTGCGGCGACATTGGCGTTCTCCGCGAGCTGAACGTCCGAGGTCTGGCCGCCCTGCGCCGGCGAGGTGGTCTCGGATTCACGCCGCTCGTCGTAGAACTCGCGATGCTCCGGCGCCGGCTCGGCCTTCGGGTCGTTGACCTGCTGGTCGGTCCGTCCCGTCACCCAGTCGCTGCCGCTGCCGTAGCTCTGTGGTTCGCGTGGCATGTGTCCTCCTGCCCGTCAAATTGCACGCGGCGCGCCCGCGCGCGCGGGTCTCCCCGCACGCGGGGAAGGGGACTGACGCCCTCAGCCCTCGCGACCCGCAGCGGACACCATCAGTCCCCTCTCCCCCGCCCCGCGGGGGAGAGGGCTAGGTGAGGGGGCCATGCCCGGCCGCGAACACGACCCCTCACCCTGGCCCGCGACGCGATCAGGGTTACTCGACGGCGAAGTTGTATGCGTGCACCAAGCTGCAGCCCTGGGAGTCGGTAACCCGGATGAAGACCGTGTCTCCGAAGGTGACGGCGTTCTCGGTCGGCCGGCCGATGATCCGCCCGCGCGAGGTCAGATGCAGCCCCTCCGGCAGCACCCCGTCATAAATCTCGAAGTGATATGGCCCGTCGCCTCCGATGGCCTCGATCTGGAAGTGGGCGGGCTGGTCGACCCGGAACAGCGGCACGGACTCCGTGAGTAACGTGAACGTGTTGCAGTCGGCGTACGCGATGGCGGCAAAACAACATGAGAGCAGGGCCACGACGATGGTTTTTCGCACGAATCTTTCCCTCCGTAGGGAGGGAAGTCTACGCGGAGTGCGGTCGAGGCTGCATCGCGCAATTGTGGAAGGGAGCCGGGCCATGCCGACCGGCTACTTCAACAACTCCAGCACCGCCGCCACCGCCGCCCGCACGCCCGTCCGGAGCACGAGCTCTGGCGAGGCCGGCGCGAACTTGCTCGAATGGAGTCCGGGCTGGGTTCCCGCTTGTAGTGCCGCCGGATCGGCGGCGCCGAGGGCGAGGAGGGCGGTCGGGATCTTGCCCTGCAGGCCGAACAGGCCGAAGTCCTCGCTGACCATGGCTGGATCGATCTCGACGACGTTGCCCGCGCCGAGCTCTCGACCGATCGACGTCGCGAGCCGCTGTGTGAGCGCGGGCTCGTTGAACGTCGAAGCGACAGACTCGTGTCCGAGGTGCTCGTAGACGGGCATGCGATCCTCGGGGAGTCCGGCGGCGATGGCCAGTCCGCGGGGGATGCGCTGGATCGAGTCGAGCACGCGCGCGCGCACCTCGGGCTTCATCGTGCGCACGGTGAGATAGAGCTTCACCTCGTCCGGGATGATGTTGCGCTTCGTGCCGCCTTCGATCCTGCCGACCGTCACGACGACCGGATCGAGCGGCGAGCGCTCGCGGCTGATGATCGTCTGCAGCGCCAGGATCGTCTCCGACGCAAGGACGACCGGATCCTTCGTGTTGTGCGGCGCCGCGCCGTGACCGCCGACGCCGCGGATCGTCAGGTTGAGCGAGTCCGTGGCGGCCATGAACTGGCCCGGGCGGTAGCCGACCTTCCCCGCCTCCAGCGCGGACCAGTCATGCAGCGCGATCGCGAAATCCGGGCGTGCGATCTTCTCGTACAGGCCGGCGGCGAGCATCCCTTCCGCGCCCTTCACCACTTCTTCCGCGGGCTGGCCGATGAGCATCACCGTGCCCTTCCACTGCGACTTCAGGTCGGCCAGCACTTTGGCCGTGCCGAGGAGCGTGGTCATGTGCACGTCGTGTCCGCAGGCGTGCATCACGCCGGCGTTCTGGCTCGCGTACGGGAGGCCGGTCTGTTCCGCGACCGGCAGTCCGTCCATGTCGCTGCGCACGAGCACCGTCGGTCCTTTGCCGTTGCGCATCACCGCGACGACGCCGTAGCAGGTCGCGCTCGGATCGGTGTAGCGGCCGAACGGATACGTGACCTCGTATCCGAGCTCTCGCAGTCGCGCGGCGACGAACGCGGACGTCTTCGCCTCCTGCATCGACAGCTCCGGCGCCGCGTGAAGGGTGCGATAGGTCTCGACGAGCGACGGGAGCGCGGACTGCACGCGCTGATCGAGGGTCTGGGCAAAGAGCGGCGCGGCGAAGAGCAGGACGGCGGCGAGCTTGCGCATGGCGGGAGCTTACATCGCCTCCGCGCTCACCACCTCGGCAGCCATGGCCACGCGGTTCTTCCCGTTCTTCTTCGCGTAATACAGCGCGGCGTCGGCGCGGGAGATGAGGTCCGCGGGCGTCAGCCCATTCGCGGGAAAGACCGCGATGCCGATGCTCACCGTGATGTGCAGCGTGCGCCCGAGCGCCGCCGGAGCGAAGACGCGGTTCTCGACGAGGCTGCGGAACCGGTTGGCGACGTCGCGCGCGGCAGCCGAGGGAGTGTCGGGAAAGATGACCGCGAACTCCTCGCCGCCGTAGCGGGCCACGACGTCCGTGTCGCGCGCGTTCGTCATCAGCTCCTCGACGAGCCCTTTCAGGATCTCGTCGCCGATCGGATGGCCGAACGTGTCGTTGATCTTCTTGAAGTTGTCGATGTCGAGCATCGCCAGCGCCAGTTCGTGGCCCGTGCGCGAGTGGCGGCTGATCTCCTTCGTCAGCGCCTCCTGGAAGAAGCGATGGTTGTACGCGGGCGTCAGCGCGTCGATGAAGGTGAGGCGCTTGATCTCCTCATACTGACTGGCCGACTGCAGCGCCGTCACGGCCTGGGTGGCGAAGACCTCGAGCGTCTGAACCTTCTCCACCGAGGGGATGCGCCGGTCGTGCGGCTCCCGGACGGAGAGGAAGCCGATCATCTCGTCGCCCTGCATCAGCGGCACGAGCAGCAGGTCGTTCTCGTGCCACTCGTCCGGCTTGAGGTATCCGTCGTCGGCATCCTCGGGACGAACGAAGAAATCGTGCTCGCTCTTGCGCAGGGCCGTGTGCGAGACGAAGTACGAGTGCGAGACGTGGAACTCGGGGTTGAAGAATGCCGTGATCTCCGACGGCGCGACGCGCTTCCTGCGCACGTCCTCCCACACGTCGTCCATGCCCGCGTGCGCGCGCCGCACGTAGTCGCCGGCGCGCAGGTCCTTCACAGCGAAGACGACGTTCTCGAATCCGAGGGCGCGGCGGATGGCCTGGGCGATGCGGGTGAGCGCGGCATCGACGTCGAACTGTCCGATCAGGCTGTTCGAGACGTCGAGAATGGTCGACATCGTGGCGGCGTGACTCTCGAGCTGGGCCGTGGTCTCGCGCATCTCGCGCCGCAGCAACTGGTCCTGCAGCGAGAGCGCGGTCTGATTCACGAGCAGCGTCAGGAGGTTCAAACTCCCCGCCTTCAGAATCGAAAGGTCCTCGGTCTCGAAGATGAGAATTCCGTAGATGACCTCGGGCGTCTGAATGCCGATCAGCACCTGGATCGCGCGTCCCGTTGACAGCGGGAACTTGCGCATGTCGCTCTGGAAGACGAAGGCGCGGCTCGGCGCGGACTGCGCGAAGCCCGCCGCCTCGACCCATCTGAGGATGTCCTGGTCCGTCGGCAGGCACTCACCAAAACGGTAGACCGACGGCGGCATGTCCGGATTCGGCTCCCAGGTCACGACCGCGCAGGCCTTCATCCGCGCGAGCTTCGACAGCAGGGACATCAGGCGCCGCAGGGTCTCGTAATCGGTCTCGGCGGAGAGAATCTGCGTCGAGCTCTCGGTGAGGATGGCCAGCTCGCGATTGCGGCGCACGAGCTCCACGTTCTGCTGCGCCGCCTCGGACTCGTTCCGCATCGCGTACGCGACGATGAGGACCGGCAGAAACGCGACCACGAATCCGGCGATGCCCCAGCTCGCGTACAGCATGACTTCGATGGCCACGACCGGCGTCACGAGCAGGAGTGTCTTCGCCTGCGCCAGCAGGACGCGGCGGAGATCGAGTGGCGCGGTCTCCCCTTCCGCGTAGCGGCGGAGCGAGACGAAGCCGAGGTGGATGCCGACGTAGCCGGCGAGGAGAAGCGTCGCGCCGGCCATCTTCGCGGACGGCTGCGCGTCGCGGGCGACGGCAACGGAGTAGAGGATGCCGATCACGCCGTACGACAGCGCGAGCTGGGCCGCGTTGTAGAACGGCTCGAGCTCCCACTCCTTCTTCGACGCCGCGTCGTAAACCGCGTGCGCACCCGCGCCGGCGAAGACCGCCATCAACGCGACGGCCGGGCTGTGGAAGACCAGCAGCGCCCCGAATGCCACCGCGGCCTCGAAGCCGACTGACGCGTCGCCGGCGTCGATGCGCAGAAAGGTCGCAACGAGCACGAGCGCGGCCAGAACCAGCGCCGTGCGCGTGTCGGCGATCGGTCGCGTGGCTACCCCGTAGACCAACAGCAGCACTGCCGAGGCAACGACGCCGATCTTCCACCACCGGAAAAACGTCGTGCGGAACATGGGGAGATGTTGCCGATTATAGGTGCTGAGTGCTGCGTGCTGGGTGCTGAGTGCTGCGTGCTGGGTGCTGGGTGCTGCGTGCTGGGTGCTACGTGCTGGGTGCTGCGTGCTGGGTGCTGCGTGCTGGGTGATGCGTGCTGGGTGCTGGGTGCTGGGTGCTGGGTGCTGAGCGGAGTCGAGGCATCCAAGTGTCATCCCGAGCGGAGTCGAGGGACCTGGGTGGGTGGGGCACGAGGAATGAGCCTCGCGCCCCGCACACCCAGGTCCCTCGACTCACGCTCGGGATGACACGCTTAAGCGCCGAGCCGGCGGTCCACCAAAACCCGAGATGGCGATAATGGCGCCGACATGATCGGCTACCTCGAAGGAACCCTGAAACAACTCGACGCCACCCGCGCGCTGGTCGTGTGCGCCGGCGTGGGGTACGAAGTGCACATCTCCCTCTCCACCTATTACCGGCTGGAGGGGCAGCGCGACGTCGCGCTGGAGATCTACACGCACGTGCGCGAGGACGCGCTCTCGCTCTATGGCTTCGCCAGCGCCGAGGAGAAGTTCGCGTTCGAGAAGTTGATCGCCATCTCCGGCATCGGGCCGACGCTGGCCCAAAAGATCCTCTCCGGCATCGACCCGCACGACCTCGGCGACGCCATCGCCCGCCAGGACGCGCGCAAGCTGTCCACGATCCCCGGCGTGGGCAAGAAGACGGCCGAGCGCATCTGCCTCGAGCTCCGCGACAAGCTGGTGTTCGAGGCGCTGCCGACGGCCACACCGGCGGCACCGACGCGCTCGAGCATCGACGATGACGTGCAGTCCGCGCTCGTCAACCTCGGGTACCGCGCCAAGGACGCCGAGATCGGCGTGGACAAGGCGCGGCAGGAGCTGGGGACGGACGCGGAGTTCTCGACGGTGCTCAAGCGCGCCCTGCGCTTCCTCACCAAATAACACTTGCCGTCGTATGGCGTAACCGCATAAAGTGCGGAGCCGAGGGCCTTCAATGCTCAGACGGCTTCCCACGGTTCTGCTGCTCCTTCTCGCGCCGATCGCGCTCGGTGCCACCCGCGACAACGACGACAGTTGCGACATCGCCCTCGTCCCCGCGGCGACGCTGCTGCTGCCGTACTTCGAGGTCGATCTCGAAGACTTTCAGTTGCCGCACACCGCCTTCTCGGTCGTGAACGTCACCAACGTCGACCAGATCGCGCACGTCACGCTCTGGACCGATCGCGCCTATCCGCTGATCGACTTCGACATCTACCTGACCGGCTACGACGTGCAGCGCATCGATCTGTATGACGTGCTCGCGCGCGGCATCATCGCGCCGGACGCGGGCACCGGCACGGCCATCGGCGCCTTCGGCCGGACCACGGTTCGCCGCACTCCGACCTCCGATCCGAATGGGGAGCTCGATCTCTCTGCATGTGGGCGCCTCCCCGGCGCGCTCGATCGGGCGACGCACGAGCGGCTCTACTACGCGTTCCGCGACGGAGAGCTCGATGAATGCGCGATCGGCTCTGCCGATGGACGTCACGCCGTCGGCTACGCGACGATCGACGTCGTGGGCGCGTGCGGCTCGGACGGCCCCGCCGATCCGGAGTACTGGACGAAACACATCCGCTACGACAACGTCCTGACCGGCGAGTACACGTACGACAACGAAGCCGCGCCGCTGGTGCACATCCGGGCGGTGCCCGAGGGCGGGACGGCGGAGCAGCGGCGCGCGGGCGGACCGCTGTATGACGCAGGATTCGAGCGCACGTTCTACGCGCGCTACCAGCCCGCGGACGCGCCGCGGCTCGACGCGCGGCAGCCGCTCCCCTCCCGCTTCGCCGCGCGCTGGCTGGCCGGGTCATCGTTCCGCATCTGGCGCGAGACGCCCACGCCCGCCAGCTCCGCGTGCGCGGACTTTGCGCGAGCGACGGCACTCGACGCGGCGGACGTGGTCGTGTTCGATGAAAACGAGAACGCGGCCGGTCTCGCCAAACCAGTGTTCCTTCCCGCGACGTCGACGACGCCGCTCGAGGTCTTCCCCCAACTCCCGAACGGCGCGACGGCCGGCTGGATGTATCTCGACCTCGACTCCGGCGAGAACGGCCGTGTCGCATCGCAGAACTGGGTGAGCTCCTCGATGCGCGCCGGTGCGCGCGCCGTCTCCATCGAAGCCACCGCCCTCGGCAACGGCTGCTCCGCGCCGGCCGCACCGCGCAGTGCCGTTGCGCCGGCACCCGACGCGAGCGGCTCTCGCCGGTTCGGCGTCGCGTCGACGAAGAACGACGACAGTTGCGACATCGCCGTGATGCCGGCAGCCACGCTGCTGCTGCCCGTGTTCGAGGTCGATGTCGCAAGCCCGACCGGCGCGCGGACGCTCTTCACCGTCACCAACGTCGGTCCGCGGGACCAGATCGCGCGCGTGACCTTGTGGACTACCTACGGCATTCCGGTCCTCACCTTCAATCTCGCTCTCGCCGCGTACGACGTGCAGAGCATCAGCGTGTTCGATGTCCTGCGCGGCGTGCTGCCGGCGGCTGTGTGCAATCGCGTCGAGATCACGGAGTCACTGGTGGCGCGGATGCGCGCGGCGTTCGTCGAAGGGCGACTGGACGGCTGCGACAAGGCCGGTATGTGGGAGCAGGGGGACCGTTTTGCACGCGGCTACGCGACGATCGACGTGGTCTCGAACTGCAACGCGCACAATCCAACGGACGCCGCGTACTGGCGGAGCGACATCGCCTTCGACAACGTGCTCACCGGAGGCGTGATCCGCGTCGAGGCCGACGGCCAGGATGGCGCCGGGTCGCCGCTCGTGCACATCCGCGCCGTGCCTGACGGAGGAACGCTGGCCGAGCGCAGCGTGCATCCATCGCGTTGGGACGCGGGATTCCCGCGCACGTTCTATTCGCGTTACCAGTCACCCGGCCTGCCACGCCTCGACGCGAGACAGCCGCTCCCCTCCGCGTTCGCGGTGCGATGGGTGCAGGGCGGCTTCTCCCGGTTCGCGACGTCGCTGGAGATCTGGCGCGAGAGCGACGGCACCACCGAATGCAGCGATGAGCATTTCGTCGGCCCGACCGAGTTCGTGCGCTTCGACGAACTGGAGAATCCGGTCGGAGACAATCCGTACGCCTGCCGCGGGATATTCGGGTGCTTCCCGACCATCCTTCCTGCATCGGCGCGCTATGCAACGCTGGACGCCGGAGTGTTCCCACAACTGACGAACGGCGCCACGAGCGGCTGGTTCTTCCTGAACCTCGACAGCCGCGAAGCCGGCGGGCGCAGTCAGAGCTGGGTCGTGACGTCGATGCTGAGCGCCGCCGGCAAAGCCCATCGTTTCGACGCAACGGCGCTCGGCAACGGCTGCTCCGCGCCGTTTGTGGAGAGTGAGCACACCAGGGGCGCAGTCGTCATCGGCCCGTCCCCAAACAGGAGCCAGCCATGAAGCGTCTGATCGTCCTGCTTCTCCTCATCGCTCCCCTCGCCTCCGCCGTCACCCGCGACAACGACGACAGTTGCGACATCGCCCTGCTACCCGCGGCGACGCTGCTGCTGCCGTACTTCGAAGTCGACTTCAACGGCGCGGCGACGACGCTGTTCACCGTCGTCAACGTCACGAATACCGATCGCGTCGCCCACGTCACGCTCTGGACCGATCGCGCCGAGCCGGTGCTCGGCTTCAACATCTACCTCACCGGCTACGACGCGCAGGCCGTCAACCTGTACGACGTGCTCGCGCGGGGCATCGTCGCGCCCGAGCGCGGCACCGGCGCGTCGCTCCGGCCGCGCGGCCAGCTCACCGTCCCGAATCCCGCGATCGAGATGTCGAACTGCCAACTGCTCCCCGGCCCGCTCGATGCGGACACAGTGGCGCGCGTGCGCGCCGCGTTCACCGCGGGACGCGAGCGCGCGATCGGCTACGCCACGATCGACGTCGTGGAGTCGTGCACGGCCGCCGGTCCGACCGATCCGCATTACTGGACGCGCGATCTCCGCTACGACAACGTCTTCACCGGCGACTGGCAGCAGCTCGACCTGGCGACGGAGTCCGCGCACGGTGCACCGCTGGTGCACATCCGCGCGGTCCCCGAGGGCGGAAGGCCGGAGCCACGCCGCTCGGCGCAGGCAACATGGGACGCCGGATTCGCGCGCACGTTCTACGGCCGCTTCCAGCCGGCCGACGCGCCCCGCCTCGACGGACGCCAGCCGCTCCCCGCGCTCTTCGCGACACGGTGGGCGGAGGGCACGTCGCTGCACATCTGGCGCGACGCCGCGGCGTCATCCACGACCACGGAGGTGGTCGTGTTCGATGAGAACGAGAACGCCGTCGTCGGTACATCCGATGCGCTGCCCGCGGTGTCCGTCACGGCGATCGCCGGTGTGCCGTTCCCAGGCAGGAACGCGGGCTGGATCTATCTCAACCTCGACGCGAGCGCGGGCCGCGAGGCCGCAACGCAGAACTGGGTGGTCGCGACGACGCGCTCGGCCGCCGGCCGCGTCGCCACCGCCGCCGACGCCTCCGTCCTCGGCAATGGCTGCTCGGCGCCGGCCACGCCGAGCGAGGCCTCGTTCCGCGGCGGCGCGCCGATCGGTCCCGCGCCCGACGGGCCGGCGCGTGGAGGAGTCGCGGAGACGGGCAACGACGACAGTTGCGACATCGCTCAACTGCCGGCGGCCACGCTCCTCCTGCCGAACTTCGGCGTCGACGTCGGCCACCCGGAGGAAGAGAACACGCTCTTCACCATCACCAACACCGGCCCCCGCGATCAGATCGCGCGGGTGACGCTGTGGACCGACCTCGGATACCCGGTCCTCACCTTCAACATCTATCTCACCGGCTACGACACGCAGACCATCAATCTCTTCGACGTCATCGCCCACGGCCGCCTGCCCATGACCGGCTTCTTCACCAGCCCGCGCGGCAGGCATGCGGACCCGAACCGTTCCCTCGATCTGCAGGGCTGCGGACAGCTCGGCGGCGCGGTGGGCACGGACCTCGTCGTCCGCATGCGCGACACGTTCGTCGACGGATTCGTACGCGACTTCGGCGGGATGCCGGGCTGCGACGCGGTCGGGCTGCAACACGATCTGGCGGCGGGCTACGCGACCATCGACGTCGTGCGCAACTGCAACGTGCGCGACGCGACCGATCCCGGGTACTGGGACGACGTCGCGTTCGACAACGTGCTGATCGGCGACTCCCGGCAGGTCGATGCGAGCCGGGCGCTCGCGGAGAGCTCGCCGATGGTGCACATCCGCGCCGTCGAGGGCATGAATCGCACGTTCTACAGCCGCTACCAGACTGCGGCCGCGCCGGCTCGCGACCGCCGCCAGCCGCTCCCCTCGAGGTTCGCCGTGCGCTGGATCCAGGGGACCGCGAGCGGGTATCAGACCCACTACTCCGTCTGGCGCGAGCCCGTCCGTCGCCCGCCGACCGCCTGCGGATCGCTCGACGACAACATCAGCCAGCTGACGGAGATCGTCCGCTTCGACGAGGACGAAAACTGGGTGGGCGACGTGCCGCTCTGTCGCGTCGCGCGCTGCAACGACGACTTCGCGCTGCCGCTGACGTCGCGCACGTCGGTCGCCGACAACTCGCTCTATCCGCAGATGGCAAACGGCGCGCCCGCGGGGTGGATGTACATCAACCTCGACAGCGGTCCGGAGGAAACGCTCGCCAGTCAGAGCTGGGTGTCGGTGTGGATGCGCGCTGGCGGCCGCTACTCGGCGAGCTTCGACGCGGCCGCGATGGGCAACGGTTGCTCGGCTGAGGTGCGGGCCAGCCAGCACACCACCGGCACGGTGGTCGTCGGCCCATCGCCGAATCGAAATCCATGAAACTTCTCCTGGTCCTCGCTGCTCTCTGCGAAATCGCCCAACTGCCCGCGGCGACGCTGCTGCTGCCGTACTTTGAGGTCGACCTCGACGACGCGGCGGCCGCGAACACGCGCTTCACGATCACCAACGTGACTGATGCGGACCGCGTCGCGCACGTGACGCTGTGGACGGACCGCGGCTATCCGGTAGTGGGGTTCAACGTCCACCTCGCCGCCTATGACTTGGAGGTGATCGACCTGTACGAGGTCCTCCGGAACGCCGGCGAGACGCCGGCGGTCCACTTGCGCGACGCGTTCACGCGCGGCATCGCCGGCGACTGCACCGGCGTCGGCGGCACGCACGCGCGCGCGGTCGGCTACGCCACGGTCGACGTCGTGGCCTCGAACAGCACCGCGTCGGTGCAGGACCGCGAGTACTGGACCCGCGATCTCCGCTACGACAACGTCCTCACCGGCGACTACGAAAGCACGCGCCGCGGCGACGCCACCGGCGGCCCGCTGGTGCACATCCGCGCATTTCCCGGCGCCGGCTTCCCGCGCACGTTCTACTCGCGCCATCAGCCGCCCGAGGCGCCGCGGCTCGACGCGCGCCAGCCATTGCCGTCGCGATTCACTTCGCACTGGATTCAGGGTCCGGACGTGCGCACGGCGATGAAGGTCTGGCGCGAAGGCGTCGTCCGCGCGGACGCGCCGTGCAGCGCGTTCGCCGCGAATGCGAACGTCGCCGCGGAAGACGTCGTCCGCTTCGACGAGGCCGAGCTGGGCGTCGCCCAGGTCCCGGACTCCCGCCCGGAGATCCCGCGGAATCCGCTCTACGCGTTTCCCGTCACCTCGATGACGAGCGTTGCCGACGCCGATGTGTGGCCGCAGCTCCCCAACAGCGCGACGAGCGGATGGATGGCCGTCAACCTCGCCGTGTCGCGAGGCGATCCCGCCGGCGCGCAGGGGTGGGTGATCGCGTCGATGGCCGGGCTGGACCGCTTCGCCGTCGACGTCGAGGCCCCCGCCCTCGGCAACGGCTGCTCGCCCGTCGAGCCGATCAGCAACTTCCGAACGGGCGGCGCTCTCCCGATCGCGCCGTCGCCCGGCAACGACGACGGTTGCGACATCAGCATGCTCCCCGCGGCCACGCTGCTCCTCCCGCAGTTCCGCGTCGACACGGAGCCGCGGCGCTCCGTCACCACGCTCTTCGCGATCACGAATACGGGCCCCGAGGAGCGCATCGCGCGGGTGACGCTGTGGACGGACCTGTCCGTTCCGATCCTCACGTTCAACGTCTACCTGACCGGCTATGACATGCAGAGCATCGATCTGTACGACGTGATCGTGCGCGGCCTGATCGGGCCGGAGCACGGCACCGGCACCGGGATCTCGCCGCGCGGTCAGCGCTCGGTGCGCAATCGCGACATCTCGCTGAGCGGCTGCGAGTCGCTGCCCGGCACGCTCACACCGCAACTGGCGGAGCGCCTGCCGCGTGCGTTCACCGACGGCTCCGTGCCCGAGTGCGAGGAAGTGGGACTGGTCCACTCGTTCGCGACCGGCTACGCGACGGTCGACGTCGTCAACAACTGTGCGACCGTCGCTCCCACGGACCCGAGCTACTGGACGCGCGACGTCGGCTTCGACAACGTCCTCACCGGCGACTACCAGATCGTCGATCACGCCCTCGGCGCCGCCGACGGCGCACCCCTGGTGCACATCCGCGCGATCCCCGACGGCGACCTCCCGCGCACGTTTTACTCGCGCCATTCGAAGGGCCGCGACCTGCGCCAGCCGCTCCCGTCGAAGTTCGCCGTGCAGTGGACCGCCGCGGGCGGCGTCGACGGCGCGACCTTCTTCGAGATCTGGCGCGAAGGCGCGCAGCGAGCGAACACCTGTCGCGACTACGACCTCTCGTCGCGTCCGTACACGGAGATCGTGCTGTTCGACGACGAGGGCAACGCCGTGACCGCCCGGCCGACACCGGCCGTCCCGTTACCGGATGCCCGTCCGACGCTGCCTTCGACGTCGCGCACGCACATCCTCGACTACAGCGTCTTTCCGATGATGCCGAACGGCGTGACCCGCGGGTGGGCGTACTTCGATCTCGACGATCCCGACGACCCGTTCGCGACCCAGGCCTGGATCGCGGCGACGCAGTTCGTCCGGGGCCGCTCTTCGGTCCGCCGCGACGCCGTCGCACTCGGCAACGGCTGTTCGCCGTGATACGTTTTCGCGCATGATCGAGCGAATCGTCGTCCCGGTGGATTTCTCCGCGGCCTCGTGCCGCGCCGCGCGGTATGCGGTGGAGGAGCTGGCGCCGCAACTGCGCGCGGAAGTGGTCTTCGTGACCGTGCTCGAGGCGAGCGACCTGCGCGTGGCCATGAACGCCGGCCTGCACGGATTCGAGACTGACGAAGACCTGCACCGCCAGGTTCACGACTGGGTGGAGGAGCAGTTCCGCAGGATCGAGTCGGCCGGGGACTCGGTGAAAGCCAAACGCGACGTGCGCCGAGGCATGCCGGAGCGCGAGATCGTGGAGGCCATCCAGGAGCATCGCGCCAGCATCGTGGTCATGGGCGCCGCCGGCATCACCAAACGCATCCCCCTCGGCAGCAAAGCCGAGTACGTGCTGCGCCACATCGACGTGCCGGTGCTCCTGCTGCGCGCCAAACACGAGGAGTAGCCCGCCGGAGGCCTCCCGGTCGAGCTCGCCGGTGCGTTTGGGTTCGCATTTTGAAAGGGCGCTCTACGACACGGCGACCATGAAACGCACCGCACTCCTTCTCGCGCTCCTGCTGCTGACGGCCACCGCGTCCGCGCAGGATTCGACCGTCCTGCTGGCGAAGGCCTGGCCGGCCTCGTCGCATGCGGGACTGGGCGACGTTGGCGCCGGCGTGGGCATCGTCTTCAGCCCCGACCTCAGCGTCCGCGACAACTGCCAGTTCTACGCAGCCCTCGGCTTCAGTTGCTTCGAGAGCGCGGACTGGCTGGAGATCCTCAGCGGCATTCACGCGCACAACCTCACCCATCCCAGCCGCCGCATCCGCACGCTCATCCTCGAGACGCACGGCACGAACGGGCACGGGCTGAAAGTGCAGACCGGCAAGAAGGACGGCGACGACCGCTCGTACATCTCGGTCGGCGCGCTGCAGGAGTGGCTCGAGCCGGTGGGCGTGAAACACATCATCATCAGCGCCTGCAACTCCGGACGCCTGCTCCGTCCCGAGATCTACCTCAGGCTCAACCCCGACCCGGGCGACAAGCTCTTCCTCCCGGCGACGCGGGGCATCATCGACGCCACGGAGCTCTTCGATCCGACGAAGAACCCGATCACGGTGATCACCCCGGGCGCGAGCCAGATCGAGACGACCCTGGTCGGCTCCCTGCGCGAGCTCGCCCCGTCGACGCGCGAGACCATCGAGACGGCGGCGAAAACGAAGGGCGTGAAGCTGCCGACGCAGTTCGCGGTCTCGGAGATGTTCATCAAGATGCTCCTCCGCGACCCGTCACTCGAGCTGCGCAGCGGCGCGACGACGTACGTCGAGGAGCTGTCCAAGGTGCAGACCTCGCCCAAAGCGAGCGAGCGCATCTTCAACGCCTTCGTGGCTCACCTGAACTTCGTCGCCTCGCGCGACGGCCGCCCGCAAACGGCCAGCGCCGCGGGCTCGCGTTGACCCACGGAGAGACGACGAGAGGCCTCCGGCGTTCCCTCGTGGCGATCGCGCTCCTGATGACGTTCGGTTCCTCCGGCCAGCCGCTGACCTATGTCGTCATGGGCGACAGCACGGCGGCGGGCGTCGGAGGCAGCTACGAGTCGGGAATCGCGGTGTCGACGGCGAAAGAGCTCGGCCGGCGGCACATCGTCACGATGACCAACGTCGGCGTCTCCGGCGCGCGGATGAGCGACGTGCGCAGACTCCAGCTCCCACGGGTCACACCCCTCCGCCCCGACCTCGTGCTGCTCTCCGCCGGCGCGAACGATGTCACGCATCTGACGGGCATCGACGGGATGCGGACGGATCTCCGCGCGATCGTCACCGCCCTCACCGAAGCGAATCCCGACGTGCGCATCGTCATCACCGGCTCGCCGGACATGGGCTCGCCCCCGCGCATCCCCTGGCCTCTCCGCGGCATCGCCTCCCACCGGACCAAGCAGGTCAACCGCATGTTCCTAGCGGAAGCGGCAAAGCACGGCCTCACCTTCGCCCCGATCGCCGCGGTGACCGGCCCCATGTTCCGCCGCGATCGATCCCTCTTCGCAGCGGACCGTTTCCACCCCAACGACCGCGGCTACGCGACCTGGATTCCGGTGCTGAACGAAGCGCTCGCCCGTAACGCCGGCCTCCGGCCGGCCGGAACGCCGGCGTCCCGCCGGCACGAATAGGTGCCGCCGAGACGGCGGCGATCCGGCCGGCCGGAGGCCGGCGCTACGCGAGGCGTCCGTTCAGCGATGCAGATTCCGCACGCGCCTCCGCCAGTAACCTGGACGCCGTCGGTGCGGTGCAATCGCGACGATCAGGATCTCAGTCGCCGCGTCGATGTAGAGGATGCTGTACTTGAAGTTAGTCAGGACGCGCTGCCGGACAATGCGCGAGATGGGGGCGCCGATCTGTGGATGTGCGCGAACGTCCCGGACGGCACGAGCGACGTCGCTCACAAACCTGTCGGCGGCCGCTTCCGAATAGCCGAGGAAGTAACCGATGTGGTCGTGAAACTCCTGATCCGCCTCTTCCAGGAACCGGTACGGCTTCAACGGCCGCTCACGCGCGCTTGCGCACGCGCGAGTACCTCGTCACCATCGACGGCCGCAGTTCGGCCGGCGAGGAAATCCGCATACCGCGCCTCGGCCTCCTCCGCCCACAGCCGCTCATAGTCCTGATCCGACAAGTCATCGAGACTGGCGAGCAGCTTCCTCGCTAGCGCCGCCCTCGTCATCGGCTCTAGTTGCAGGAGCTCCGACTCGAGGTCACGAATATCACGGTGCGACATGATGCAGAATTCTACTCCCGCGCCCATATGCGTCGTCACGCTGGACGACCTTGACCGATCAGCCGCACTCGCGATAGCGACCGCTTCACGACAACTCCCAGACAACCGACAACCGACAACCGACAACAAGACAACTACTTCCCCTTCACCTCAGGCACCGCCGTCCCGTAGTAATACTGTTCGAACCACGGGGCCCAGTCCTTCTTGGTGAGGAACGTCAGGAGGTCGATGGCGTCCTTCGTCGTCGCCATGTTCTTCCAGCGGAAGCTCTTCTGGTACGACTTGAGGAACGTGAGGAACATCTGGTCGCCGAGCTCCCGGTGGATCGCCGCGAGCAGGAGCGCGCCCTTCGCGTAGATCAGGTTCGTGCGCGACACGTATGCGTGCAGTCCATCGCGCGAATTCACCAGGCGATTCGCGGCCGGGATCGCGGCGACCTCCGTCGCGTCCTTCGCATTCGCCTTCCAGTGGGTGAACGCGCGCTGGTACTGGCCGTCGAGGTTCGTGCCGCGGAAGAACAGCGACGCCGAGTATTCGGCGAACGCCTCATCGAGCCACTGCTCCTCCATCGAGCGCATCGACACCGCGCTGCCCCAGTACTGATGCGCGAGCTCGTGGAGGAAGCGGAGATTCACTCCCTGGACGTAGTCGTTGGCCTCACCGAGCTTCGGCGTGAACGCCTCCTTGGTGATGAAGACGATGCCCGCCGGCGCCTGGCCGTAGCCGAAGTCGTTCTTCTCGATCACCGTGATCTCGTTGAACGGGAACGGGCCGAGGAAGGTCGGGTAGTGCTCGATGGCATTGAAGGCGAGGTTGCGCAGCTCCTTGTAGGCCTGGTTGTTCTTGACCAGGAACGACGCCACGCGGACCGTCACGCCGTTGCGCGTCTCCTCGTCGAAGTGGTACTTGCCGGCGAGGATGGCCACCCAGCCGACCGGCTGCTCCAGCTTCGTCTCGTTGACGTTGAAGCCGCCCTCTTCGACGCGGCGCAGCGACTTGCCCGACGCGAACGAGACGTACGGCTTCTCCACCTTCACCACCGAGTGGAACGTGAAGGCCTGCTCGTGCATGCGCACCCACGGGAACCACGGCGTGATCCCCAACTCCCAGTAGTGGCTCTTCTCCGGACGGTACAGAAAGTCGCCGTCGATCTCGAAGGTGAGCTTGAGGGGCTGGCCGGCCGGCGCGGGCTCGGCGAGGCTGACCAGCAGATCGTCCGAGGCGTGCACGAACTCGAGCGCGCGGCCCTTCCCGTCCGTGACCTTCTTGAGGTTGAAGCGGCGCGCCGGGCGCTCGGAGTCGTAGAGCAGCAGGTGGTTGAGCGCGAAGCGGAGCACTTCCGCGGGACGCTGCTGCGGCACGATGGTCTCGACGACGATCAGCGTCCCCGTCTCGTCCATCCTGCCCGTGAGGTTCACATCGACGTCGACCAGCTTCACGCGCGCCGGGGCGATCGAGCGGGCCGGGCGCCCGACGACCTGCTGCGACAGCGTGCTCTCCCAGAGCACGTCGTCGAGCTTGCTGCCGCCCCGCTGAAAGACCAGCTTCCGCAGGAACTGGAGCGACTCCTCGCCGTCGTACGCCCCGTCGTATTCATAGATGTACGGCCGCTCCGCGCCCTGCACCTCGGCACGCACCACTCGCGCCGCCGGAGCGTCGATCGCCGCGTATGCGAACAGGTGCGACGCCGGAGTCCCGAACGTGTTGCGCGCGAAGAGCGCGCGGTTCTCGGTCCACGCGGCCGCAGCGTCGGCACCCGAGGGCGTGATGGACGGCAGACCGTTGCCAAGAACGAGCACGCTCTTGAACGGCTCCGCGATCGAGACCTTGTCGGCGCCGGCCTGCGCGGTCACGCCGCTGTTCTTCGTGTTGTAGCGGACGGCCGCCAGCTCGTCCTTGTTCACGGTCGTGTACGTGAACGTTCCCGTCCCGCTGAGGAAAAGGCCGGCCGGTGCGTCGCCGGCGAGGACCGGCACCACGGTACCGTTCGCGAGGGTGAACGTCGCGTGGCCGACCGTGACCGTGAAGTTCGAGACCTGCTGGCCGGGTGCCGTCTTCAGCGAGCCGTGACGGCTGACCAGATCTTTGACGCTGGTCGCGCCAAAGGCGGAGTAGGCAAGGCACACGACGACCGTGATGCGAAGGACTTTGAGCATGAAGGACTCTCCTGGGAGATTTGGACCGGGCAATGATACCAAACTGCAAGATAATCATTCCGGAGGGTGTTCGGCATGCCCGTTTCTCGATCCCTGGTCGCGCTCGCGGTTCTTCTGGTTTCCTTCGAGCTTCACGCCGCGCGATACGACGTCGGCGGCCCGCGGTCGACCAGCAACGACGACAGTTGCGACATCGCCGATCTCCCGGCCGCCACGCTGCTGCTCCCCTACTTCGAGGTCGATCTCGAGAACATCAACGGCGAGACGACCCTCTTCACCGTCACCAACGTCACCCAGCTCCCGCGGATCGCGCGCGTCACGCTCTGGACCGATCTCGCCGTGCCGCTGGTGTCCTTCAACGTCTTCCTCACCGGCTACGACGTGCAGGCCATCAACCTCCGCGACGTCCTCACCCACGGCCGCATCGGCAACACCGGCACCGCCGTCTCGAGCTTCGGCCGCCTCGGCATCCCCGGCAATCCCGCCAACGACGTGCGCGGGTGTCAGAGCATCGCGCCGCTGACGCCGGATGCCCTGCTGCGGCTGCAGCGTGCGTTGACGGCGGGGACGGTGGACGGATGCGGAACCGCGGGGTTCGTTCATGCGAACGCGATCGGCTACGCCACCATCGACGTCGTCGGCGCGTGCACCAATCGATTGCCGACCGATCCCGAGTACTTCAGCAGCGACCTCCGCTACGACAACGTCCTGATCGGCGATTACCAGCAGGTCAACCCCGCGCAGAACTTCGCGCAGGGCGGACCGATGGTGCACATCCGCGCGGTGCCGGAAGGATTCGGCGGCACGACCAACCTCACCCGCACGTTCTACGGCCGCTTCGCGCAAGACGGCGTGTCCGACCGCCGGCAGCCGCTCCCGTCGCGTTTCGCGGCGCGCTACATCCGCGCCGGCACCACCTCGTTCCAGACGGATCTCAAGATGTGGCGCGAGCTGTCCGCGTCCGCTGGCACGTGCACCGAGGAACCGAATCTGGGGACGTCCGACGAGGTCGTGTTCGACGAGGCCGAGAACGGCGTCGGGTTCGCCGGCTATGTCGGCCATCTGGTCCCGCCGATCTACTCGCCGGTTCTCCTGGCCGCGACCGGACGCTACGCGCTCTCCGACCCGTACGTCTTCGCCCAGCTCACGAACGATCCGAGGGGCGGGTGGGTCTACTTCAACCTGGACAAGACCGGAGACGCGGTCGCGGATCAGGCCTGGGTCATCACCTCGATGCGGGCCGAGAGCCGCTACTCGGTGGACATGAACGCGACCGCGTTCGGCAACGGCTGCTCGGCGCCGGCGCGAGTCAATGACCTCTCCGACGGATGGACCATGGACACGGAGCCCATCGCTCCCTCGCCGAATGGACCTGCGAGCATCTTCCCCACCGGCGCGCCGCTGACGAACAACGACGACAGTTGCGACATCTCCATGCTCCCCGCGGCCACGCTGCTGCTGCCGTACTTCGAGGTCGATCTCGTCCCACCCGGCGACAAGCAGACCACTTTGTTCACGATCGTCAACGTCACCAACCAGGAGCGGGTCGCGCGGGTCACGCTGTGGACCGACTACGGCTTTCCGGTCATCACGTTCAACATCTATCTGACCGGCTACGACGTGCAGGCCATCAATCTGTACGACGTCATCGCGCGCGGCGTGGTCGCGCCCGATGCCGGTACCGGCACGCTGATCAGCCGGAAACGCGAGTATTCGAAGTCGAACCCCGACCTGGACCTGTCGGCGTGCGAGCGGTTGCCCGGTCCCCTCGACCCGGCGTCCGTCGCGCGCATGCAGCAGGCCTTCCTCCAGGGACGCATTCCCGCCGGCGGCGGCGTGACCACGGCGTGCGAGGAAATCGGCGGCATCCACGATCGGGCCATGGGTTACGCCACCATCGACGTGGTCAGCTCGTGCAGCTACACCCTCCCCACCGACACCGAGTACTTCACGAACGACATCCGCTACGACAACGTCCTCACCGGCGACTACCAGCAGGTCGACCCCACCGGCAATCACGCGCAGGCCAGCCCGCTGGTGCACATCCGGGCGATCCCCGAGGGCGGGACGCCGGCGTCGCGGCAGACGTCGCCGAGCCTGACCACGAATCTCGAGCGCACCTTTTACGGACGCATCGCGCCGCGCGCGGTCAGCGACGCCCGCCAGCCCCTCCCCTCCACCTTCGCCGCCCGCTGGATCCTCGGCGGTCCCGACTCGTTCAACACCTACTACAAAGTCTGGCGCGACGTGCCGAATGGAGCAGGCGCCCCGTGCGATTCGTACCGCGTCAACCGGGCCATGAGCGTCGTCGACATGGTCACGTTCGATGAGAACGAGAACGTCGTCACCGGCAACGTGCCGGGACTTCCGGCGACGTCGCTGATGACGATCTCGGGAATGCCGAACGGCGCGCAGGCCGGCTGGACGTACTTCAATCTCGACCGCGCGACGGAAGACACGCGCGTCGCGCAGAGCTGGGTGACGGTGTCGATGCGCGCCCAGAACCGCTTCTCCGCCGACTTCGACGCGCCCGCACTCGGCAACGGCTGCTCGCCCGCGCAGGCCCTCAGCAACGCCCACCGGGAAGGCAGCGCGATCATCGGCCCGAGGCCGTGATCGAGTAGCATCGGGCGGTGGACGTCTTCTCCATCCACCGCCCGTCCCCCGCGCTCTTCAAGTATTACGTCCTTTCCTCGTTCCTTCTCGGCCCTCTCTTCTTCGTCCCGCTCATCTATCTCTACTTCCGCTATCACACGATGCGGTACGAGTTCGACGAGGAAGGGATCTCCATGAGCTGGGGCATCCTCTTCCGCCGCCAGATCACCCTCACCTACGCGCGCATCCAGGACATCCACCTGACCAGCAACGTGCTGGAGCGGTGGCTGGGTCTCGCGCGCATCCAGATCCAGACCGCGAGCGCGAGCGCGTCGGCGGAGATGACCATCGAGGGCGTGCACGAGTTCGAGGCCGTGCGCGACTTCCTCTACTCGAAGATGCGCGGCGTGCGCGGCAGTGGAGGACAGGCAATCCTGCCTGTCCCCCAGGAAGGCCTCACCGCCGCCCTGCAGGAAGTCACCGCCGCCCTCCGCGAAGTCCGCGAAGCCCTGGAGAAGAAGCAGTGAGCTGGCGCGCCTCGGTCCTGCGTCTGCTGCGCGTCCCGCACGATCCGGAGCCGCCGCCCGGATCGGCGCCGCGCCTCTTCCGCGCCGCGCCGAACTTCTTCAAGCTGCGTTTGCTGCGCTGGGCCGCGACACGACTCTTTGCGCTGACCGGTCTCCTCTTCGCGCTCTACTTCGTCGAGTACCTGGACAACAAAGGCACGCCGCGGATGGTGGTCGTGCTGATGCAGCTCGGCGAGATCTTCGGCTGGATCGCGTTCGCGGTCGAGGCGTTTCTGGGCTGGTGCATCGTGCGCCTGGACTACGAGCTGCGCTGGTACATGGTCAACGACCGCGCCATCCGCATCCGCGAAGGCATCCTCAACATCCGCGAGAAGACCATCGCGCTGGCCAACGTGCAGAACATCGGCATCAAACAGGGCCCCCTCCAGCGCGCCCTCGGCATCGCCGACGTGGAGGTGAAGACGGCAGGCGGCGGCGGCTCGTCGTCGGACTCGGACGGAAAGAAAGGCGGCCGCGAGCCGATGCACGTCGCGTACTTTCGCGGCGTCGACAACGCCGAGGAGATCCGCGACCTGGTGCGCGAAGGAGTGCGCATGCAGAAGAACGCCGGCCTCGGCGACCCCGACGAAGTCGAGGAGAGCGACGTCGTGGCGGAGCTGCTGGCCGAGGCGCGCGCGCTGCGCGTCAGCGCACGAGCGCTTTCGTGACCCGAGGGACCTGGGCGGGTGGGATGAGGAATGAGTGCTGGGTGCTGCGTGCTGGGTGCTGGGTGCTGAGGTGTCATCCCGAGCGTGAGTCGAGGGACCTGGTTGGGCGGGGGCGCGAGGCTCATTCCTCGTGCCCCACCCGCCCAGGTCCCTCGACTACGCTCGGGATGACACGTTTAGCCGGCGCACCGGCCGGCCAGCGGCTAGGTCTCGCGTTCCCTCCCCGCAAAAACGAGGGGAGGACCCCGCGATCAATCTGCGTGCCGCCGACCCAACACTTGCATCTCTTCGATCGAGAATGGCGGCGTGCGGAGGTGGATCGCCGCGTGACAGTTCGGGCACAACGGGACCATATCGACGACAGGATCGATTTCATACTCTTCGCGGATTTCCGAGAGCGGCGTGAGATGGTGGACGTGGATATAGCCTGCCGCGTGTGGACCGTACACTTCGCCGAAGTCGAAGCCACAGACCGTACATGCGCAGCCATGCGCCTCGAGGCAGCGCCGACGTGCGACAGGGTTACGCTCGTATGCGTTCACGCGCACGTGCCGCACGGCACCTTCGTACAGTGGTTCGTCGGTCTCGATTTCGCCGGCATGGGCCGGAGTCGGTGTTCCAAAGCCAATGCTCGTCAGGGCTGAAACGACAGCATCCCGGAGGCACCATCGGAACCCATCTCCCGACCGTTCGCCGGTGGCCAAGACATGCCACCACTGAAACTCGCCTTCCGCGAGTCCATCCGGATGACCGCCAAGTGCATCGTGCACGCGGTGACCGAGCCTGCCCAATGCGCTGTTGACCACGACGAAATCCGAGCATCCGAGTAATCGCGCGAGCTGTTGCGCCGTGAGTCCGTGAGGATACGCGGCGAGGAGAGCGTCGAGCGTCTCCGCCTGCAACCTCGGTAGCGGCATCAACGACGCGAACGCTTCCGCGTAACCCCGCGTGAGTGACATCGACCGTCCGGACCTCACACCGCGGCCGGCGCGAGGATCTCCAGCCCTGTGTTGGCGCGCACGTTGTCGCGCACCTGCGCGGTCATGCGCACCTGCAGCGCCTCGAGGTTCACGAACAGCGTCGACACCGGCGCGTCGTCGTCCTCCGCGGTCTCGACGTCGTTCTGCGGCAGCGTCGCATTCAGCGCGAAGCGTTCCGCCGGCGCGGGGTGGCTGTCGTACGCGGACGACTTCCGATTGAGTGCTTCCTCGATTGCCGTGGTCACGTCCTCCGGCGCCTTCGACGGCGTGTACGTGTACAGATTCGCGAGCGGCACCTGCAGGTTGACGACCTCGTTCAACGTGCGCTCGACGTGCGCATCGAAACGCACGCCGCGATCGACGACGTGGCGCAGTCCCTCCTCGAACGCCGCCGCGCCGTACGCAAACACCGCCCAGCGATCGGCGAGCACTTCCTGCAGCCGCGACGCACCCTCGGAGATGCGCAGGAACAGGCGGTGGAACGCGTTCACGAACAGCCAGGCCGGGTTGTACCAGGTCGCGGCGCCGCCTTCCGCGATCCCGATCGCCGTGGCCGCGAGCGACCGCCGCACGGACAGCGCGAAGGCGCCGCCGGCCGTGTCGCGGTTGGAGAAGTGTCCGTACTCGTGTCCGAGGATGGCCTTGAAGGGACGCATGCGCAGGCCTTCGAGCGCGGCCACGCCGAGGAGGAGACAGCGCTCCTTGCGGCGTCCTTTGCCGCGCTCCATCACCGCGACCTCGGTCGACGGCGTCATGTACACGTTGTCCACCGCGTGCGTGCCGATCTTCGCCGCGACGTTGTCGAGCAGCGCCCGCAGCTTCGGCTCCTCTCCTTGGGCGCGAGGCCGAAGACTTTGGCGCGATCGAGCGCGGCCTGGGCCTCATCCCAGTTGCCTTCGTTTACGGCGACGGTGACTCGGAGCAGGTGCGTCTGCGGACTCTTCGCCGCGACGCGTTCGAGCCGGATGGTGGCCTCGCGAAGCATCTCCAAATCCTGAAGGCTGTTCGCCGCGCCGGCCAGCGCGTGCAGAGCCCATTCGTCGGACGGATCGAGCGCAATGGCCTCGCGCGCAACCGCCGCCGCCTCGGTCGCGTTGCCTTCACTGGCGACGATGATCATCGCCAGCGAGGAGAGGTTCTGGCTGGAGCGCTCCTGTTCGACGGCCGCGCGGATGTGCGCGAGCGCATCCTGCTTGCGCCCCGCCCGCATCTCGCAGCCGGCCTGGCGCCGCAAGGCATGCACGAACGACGGCACGCGCGCAACCACCTGCGCGTAGAGGCGAATGGCCTCGTCGTTGCGTTCGGCGTCGCGCGCGACGTTGGCCTGCTGCCACGCCGCGACGGCCTGCGGATCCTTCGCAGCCAGCTCACGCGTCAGCCGCGCCTCGAACTCCTCGCGCGTCTCCGCGACCACGGACACGCACAACGACAACACCACTGCCAGCACCGCGAACCACTTCCGCATCGGGGCCTCCGGGATGTTTGGACGATTGGGCGGGGGGAAGTGTAGCAGCGGGGCACGACTTGCGGCACCGCGATCGGTCCGCTACGGTGGTCAACGATGCGGTCGAAACTGTACGTCGAAACGAGTAAGCATATAGCGAACGCGCGAATGCTCCGGTTCGTGGCGGAGACATGCCGCTCGGCAGGATACGAGCCGCCGGTCATCTGCACGCCGGAAGAGCTCGCGGAGGAATGATCATGTGGGAAGACCCGATCGTCAAAGAGACTCGCGCCGCCCGTGAGGAGCTGCTCGAACGCTTCGACTACGACCTGGACGCACTTTGTGAGTACCTGCAACAACAGGAAATGGAGAGCGATAAGAAGGCTGTAACGTTGGAGCCGCGCCGTCCGAACTCGCAACGCAGAGTGTCGTAGATAGGGTCGGGTTACAGCGGCGCGCGGAATTGGGGGCACCGGCGAAGAAGTACCCGCTCGTCGTACGCGCCGGGCGTCCCCGCCCGGCGCGCACCGAGCGACTACGGCAGCGGCGACACGAGGACCGAGTTGCGATACGTGGTCCGTAGATGCAGAACGGCATTGTGTGTATTCGCACGGCCATGCCCGAAATTCTGGGTCATGTTGAGCGCGACGGTCATCGGCGCGACATCGAGCTTTGCCGCGGTCAGGTGTTTCTGCACGAGCTGTTGAGCTTCCAGCAAACCGGAGTGCGCAAATCCAACGCCTTTGGCAAAGTCCGGCGACGTGGTCTGACCTTCGGCCAGGGATACGAGGATGCCGAGCCGATAGACGTTGGCCAGGGTCCCGTTCTGATTCCGAATCTCTGTCTCGAGACCCACCCGTTTCGCCGCGATCGCGTCGTGTCCCGACAACGCCATCAGATTGGACGCCGCGATGACCCTCGCCGTTGCCAACTTGTTCGCGGCGCTCTGAGTGTTCAGCGACCATTAGACCTGCAGCGTGACGACAACTAGAACTGCGGGGTCGGTCTCCTCCGAATAACCCCAACACAACGAAGCTGAGTCGACTAAGGTGCACCCGCTCCAAGGGAGGGTGTGATTGGTCAGTGACCGGCAAGTGAGGAGACTGATGAGAGGACTCAACGAGGGAGAGACGCTCGAGCGGGCGGCGATGAAGACCGGAATGAGCGAGAACACGGCGCGGCGGTATCGCAACGGAGGGAAGGCCAAGAGCGCGAGGCCACAGCGGACGTA
>DATLOL010000061.1:0-4376 GCA_035536275.1 Thermoanaerobaculia bacterium
GGCAGCGCTCATCGAAACACGTGCGGCTGCCGAGAGCCGCGTTCAGTGGGTCAGGCGTGCGGCCTGGCTAGGCCAACAAGCGCTGCCGGCCGTGCCGGCCCGCCGGAGGCCTCCTCGTCGTCTCTTAGCGTCTTCTTCGCTTCGACGACGGGGGCCGCGATGATGACGGTCTCTGAGCCGCGGGTCTCGGAGCCGCTGCGCGAGGCGCCACTGCCGCCTTCCGATCCGCTTTCGCCTTCGCTCGGGCCCGATCCTCCGCCTTGCGCGCGCGGATCGCGGCGATGCGCTCCTGGATCGGGATCTCCAGCTTCTCCGCCGGTCTCTGCGAGTAGTTGAAGTCGGGAACGGTCACGCGCGGCAGGCGCTTGCCGATGGCGCGCTCGATCGCGCGCAGGTCGTTCTCCTCGTCCGGCGCGACGAAGGTGATGGCGTCGCCGGTCAGCTCCGCACGCGCCGTGCGTCCCACGCGATGGATGTAATCCTCGGGCACATTCGGCACGTCGAAGTTCACCACGTGCGAGAGCGCCTCGACGTCGATGCCGCGCGCGGCGATGTCGGTCGCGACGAGGATCCGGTACTTCCCGGACTTGAATCCCGCCAGCGCCTCGGTGCGCTGCATCTGCGAGCGGTTGCCGTGGATGCGCGCGATGCTGACCCGGCGCTTCTCGAGCTGCTCGAACACGCGGTTCGCGCGATGCTTGGTGCGCGTGAACACGATCGCGTTCTGGATCTCGCCGCGCGCGAGCAGCGTGTCCAGCAGCGCGAGCTTGACGTCCTGGGCCACCGGGAACACCGACTGGGTGATGCCGATGGCCGGCGCGGCCTTGCGCTCGATCGAGATCGTGGCTGGATTGTGGAGCATCTCTTTCGCGAGCTGTACGATCGGCGGCGGCAGCGTGGCCGAGAAAAACAGCGTCTGTCGCTTCGTCGGCAGGTGCTTGAGCACGCGCCGGATGTCCGGGAGGAAGCCCATATCCAGCATCCGGTCCGCTTCGTCGAGGACGAGGATCTCCAGCGACTCGAGCCGCGCGTACGGGTACTGGAAGTGATCGAGGAGGCGTCCGGGCGTGGCTACGAGAACGTCCACGCCGGTGCGGAACGCGTGCTCCTGCGGACCCATCCCCACTCCACCGAAGATGGCCGCGCCCGAGATCGGCGTGTGCACGGCCAGGTCGCGGAGATGTTCATCGATCTGCGCGGCGAGCTCGCGCGTCGGCGTCAGGATGAGTGCGCGCGTGCGGCCGCGTTTCTTCTCCATCAGCCGGTGCATGATGGGCAGGAGGAAGGCGGCGGTCTTGCCGCTTCCGGTCGCGGCCGCCGCGAGAATGTCCTTGCCCGCAACCGCGGGCGGGATGGCGTCGTTCTGGATGGGAGTGGGGCGCGTGAAGCCGAGCTCCTTCACGCCACGCAGCAGATCGGGGTGCAGTCCGAATTTCGAAAAAGGCATACGGCGGCGGATCGTCTCACATCACCAGCGGAAACGCGCGGAGCCGAAAACGCTGAGGGAGGTCAGGTCGCGCGCGAAGCGGTCGTTTCCGCTCTCGACGCCGAACGCCGAATAGAGCGCGTCCGCACCGATGGCGAACCGCGGCGTGAAGTTGACGTCGATGCCTCCGAGTACGACCGTCGTGAGCCTCGAGTCGGTCTCGTCGGAGTCGAGATAGTCCTCGTAGTGCCGCACGTAGGCGCCCCCGAAACCGACGTGCGGGGAGAAGAGCCGTCCGGAGAACGGATGGAATTCGACCGTGCCGTGCAGCAGTCGCGACGACGCGTCGCCGTTGTCATCCGGCAGCACGTCGCTTCCGGACAGGATCCCCACCCGTGTGGAGAACTGGCGGGTCCAGTAGCGGTTGTAGCTGGCGCCGTAGATCTCGAGATCGAGCGCATCTTCGACTTCGATGCGTCCGTAGGAGCCGGAGACTTCGTTTCTGGGTTGTTGCTGCTGGGCGAGAAGGGGGAAAGAGATGAGGAAAAGGAGAACCAGGGGCAGTTTCATGTTGCCGGTAATACGGAGTGAGAGCGATGAACGCCCACGGACCGGGATATCGTGTGACCGTGCAAGAAATCAAATGGGGCAAGGTCATCGACCAGACCCTGTGCATCGGCTGTCACGCCTGCAGCACGGCCTGCAAATCGGAGAACGCCGTCCCGGTCGGCGTGAACCGCACGTACGTGAAGTCCGTCGACGTCGGACAGTTCCCCGCCGCGCGGCGCGCCTTTCAGGTCACGCGCTGCAACCAGTGCGAGCATCCGCCCTGCGTCACCGCCTGTCCGACCTCGGCCATGTACCAGCGCAAGGACGGCATCGTCGACTTCGACAAGGACATCTGCATCGGCTGCCGGGCCTGCATCGCCGCCTGTCCGTACGACGCGATCTTCATCAACCCCGACGATCACAGCGCGGAGAAATGTAATTTCTGCGCGCATCGCCTGGAGATGGACCTCGAGCCGGCGTGCGTCGTGGTCTGTCCGACCCAGGCGATCCTCGTCGGCGACCTTCGCGATCCGCTTTCGAACGTCTCCCAGTATGTGAACCGCGACGTCGTCACCGTGCGCCGTCCGGAGAAGGAAACGCTGCCCAAGCTCTTCTACAAAGGCGCGCATCAGGCCACCCTCGATCCGCTCGCGGCGAAGCGGCCCGACGGCGGCATCTTCATGTGGAGCGAGCAGCCCGACGTGCCCCATCAGGTCCCGAGCGGCAATCCCGAGTACGCGAACAACATGGCCGCGGCCATGCTCTCGTACGACGTGCCGCATCGCGCGCCGTGGGGCCTGGCCATCACCGCGTACGTCTGGACGAAGGCAATCTCCGCCGGCTCGTACCTCATCGCCGGCGCGCTCGTGCTCCTCGGCGTCATCGATCCGACGAACGTTCTGTGGAGAAAGACCGCGCCGCTGATCTCGGCGATCTTTCTCGCTTTGACCTTCGCGCTGTTGATCGGCGAGCTCGAACACCCGAAGCGCTTCTATCTGATTCTCACGCGGCCGCAGTGGCGGAGCTGGCTCGTGCGCGGCGGCATCATCCTCAGCGCGTTCGCGGCGCTGCTCGCGATTCACCTGCTCTGGCCCGGCGCTCCGCCGCGCGCGTTCGCGTACATCGGCATTCCGATCGCACTCGCCTCGGGCATTTACACGGCCTGGCTGTTCGCGCAGGCGAAGGCGCGCGACTTCTGGCAAAGCCCGCTGCTCGCGCCGCAGCATTTCGTGGCCTGCATCGTCGCCGGCGCGGCGGTGTTGTTCATCGTCACGCGCGTGACGGACCTCGGCCTGATCATGGGCGTGGCCACGGTCGTTCATCTGCTGTTGATTGCGGCCGAGGTGCTGATGCCGCATCCGACGGCACACGCGCGGCTGGCGTCGCGGGAGATGACCCGCGGCGCGTTCCATCTCGAGTTCGGCGCGGGCGTGATTCTGCAGATCATCGGCGCGGCCACGATCGGCTTCGGGGTCGAGTCCGCGACCTTTGTTCTCCTCGGTCTCCTCCTGTACGAGCGCGCCCACGTCGGTGCGGGACAGGCGGTGCCGCTTGCTTAGACCGTTTCCGCCGAAAGAGCGCTGGGACGACTGGACCGAGCTCGAATCGACGGCCTGGCCGCGCCGGGTCGAGCGCCGCTACATGCTCGTGCCGACGACCTGCTTCAACTGCGAGTCCGCGTGCGGCCTGCTCGCATACGTCGATCGCGAGACGCTCGAGGTCCGCAAGTACGAGGGCAATCCCGAGCATCCCGGATCGCGCGGGCGCAACTGCGCGAAGGGTCCGGCCACGCTGAACCAGGCCACCGACCCCGATCGCATCCTCTATCCGCTGAAGCGCGTCTCGCATCGCGGCGCGAACGAGTGGAAGCGCGTGACGTGGGACGAGGCGCTCGACGACATCGGCGCGCGCATTCGCAAGGCCATCGGCGAGGGACGTCCGAACGACGTGATGTACCACGTCGGCCGGCCAGGCGAGGACGGCTACACGGAGCGCGTGCTCGCCGCGTGGGGCGTCGACGGGCACAACTCGCACACGAACATCTGCTCCTCCAGCGCGCGGGCCGGCTATCAGTTCTGGATGGGCTTCGACCGCCCCAGCCCCGATCACGCCAACGCCGACGTGATCCTGCTGATCAGCGCGCACCTCGAGTCGGGTCACTACTTCAACCCGCATGCGCAGCGGATCATGGAAGGGAAGGAGCGCGGCGCGAAGCTGATCGTCTTCGACGTGCGCCTCTCCAACACCGCCACGCACGCGGACTACTGGGTCGCGCCGTATCCGGGCTCCGAGGGGGCGATCCTGCTGGCGATCGCGCGGTACATGATCGAGACGCGACAATACGACCGCGCGTTCGTGGAGAAATGGTGGAACTGGCGCGAGTACTGTGGAGCGGCGGGGG